>CAKZLA010000320.1 GCA_937124525.1 uncultured Desulfobacterium sp.
CCCGCCAAGTTTCATGTGCCTGGCCCATTTGGATCCGGATGTCTCAAAGATAAATTCGCCTTCAGAAGTTCTTCTTGATGTCGCCGAATCTATCTTTCCATCGTCACTATCGAGACTCCAAACATTTCCGCGACCTCCCGACGTGTCAATTCCGTCTCTTGTGGCCAAACGATTTTCTCCCAGAGTTCTTCTGGTCACAATCTCACCGCTTTGTCGATCATTTTTTTCTGGAAGGCTAAAATTTCCTTCTCGGTCATGGGGGTGCCGGTCCGTTCCCGTTTGGCCTGTTCAATGGAGAGCAGAACTCCGGCGGCGCTTTTTCCGCTCATGACGCCTGTTCTGGCCCGCATGGTGGAAAAAAGGAAATGGGGACGGTAGGCCCTGCCGCACATCCCGTAGTTGGCGGCCCCGTTGTCAGGTCCTATGGCCAATTGAATCCGGGGAACCTGGGCGCAGGATACCGCCCGGACCATGTCTGCCCCGTATTTGCCTATTCCTGCATGTTCTGATTCCGAGCCCACCATATAGCCTGGGGCGCCTTGGATAAAGAGCAGGGGTATTTTTTCATAGGAACATCTCACCACCCATTCCGTGACCTTTTTGGCGGCCTCGTGAAAGATGATCCCGGCCCCGTTGGTGCAGACCACGCCCACGGGAAGTCCTTTGATTCGAATTTTACCGGTGAGAATATTGCTCGCTTTTCCCACGGCGAAATCTTTCTTATATTCTATGAATACACTGCCGTCGGCAATGCAATCAATGATGCTGCGGGTATCAATGCTCTGGCTAAAGTTCACTGGCATGTAATCATAAATGGATTCAGCAGGCACGGCCGGTTCCTGCTCCTGGTATCGATGAAGATGGATGGTCTGGGGTTTGCTTAAAGAGAGAATGTCCCGGACCCGGGAGACGGCATCGGCCTGGTCAGCGCAGAGATGATCCGCCCCTCCTGAAATTTGGGTATGGGTTTTTGCCCCCCCCAGATCTTCGGCGGAAATGGTTTCACCCGTGGCCATTTTCACCAGGGGCGGTCCGCCCAGAAACGAGAAGGACTGCTTGTCAATCATGATGGATTCACAGGCCATAAAGACAATGTAGGCACCGCCTGCGGTGTTTCCACCGGTACTCATGGTGATCTGTTTGAGCCCCTTGGCCGACATTCGGGCCATGTTGTAAAAAAGGGAACCAAAGTGCTGATCATCGGGGAAAACCTCCACCTGCATGGGAAGGAATGCACCGCCGGAATCGGCAATGTAAACACAGTTGATGCCACAATTTTCAGCAATGGCCTGGGCCCGCATGTGTTTTTTTAAGGTAATGGGAAAATAGGTGCCCGCCTTGACCCGGGAGTCATTGCCCAGGATCATGGTCCAGTTGCCATGGATTTTGCCAAGGCCCGTGACAATGCCGCCGCAGGGGACATCGGGAATTCCGGGATAATCCACGCCAAAACCCGCCAGCAGGGAAAGCTCAAAAAATTGGGTCCCCGGATCAATGAGATCCTGTATCAGCTCCCTCACCGGGCGTTTGTTTTTTTGGGCCAGGCGGTCTACTGCTTTTTGTCCACCGGGCCACACAGCCTCGTATTGACGTTGGGCAAGTTTTACTTCTTCATTTTCCCAGAATATTCTGTTTTCGCTCATATCTATTCCCCTATTTTCCTTGGTAAACCGGTTTTCTTTTTTCCCTGAAAGCGGTGAGCCCTTCAACCCTGTCTTCGGTGGGAATGGTGACTCGATAGGCGTTGGATTCAATGGCAAGACCAGTGGCAAGATCGGTTTCAATGCCCTGGTTGATGGCGTATTTGGCCATCTCAACGGCAATGGGGCCGGTTTCTGCAATCATGTTTGCCATGGCCATACACTCATCCATGAGATTTTCCGGATTACATATTTTGTTCACAAGGCCGATGTCAAGGGCCTCCTGGGCATCCACCCGGCGACCGGTGAAAATCAATTCTTTGGCCTTGGCAACGCCAATGATGCGGGGCAGTCTCTGGGTACCACCCCCCCCCGGAATAATGGCCAGGCGTGTTTCCGTCAGTCCCATGACAGCAGATTCTGAAGCTATGCGGATGTCCGATGCCAGGGCAAGTTCGGTTCCACCACCAAGGGCAATGCCATTCACCGCCGAGATAACCGGCTTGTTCAGGTGCTGTATGGAGGTGAGTACATTTCTGATGGTGAGGATGAATTTTTTTACCTCATCCTGGGACAGAGTGGCCCGTTCCTTTAAATCTGCCCCCGCACAAAAGGCGCGTTCACCGGCACCGGTGAGAATAACCGTGCGGATGTCCGGGCGATATTGCAGCGCTTCCACCTGTTCTTTAACGGCGTTTAAAAGATCAAAATTGAGGGAATTCATGGCTTTGGGGCGATTCAAAGTCAGGACAACGGCGCTTCCCCTTTCTTCAGTTATCAGAACAGTTTCATGGTCCACGATTACCTCCTTGTTCATACGAAAATCTTTGGTAAACCAAAGTTGTAAATTTCATTTGTATTGTGGGCAGTCCAGAGTGGATTCCCCTGGTCTGCCCATGGCAGTTACTTAATTATCAGACCTTTTAACAAAACAGCGACACTTTAGACTTAAAACCATATGCCAATTGACTTTTCATGGGATTAATCAGCATTAATCTTTGGTAAAACAATCAGCGTTTTTTATGTGAACATCTAAATGTCGCTTAAGTCGATCATGTTTATTTTTCAATCTCTTCGGTGGCCATATCCCTTAATTTATATTTCTGGATTTTACCACTTGCCGTGGTGGGATAGTCTTCAATGAAAAACACAAATCTCGGGATTTTATGATAGGAAATTTGATCCTTACAAAATGCTTTAATCTCTTCATCTGTGGCAGTTTCTCCAGGCCTGAGTTGAATAAAGGCAGCCACTTCTTCCCCATATTTTGTGTCAGGAACACCCACCACCTGGACATCTTTAACCTTGTCAAAGGTATAAAGAAATTCTTCGATTTCCCTGGGGTAAATATTCTCTCCGCCCCGGATTATCATGTCTTTAATACGGCCGGTAATTTTGCAATATCCGTTTTCATCCATGGTGGCAAGATCGCCTGTGTGGAGCCAACCGTCTTTATCAATTGCCTGGGCTGTGGCTTCATCATTTTTGTAGTAGCCCTTCATTACATGGTATCCCCGGGTACACAGTTCTCCCTGCTCGTTGACGGGCATTTCCATGTCAGTGATGGGATCAAGGATTTTCACCTCCACATTGGGCAGGGCCTTGCCAACGGTGGAGGTTTTGAGTTCCAGTGAATCCTTGTCACGGGTCTGGGTGATGCCGGGAGAGGATTCTGTCTGGCCATAAACTATGGTCATCTCCTTGGCACCCATGTCTTTGATCACCCGTTTCATCACCTCAATGGGACAGGTGGACCCTGCCATGACGCCAGTTCTAAGGGTTGATGTGTCATAGCTGTTTTTATCCATCTCCTCAAATTCGGCAATGAACATGGTGGGAACCCCCAGAAGGGCGTTGCACTTGGAGGCTTCCACGGTTTTAAGGACATCCACCGGGGTAAATGACACCACCGGGGCCATGGTGGCTCCGGAAACCATGCAGGTCAGTGTACCAATGACACAGCCAAAACAATGGAAAAAGGGAACCGGGATACACATGGCATCGGCGGGGGTCAGATTCATACAGGTTGCAAGGCTTGAGGCATTACCAATGAGGTTGGTGTGAGACAGCATAACCCCCTTGGGAAAACCGGTGGTCCCGGATGTGTACTGCATATTGATGACATCGTCGGGGTCCAGGGAAGCCAGACGTTCTTGAAGTTCTGCATCGGAAATTTTTTTACCCATTTCTATAATGTCATCCCAATTGTACATGCCGGGAATCTTCTCTTTTCCCATGTAGACGATGTTTTTCAGGAAGGGAAGTTTGGGATCATTAAGTTTACCAGGCTCACTGTCCTTGAGGGTGGGGCAGACTTTGTTAAGCACTTTTAAATATTCATCGGCATCCCTGACCCCTCCGGTGAGAATAAGAGTGGTGGTATCGGACTGCTCCAGAAGGTATTCCAGCTCTGCGCTTCTATAACTTGTGTTCACCGTAACCAGAACGGCCCCCATGCGGGCGCTGCCATATTGAGTGTAGACCCATTCCGGAATATTGTTGGCCCAGATGGCAACCTTTTCACCCCGTTCGATACCAAGTGCCATGAGCCCCTTGGCAACTTGATCGCAAATGTCTCTAAACTCTTTGAAATTGTACTTGATATCCAGCGATAAATACTCCAGAGCACTGTTGTCTCCCAGGTTGTCTGCCAGCATGTCTACGATGTTGCCAATGGTGGTTTTGCCTATTTCAATGTCTGGTTTCTGCATTTAATCCCTCTTTAAGTAATAGTTATAAATACTTGGACACATGTTCCTAACAATAAGGGGCTCTACATCAATTCATCCACCCATTTACAGAAAGAGGGCAGGTACAACAGGTGAGGTACATTGATTGTGGGGAGTTTCTTTTGATGTATCACCCTTATATCCACAAATCTGCCTTACTTCTAACATAAAAATTCTATGTAACCTGGTGTATTCTTTTCCGGCAATTGCCTAACATCCAATGTGCCGTGAAATAACAATTCGCTGTACTTCGGAAGTACCTTCACCAATATCAAGGAGTTTCTGGTCCCGGTAGAACCGCTCAACATTATACTCTTTCATGAGGCCATATCCGCCATGGATCTGAACGGCATGATTGGCTACCCGGCCCATGAGCTCTGAACAATACAGCTTGGCCATGGCCGCCTCTTTTTCAAAGGGCCGCTTTTCATCCCTTAACCAGCAGGCTTTGTACATTAAATTCCGGGCACACTCAATTTCCATGGCACAGTCTGCCAGCTTAAAGGCAATGGCCTGGAATTTGGAAATGGATTGGCCAAATTGTTTTCTCTCCCTGGCATATTTAAGCGCCAGATCATAGGCACCCTGGGCTCCGCCAAGTCCCATGGAGCCGATGGAGAGACGACCACCGTCCAGGGTTTTGAGCATTTGATGGAAGCCATCGCCCTGGTTTCCAAGAATGTTTTCTTTGGGGACCCTGACATTGTCAAAATAGAGTTCCGCTGTGTTGGATGCCCGCCACATCATTTTTTTATGCATGGGAACTGCCTTGAACCCCGGGGTATCTTTTTCAACGATAAAGCAGGTGTATTCAGGTTTACCATTGTCCCTGGTACCGGTGATGGCCTGCACCGTGACGCCCATTGTCATATCGCAGGCGGCATTTGTGATAAATATTTTAGACCCGTTGATGACCCAGTCGTCTCCATCGCGAACGGCGGTGGTTTTACTGCCTCCGGCATCTGATCCGGCGGTGGGTTCGGTGAGCCCAAATCCCCACAGGGCTTCCCCGGCGCAGAGTTTTGGAAGGTATTTTTGTTTTTGTTCTTCCGAACCAAAGTAATAAAGGGGGCCAATGCCCAATGAATTTCCTGCGGCAATGGTGGCTGCCTGGGACCCATCAATTCTGGCGATTTCTTCAACAGCGATGATATAAGAGATGTAATCCATGCCCTGCCCATCGTATTTTTCCGACACAAACATGCCAAAAAGACCAATTTCACCCATTTTGCGGGTGAGTTCGGACGAAAATTCCTCTTTTTCGTCAAGTTCGCCTGCAATGGGGGCAATTTCTTTCTGGGCAAACTTTCTGACTTCCTTGCGAATCATCTCCTGTTCCTTGGTAAGGTCAAAATTCACCCTTTCTCCTCCTTATATTTGTGGTCAATGATGTAGAACTTTTGAGTTTGTTGTCCAAAGGGCACGCCATGACAAACGGGAAAACGAATATGGTGATTAATGTTGAAAATGGCTGGTGCCGTCAGTTGGTTCAAGTATTTCTATTGTTGGAACTTATTGCTTACCGAACGAGCGCTCGGTCTTATGGTAAACGATACTATATTTGTTGAAGATCATTTGTCAAATGTTTTTTTAAAAATTTAGGAAATGATTTTGATTTTGGAGGGTGCCCTGACGCTGGTGGATGGGGACAGGGCTTGCCGGAAAGGGCAGGCCCTGTGATGTTACTTCTGTTCACCGGCCAGGAGTTCGGCCAGATGAATCACTTTAAACTTTCTGTTCTGGTTTAAGGCACCGCCCCGGAGTTGCAGGATGCAGCCTGGGCATTCGGTGACCAGAAGTTCTGCGCCGGTGCTTTCGGCATCATTTAGTTTCCGGGTGAGGATCTCCCTTGACACCGCAGGGAAGTTGGCGGAAAAGCTGCCGCCAAATCCGCAGCAGGTCTCCTCTTCTGCTGCCTCCACAAAGGTGTTACCCGTGTGGCGGATGAGTTCTTTGGGAGCCTCCTTGATACCAAGACCCCGGCACAGATGACAGGGGGAGTGCCAGGTGGTTTTTTTTGGGTCTTTCGGTTGACTCACATCCTGGCTGGTTTGATCCCTTGCCCCTTTGGGAAAGCCTGCTATGTCGTGCATGAACTGGCTGAAGACCATCACCTTGTCTGCAAATCGGGTGGTCTCCTCCCCAAGAATGTCCCCTGCAAGGGATGGACAGGCGTGTTTAAGATGGGAGGCACAGGAGGCGCAAAGGGTAACAATGTAGTCGGCCTTCACATCCTTAAATGCCGTAATGTTTTGAACGGCAACATCCCGGGCCGCCTCTTTTTCTCCCATCATCATGGCTGGAAGTCCGCAGCAGGATTGGCCCATGGGGAACTCAAACACGATGTCTCGGCCAGATGAGTGCATTGCTTTGATCCCGGCTTCAAGTTGTTCTGGATAGACAAAATCCTGGACACAGCCTGAAAATATGGCAACCCGGATGGCCTTGCTTCCGGGTTTGGAAGGGGCGGTTTTAAGGCCTTTTTGCAGGGCCTTCCATTGATCCCTGAAGGGAACTTCTGTAATGGCTGGTAATCTTTTAAAATTGTGTTCCTTAAAAAAGATCATGGGCAGATGGCGAAGATACTGGGTGTTCCCGGTGACAGGCTTCTGGGCAAGAGTTGCGGCCCTTAAAAGTCCATGGAACATTTTTCGGCTTTTGAGAACCCTGGCAAGCATGAGGCTCTTTAACGGATGGCCTTCCTTGTCTTGGATCAGGGTGTGGACCTCCTTGATCAGCCGGGGAAGATCAATGCCCCCGGCGCACACGGTTTTACAGGCTCCACAATTGGTGCAGTTTTGTACCAGGTTTCTGGCATTTTCTGCGCCATGGAAAAAATAAGTGGTAATCAGTCCGATGGCACCAATGTAAACATGGCCCATGCGATGTCCTCCCACCATGCGGTACACCGGACAGACATTGGCGCAGGCTCCGCATCGGACACATTGGAGGATCTGGGCGAAATCAGGGTCAGCGGCGATTTTGCTGCGCCCGTTGTCAAGTAAAACAATGTGCATCTCCCGTTTTCCAGAGGGGGCCACGGTACATTCAGAAGGTCCGGTTATCCATGTGACGTAGGAGGTCAGGCGTTGGCCGGTTGCATTTCTGGGAAGCACCTTGGCAATGGTCAGGGCGTCTTTTAAAGAAGGAAGGAGCTTGTCCATGCCAGCCAGAACCACATGGATCTTTGGCAGGGTGGTGGCAAGGCGGGCATTACCCTCGTTGGTCACTATACCGATGGTGCCCGTGCCGGCAATCACAAAATTAGCACCGGTTATGCCCATGTCCGCTTCAAGAAATTTTTCCCTGAGTTTTTTTCGGGCCACCTTTACCAGTTTTTCAATCCCTGCATCCTGGGTTTCTCCCGTAACACTGGAAAACAGCTCCGCCACCTGGAACCGTGACAGGTGGATGGCTGGCATGACCATGTGGGACGGGCCTTCATGGCGAAGCTGGACAATCCACTCGCCAAGGTCCGTCTCTGTGACTTCAAGCCCCTCTCTTTCCAGGAAGGGGTTGAGATGGGCCTCTTCGGCCGTCATGGATTTGGATTTGATTATTTTTTTTGACCCCGTGTTTTCCGCAATTTTGGCAATGATTTTATTGGCATCCTGGGCCGTGGCTGCCACATGGACATGGATACCGTTGCTGGTAGCCTTTTCCTGAAATAGTTTCAGGAGTTGCTTGTTTTGTGCTATGGCATTTTTTTTGATTTCTGCCACTTGGGCAATCAAGCCCTCCACATCCATATCGGCAAAGGCGTTTTTGCGGCTTTCCCGATAGGCCAGGGCAAAACGATCCATGGCCATCCGGAGAAATTCATTTCCAAGGGCCGTGTCAATTCTCTCTTTATACGCCTTTATGGGCTCACCTTTTTTTGATGATTTTTCCATGATCATCTCCTGTCCGGTTCCGGGGTGGGGTTTTGATTTTCTATTACTTACGACATCAAAGAATGAACGAGATAAAGAATTTTGAGCCTTTAATAGCAAGGGTTTATGAGGATATTTCATTACATTCTTTGATGTCGTGCATAGTAATATATCATTTTATGCATTTTTAGTGTTTCTTTGGGCATGGATCAATCCTCCAGGAGCATGATGTGAAGTTCCAGGGGGCCATGGACCCCAATGGCCAAAACCCGTTCAATGTCGGCGGTGCGACTGGCACCTGTGATAAAAGCTGTGTAGGAGTGGGGGGATCGGGTCATCTCTTCCAGCTCCGGGGCCATGTCAAGGGCTGTGGGATAAATGCAGGATTTTTTCAACAATGCCACATGGATATCCACCACCATTGTGGCAAGTCTCATCTCTTCACCATTGGAGTTAATGACCAGGGTGCCGGTGTCGGCTATGGCGTAGTCTGCATGGGTGATACCCATGTCCATGCCTCCGGCATGGGTGCGAAGGGAGGTGTTCACAAGATCAATGCCTTTATTATGACAAAGCTCTTCCATGAATTTTATCCATTTTTCACTGAGTCCTGGAACGGCAATGGTTTTCTTTCCAGACAGGGCCTGTCCATTTTCGGCACTTGAATTTTTGACAGGGGCTGTGGGGGGAATGTTTTCTTTGGATAAAAAAGGGAGGCAGGGGGCTTTATCCAGGCAGGTTTCTACGGCTTTTTCCAATGCCGCAGCCAGGGAAGGCATTTCATGTACAATGGCAGATACAAGGCCTGCATTTTCTCTAAACTGTTGAAGGGTATTGAATTTATCCAATGGGCTCCTTGCTTGATTCTTTTTTTCAGATGAAATGATGCACCTGAGATTTGAAGGTCTGGTTGCAAAGGGCTCTTTTATGATTTGTTGCTGGCGGGATTCGTGGTGTTTTTTACCTGGAGTTATTCACAACAACGATTGGAAATGGGATTATAGCGCCCCAGAAGGCTGCCCTGACCGGAAATGTCGGGGGGATTTTTGGTTCTCAATGTTCCGGTCAGAGCAGTCGCCGAGGGCTCTGCTGTCGGTACTCCGGTGCTATGTTTTATCCAAAGAAAACACTGGGCAACCAGGTGACAATGGAAGGAAACATGCACAAAATGGCAAGACTCACGATCTGCAACAGCACAAAGGGAAGAATGCCCTTATAAATATGCATCATAGTATATCCTTCCGGCGCCACACCTTTGAAGTAAAAAAGTGCATATCCAAAGGGCGGGGTCAAAAAGGAGGTTTGCAGATTAACACACATGAGTAGAGAAAACCAGAGGGGATCAAACCCGATTTCCATGGCAATGGGCATGAAAATGGGCACGGTGACCAAAAGGATGGCCGCCCAGTCAATGAACATGCCCATGAGAAAGACAATTCCCATCATGATGCCCAGTATGGCCCATTTGCTCATGCCCGAGCCGATGAGAAGATCCGCCACCACATCACCTCCGCCCATACTTAAAAATACGGTGCTGAAAAATTTGCCGCCAATAAAGAGCAGCATGACCATGGAGGTGGTTTTCAAGGTGGCATAGCTGGCCTTTTTAAGTACCTCCCAGTTTAACTTCCCACTGAACAAGGCAAGGACCATTGCACCGCCGGCACCCAGACCTGCCGCTTCCGTGGGGGTGGCAACACCGGCAAGTATTGTTCCCATCACCGCAAGGATCAGGGCCAGGGGCGGAATGAGAGATTTAAGAGTCATGGACCATTTCTGGGCAGCGGTGTATTGTGAAGCTTCTTCTTTTGAAATTGGGGGACCCAGGGCCGGGTTCAGGTTACATCGTATGAAAATATAGAGAAAATAAAGGGAAGCCAGCATGAGTCCGGGAAAGATGGCCCCTGCAAAGAGATTGCCCACAGAGGTTTCTTTCATGCCGGTGAGACCACCGTATACCACCATCATGATACTGGGGGGAATGAGAATACCCAGGGTTCCGGACGCACATATGATTCCGCTGGCAAGCTCTTTTTGATACCCTTTGTTAATAAGGGCCGGGGTGGCTAAAAGCCCCATGGCCACCACTGATGCACCAATAATACCTGTGGTGGCGGCAAAAACAGTGCACACCACAACCACGGCCAGGCCAAGGCCGCCCTTGAGCCCTCCCAAGACCACGTACAGGGATTCAAAAAGGGCATCTGATACCTTGGATTGATCCAATAGCTGGGCCATGAGGATGAAAAGGGGGATGGCCACAAGGGTATAATTATTCATCAACCCCCAGGCATTGTTGGCAAACATGTCAAATAACATGGGAATGGACCCACCGTTGTCAATAAGACCGAACAAAGTGGCAATGGCAGCCAGGGTGTAGGCCAGGGGGTGGCCAAGGGTGATGGCAAGCATAAGGGTTAGAAACATTGCCAGTGTCATGAATTCAAGACTCATAGTTTACCTCTTTAATTATTGCTCTTCAGGCGGTTAATGTCAGAAAGAAGGTTTGCAACGCCCTGGAGTAAGAGAAACAGGAAGCACACCGCCATGAGAATTTTCAATGGCCAGATGGGTGGTGCCCAGCTTGTGGGGTTGAGTTCTTGTCCCATGGTTGAGTTGTATGCAAAAATAAATGACCAGATGGTCAGGCAGACCATGACAGGCATGAAAAATAGCACATTGGAGATAATGGCTATGATTGTCTGGATTTTTTTTGGCATATACGAGGTGAAAATATCCACCTTTACATGGCCGTCATTTACATCGGTGTAGGCATTCCCAAACATGAAATGGAGCCCATATAGAAAAGTGGTTGCCTCAAAACCCCAGGTGGTGGGGGAATTAAACGCATATCTCATGAAAACTTCATAAACCACCACAAACAAAAGAGGATAGATCAAAAATGATGCAAGTTCTCCCTCTCTTTGGCTGAAGTTATTCAATTTGTTTGATATCGATTCCAGCATTGTTAAAAATCCTCTGTCACAATTTAGTAAATGGGGCCTGGTCTCAGTTTTGGTTCACCGGGTGACTTTAAGTGCGTGGACAAAAATTTTTTCCTGCTAAAATTTTGAATAGTACCTATTATCAAAATTATATATTTGATACATTAAGAAAAAATTATGCCCTGCCACTTAAGTTTTCACAGATAAAAGAGGACAAGCAGGCTGTTGTACACCTTGACAGCAATCGTTTTAAGAGATTCAGGCTCTGACAATGATGTTCTGGTTGTCCGGTATGTTTGGGACTTGTTTTTTATTGCCATCCTTTGGCCAGGCAACCAGATCATCATATGGTTTTTATATTTTTTTACTGTTATTCAGTGGTTTTACCCTGGATAAAGTCTTCGTAGGGCCATGGGGTTGCACCGCTCCTTGCTTCTCTCCACACAGCGTACTCACTGATAAAGGCCTCCTGGGAATCCAGGGCTTCTTTAACATCGGGGAATTTTGCTTTTACGGAATCCAGGTAGGTTTTTGTCATTTTTCGGAATTCAATGATGGTCTCTTTGTCCATTTTGACGATTTCAACATTTTCTTTGAACATTTTCATTGCCTTGGCATTCAGGCTGTTGATCCAGTTGTAGCTCCACAGCTGGGTCTCTTTGGCACAGATATCAATGATCCATTTAAGATCTTCTGGAAGGGCATCGTAGGCTTTCTGGTTCATGATGATGTCACACTGAAAACCAGGTTGGTGAACACCGGGCTGGATGGCATACTTGGTAATCTCGTCAAAACCCATGGGATAATTTATGGCAGGTGTTGAATATTCTGCAGCATCAATGACACCCCTTTCAAGGGCCAGATAAACCTCGCCACCGGGAAGCGGGCTCACAGAGGCACCCAGTTCATTCATGATGTCCATATACCAGCCCGGAGTCCGGATGCGCATGCCTTTAAAATCTTCCATCTTAGTGGCTTTCTTATTGGAAAAAAGCCCCATTTCCTGGCCGGTCTGGCCTGCGGGAAGGGCAAAAATCCCATGCTTGGCATAGAGTTTTTGCAGCATTTCAAGGCCACCTTTTTCATAAAGCCAGATATTGTATCCTTCTGCATCAAGACCAAAGGGTACAGAGGCAAAGGCCACAAAGGCTTCGTTTTTACCTTTCCAATAAAGTGGAGAACCGTGGGCAATCTGGACAGATCCCATGGAAACAGAGTCAAAGGTTTGATTGGCAGGAACCAGTTCGCCGGCGGAAAAGGGTTTTATATCCAGGCGACCGGCAGAGGCAAGACGGACACTGTCCGCAAAATGGACAGCAATGTCGTAAAATAATAGTCCCTTGGACCATGGCATGACCATTTTCCATCTGACCTTATCTTGGGATGGTTTAAATGAAACACGCTTGGCATCTTTGTGACGGGGATCTGAGCCGAATTTTTCTCGTTTACCGGCAAAGGATGATCCCGTTGCCAGGGTCACTGTAATTAAACATGCGATGATCAGGGTTAAAACTTTTTTCATTTTTTTCTCCTCCAGAATAAAGGAATTTAAATAAAGAAAATAAATGCACTCTGCAATTACTGCGTCGCCAATGTGGGGAATTGGCTAACGGGTACCACCTGGGATACTTTGCCTCCCTTCCCGGAATATCTTTGGTTCTCCGGTAAACCAATTTGAGATTTGTCTTCACGATTTTGTTTTCTGGCTCATGGTATGACCAATAATAAATGCACAGAGTCCTGCTTGTCAAGAAAAAAAATAAAATATTTGAATTTTGTTATAAACTCTGCTATTGTTTTTGAAAATCGTTAAAAATCAGGTGTTTTTGAGAGTGGCAATATTTAAAATAAAAATAGGTATGACCAATATTGGCGATAAGGGTGGACCCGGGAAGTGTGGGTGTTTAAAAAATTGGTATTACCAATACCAAGGGAGGACGATGTGCAAAATAAATCCATTGTTGACGAATTGAAAAACATTGTCGGCAAAGACAATGTATTGACAGATAATGAAGATATGGTGACCTATTCCTATGATGCGGCAGTGCTTGATGCGGTGCTACCCACTGCGGCGGTGATGCCGAAAAATTCCCAGGAGCTGGGAAAAATCGTCAATCTTTGCAGTGATCATCGTCTACCCATGACCGTCCGGGGGGCCGGAACCAATTTAAGTGGCGGAACCATTCCCCATAACAGTGGTATTGTGGTACTTACCGGAAAACTCAATGCCATCCTTGAAATCAATGAGGCTGACATGTACGCCGTTGTCCAGCCCGGTGTTGTCACAGCCACCCTGGCTGCGGCCGTGGAGAAAAAAGGTCTTTTTTATCCCCCGGACCCGGGAAGCCAGGCGGTTTCCACCATCGGGGGCAATGTGGCGGAAAATGCCGGGGGGTTAAGGGGGTTAAAATATGGAGTTACCAAGGATTATGTCATGGGGGTGAGTTTCTATGATGCCATGGGTGAGCATGTGAAGTCCGGTTCCAGAACGGTGAAATGCGCCACGGGATATAACCTTGCCGCTCTTATGGTGGGCTCCGAAGGCACCCTTGGGGTCATGGACGAAATTGTTTTAAAATTAATTCCCCTGCCCAAGGCCCGTAAATCCATGGTGGCGGTTTATAAAACCATTGAACAGGCATCAGAAACCGTTGCCGCCATCATTGCCGATCGCATTGTACCCGCCACCCTGGAACTTTTGGATAATTTTACCATCCGGGCCGTGGAATCCTACAGCAAAGCGGGGTTGCCCGTGGATGCCGGGGCATTGTTGCTCATTGAAGTGGATGGTCATCCAGGCCAGGTGGAAGAAGACGGGCTCCGGGTGGAGGCCCTGTGTCGGAAACTTGGAGCGGACAGCGTCAAAGTGGCCGCCGATGACCAGGAGCGGGATCGCATATGGGCCGCCCGGAGAAGCGCCTTGTCTGCCCTTGCCAAGTTAAAGCCCACCCTGGTATTGGAAGATGCCACCGTACCCCGGAGTAAAATTCCTGCCATGGTAAAATCATTGCAGGAAATTTCCAAAAAATATGATATCAGTATCGGCACCTTTGGCCATGCCGGAGACGGGAATCTTCACCCCACCATCCTCACGGACAAACGAAATAAAGAGGAGTGGCACCGGGTGGAACAGGCCATTGAAGATATTTTTGACCGGGCCCTGGAGCTGGGGGGCACCTTGTCCGGGGAACACGGCACCGGGCTTGCCAAGGCACCATTTCTGGAAAAGGAGGTGGGGCGCTCCTCCATATTGTTTTCAAGGCGTTTGAGAAAGGCCCTTGATCCTAATAATATACTCAACCCGGGTAAAGTAACAGGAGCGCTTTAATATGAATGATATGAAATCCCTGGCACGGCGTGTAAAAGAGCTTGAGGATCAGCTGGTGGTGTGCATCCGTTGTGGCACCTGTCAATCGGTGTGCCCGCTCTTTGAGCAGACCCACCGGGAGGCCGATGTGGCCCGGGGAAAACTGGCATTGTTAGATGGCCTTGGTAAAAATATGTTTGACAATGCCAAGGGCGTGGAAGAACGGCTCAACCGCTGTTTATTGTGCGGTTCCTGCGCGGCCAATTGTCCAAGCGGGGTCAATGTGGTGGAAATTTTCATCAAGGCCCGGGCCATTCTGGCAGAGTACAAAGGACTGTCGCCAGCCAAGCAGGTGCTTTTCAAAAAGGTACTTTCCGATCCAAAGACCTTTGATTTTTTCACCGATCTTGCCGGAAAATTCCAGGGGGTTCTAACCAAAAAAGAGAAAAACCCCCAGGCGACCTCCTGTGCCAGGGTGATCTCTCCCCTTCTGGACAACCGCCATTTCCCATCCATGGCGGAGAAATCTTTCCATAACCTGACCCCCCGGCTGAACACCCCCCCCGGTAAATCCGGGATTAAGGTGGCCCTGTTCACAGGCTGTATCATTGATAAGGTGTTTCCCCGCATTGCTAATGATGTCATTGAGGTGTTTAAACACCATGGCATTGGCCTTTATATTCCTGATGGACAGGGGTGTTGCGGGATTCCGGCCCTGGCCTCCGGGGACAGGAAAAGTTTTACCAAACTTGTGGACCATCACATCCAGCTGTTTGATCGGGAAAAATTTGATTATCTTGTCACTGCCTGTGCCACCTGCACCTCCACCATTAAAAAATTATGGCCCTCCATTTACGAGGGAAAAGAGAGTGGAACCAGGGCAAAGATCCGGGAATTATCAGAAAAAACCCTTGATATAAATCAGTTTCTGGTCAATAGTGTCTCCCTTGGCCCATTGGATCAAATCCCTGGGGAAAACCGCGGGCGGGTTACCTATCATGATCCCTGTCATTTGAAAAAATCATTGGGGGTAGCAGAGGAGCCCCGCCAATTGATCAAGGCCTCAGGCCATAAACTGGTGGAAATGGAGGGGGCTGATAAATGTTGTGGTATGGGTGGCAGTTTTAACCTGTACCATTACGGCATCTCCTCCCGCATTGGAAAGTTAAAGCAGCAGAGTATTTCAGCTACCCATTGTGATACCGTGGCAACAGGATGCCCGGCCTGTATGATTCAGATATCTGATATGCTGGCAAAAAGCGGTGCACAGATCAAGGTGAAACATCCCCTGGAACTTTATGCCGAATCCCTGGGGAAAAGGATACAATAACCCAAGGTATGTATCAACGGGGTCCAGGCAGTTGTTGGGCGGTATGCTGCCATTGTCTGATTGGTGATGTTGGCAGACCGACATATCAATTTAAAAGAGTGTACCCTTTTTGCAGTGTTCTCTCCTCTCAACTCTTAGAAAGGGGTTGGGGACGAGGCATTGCTAAGACTCTTTTCCCCGGGCTAATCTAAAAAGGGTGCACTCAATTTAAAATGTTGAGAAATAACGTAATTTGGGATGTAAAATATTATGACTGTAACAATAAAGCCCATCAAACCCAAACGAATTTCAGATCAGGTTTTTGATCAGATCCGGGAATTAATATTCCGAGGGACCCTCAAGCCCGGGGAAAAAATGATGCCCGAAAGGGAGCTTGCCGAGGCCATGAACGTCAGCCGTACCACCATTCGGGATGCCACCCAGCGACTGGTGGCCATGGGGCTTATTGTTCAAAAACAGGGCCAGGGCACCTTTGTTAAACCCTTTGACGGGGCACCTGACAGCCCATTGGTAAAGGCCATGCAGGCCCAGGAAGCCTCCATTGGAGATTTACTGGAAGTTCGCATGGGTCTGGAATGCAATGCTGCGGCCCTGGCTGCAGCCCGGGCCGATGAGGGGGATTTAAAGGCCCTGGCCCAAAGTATTAAAGAGATGAAAAAAGAGATTGCCTCGGGTCGTCTGGGAACGGAAGCTGACACCTCCTTTCACATGGCCATTGCCTATGCTGCAAAAAATCCCCTGCAGGTGTTGGTGATGCGTAATTTTTATGATTATCTCTTTTACGGCATCCGGGAGAATCTGATTCGACTGTATGAGTTCGAGGACAACACCGAGATCATCATAACGCACCATCAGAACATCATGGACGGCATTAAAAACAGGGATACCTACCGGGCCTATACTGCAATGAAAGAGCATATTCAGTTTGTCATGGATTTTTTTGGGGAGAAAAAAATATTTTGACGCGATATTTTGTGCTTTTATCTGCGGTGATCATGCAGCTTTGTCTGGGGGCCACCTACTCCTGGTCCGTTTATGTGGCCTTTTTAAAGGAGATCACTGGCATCAGCCAGGCTGGGGTCCAGCTACCGTTTTCATTCTTTTACTTTGTGTTTCCCTCGACCATGGTGTTTTCCAGATCAATGTTGACCCGCATGGGACCCAGATTCAGTGCCGTGCTGGGGGGGATTTTTTTTTCTGTCGTCAAAAACAGGGTTTTATATCTTTGCCCTGGGAACAGGCTTTAATTATGGCGGCATTTTGGTACTCTACGCATCTTCCACAGCGCTTTGCTGGGGGGATAAACGCATGGGGGCCATCTATGGCTTGTTGTTTTCTGCCAATATTCCGGCGGCCGTAACCCCCATGGCAGCGGGGTGGGTCTTTGAGCTGGGAGGGAGTTTTTACCCGGCATTTGCAATCATTGGTGCTCTGTTAATTCTCTCTGTTTTCCTGGTGCCAGGCTCTTTTATGGCTCAAAAATAATTAGATTCTTATTTCTTATTTTCGTGTTATTTTGGCAAGAGAATCAGAAAACTTTTTTGGTTCTGGCTTGTCCAGGTTAGGAATCAGTTTTAAAGAAGTTGCCCACTTCAGAACATGCTACCGTTGAAGGATAGTGTCCCCCAATTTTCAAACGGGTATGCTATTTCTGACTCATTCCTTAAGACTGGTTCCTTCCTGGCACCTGGGGTTCCAGATATGGACGAATAAATTCTTGACTTACTATCTTGTATGTTTTACTCCTTCTTATAATCTACCAATTGAACATACAGTTAATTGCAATGGGATTTTTATCAAGATATGAGAAAAAATAGAAACGCCACACTCAGGAAGCCGGAAATCCTTGAAAGCTATTACCAGATATTGATCGAGCAAGGTCTTGAAGGTGCATCCATAAGTAAAATTGCAAAGCACATTGATATCCATCCAAGTCTGATCATTCATTATTTTAAAAATAAAGAAAATATGAAATTAGAACTGATTGATCTTCTAATTGAAAAATACAAATCTCCTGAAATTATTAATCTTGATCATATAACTGATGACAAAGAGCGGTTCCATGCCTTTATTGACACGCTTTTTTCTTTTGAATGGTCAAGAACCGTAGACCCTGGTATCCATTTTGGTTTCTATTATTTAAGCTTTAGAAAAGAAGAGATACAAAAACGATTTAAAAAAATGTTTGTGTGGCTACGGGATTATATTCAGGATCAATTGGTTTATTTTAACGATAAACAAATCATTGATGTGGCGGATGAAAGACAGTCAGCAGATCTAATTGTCACATTAATGGAAGGGTTGGAGTTCCATTACCATTTTTTATCCGACGACCAGTCCTTTGACACTTTTTCAGAGATTACAAAACAGAATATATTTACAATATTGAAAGCTGAATAGTTTTCTTTGAAACGCTTTATTCACTATTTTTGTGTTTTATCTCATGCGTGCCAGGCCTCAATTACTTTTGTTTGATAGTGGTTCCGCTCCCCGTATTTACATGTGAAAATCGGGGGTTGGTCATAAGATGGGCCACTATACGGATATCGAATATATGCCATGCTCAATCGTCTGTAATTGCTGACTTTATTCTTAAATTTAAAAAAATCGGTTCAAAGTGGCCCATGTTATGACCAATCCAGAAAATCGCAAAACCCATTGTGATTAATAACTTTATTATAAAATAAAAAAAAAGCATTACACATTGTTTTTTGCCATTGACAAAGAATTTAATTGAATGTATGGTTAATTTTAACAATTAAATTGTACCTAATGCTCCCATGATATTTGGAAGACAATAAAATTAAATGAATGTTCAATTAGTTCTCGTGGCCTCTTATCTTTTGAAAAAAAGGGGTTGTGATGAAAAACATATGCGGCTGAAACTAAGCTAATATGAAATTAGTATAGATTGATGGTCTATAATTTTAAATACAAATCAATAAATTAAACGAATATTCAAATAAAACAAATAAGCTTATTATTTTATTAAGTAAAACCTCATTTAAAGGAGACTATCCATGTTGCAGAAAAGAGATCTGAAAGCAGAAAATAATTACGAAAATTCACAACGAAATACTGAAAATGCCTTATTGGAAGCCAAAAGGATGGTTAATTTAATCATGACCCCCGAATCCGAACTTCAGCAAGAGGATCGGGAATGGGTGGCAGGCGAAGTAAGCAATAACTTCGCCAACCATGTGAATAAAGGTTTTCTTGAATATCGCAAATCAGTAACGGAAACTGAAGATTTTGCCTTGACGGACTGGACCGGTGAAGGTTCTATCTTGAAAGATGTACTGGGCAGAGAGTATATCGATATGCTTGGAGGTTTTGGTTTGTACGGCCCTGGTATTCGTCATCCGAAAATCGTGGCTGCCGTCAAGGCACAGCTCGACCGAAGCCCGCAGTACAGTCAGGAGATGCTCGACCCTTTACGTGCCCATCTTGCCAAGGTTATCTCTCGTTTGACACCGGGAGACATTCAATATGGTTTTTTTGCAAATTCTGGAACAGAGGCGGTGGACGGCGCCATGAAACTTGCGAAATTACATACAGGACGTAAAGGCTTTATTGCAACCACCGGAGCCTTTCATGGAAAATCTCTCGGGGCGCTTTCACTTCTGGGCAAGGCGGTCTATCGTGAGCCTGTGTTACCATTGCTGGAAGGTATCCATCACGTGCCTTATGGGGATGCCGATGCCGTGGAAAATGCGCTGGCTATCGCAAAACAGATTGGCGAAGGCATTGCAGCTGTTGTGGCGGAGCCCATACAGGGAGAGGCTGGTGCTGTTGTTCCCCCTGATGATTACTGGCCAAGACTGCGAGAGATATGTGATGCCTATGATGTCCTTCTGATCGCCGATGAAGTACAGACAGGCTTTGGTAGAACAGGTACCATTTTTGGCGTGGATCACTGGAATGTAACTCCTGATATCATGTGTTTTGGAAAGGCCCTTGGAGGTGGTGTGGTTCCCATGTCCGGCTTTTTTTCAACTGCCGCAATATGGAAGTGTATGGAGCCCAATCCTTTTATGCATACCACAACCACAGGCGGAAATCCTCTTGCCTGTGCATCGGCCCTGGCACAGATCAATGTTCTTCTGGAAGAAAATCTTCCCCGGCAGGCCGCTGAAAAAGGGGAATATATCATTGAAAAGGTCGGTGATCTTCAGAAAAAATATCCAAATATTCTGGATGGCATCAGGGGAAAAGGATTGCTTTTGGGAATGGTCTTCCCAACTGATGAAATCGGCTATAAGGTCGCATCCGGGCTGTTCAGCAGACACGTGCTGACAGCGGGAACATTGACAAATTCAAAAACAATTCGCATTGAGCCGGCACTGAACATACCCTATGAACTTATTGATGAAATGCTTGTACGTCTGGAAGATACGTTTGCAAGTATTGAATAGCCTGTCGTTGGGTGTTGTGTAAGAACTATCTCTAAAATTGTCATTTGGCCGGGGTTCTGCGTTGCATGAAAATTTTAATCCTCAAAATACTTTTGTTGAAATTTTCATGCGCCTTGAATTAAAAGTAAAATCTTGATTTTTAGAGACACCCTATAGTGCCGGTCACATGACCTGATGCTTTTTTTAAATCATAACTCATTGTTTTATATGGTTTTAAGGTTGAATTTTGGTATCAAGTCATGTGACTGGCACTATAACACTACAGCGACACTTTTATAATCAATCCTGTTTTGATGTGATTTTGAGGGTCCTTAAACAACCCATGAACATCACTTCTATATCCGATTATGGGTTAAACTGGCAAAGTGTTGCTGTAGTGCTAACCTTTATGCAGAAGCTTCCCGTTAGTTTCTAAGGAGGAAAGTTCATGAGTGAGTCAAATATTGCAACCGCTGTTAATGTTAAGGAGTTCAATACCATGGGTAGGATACATAAAATTCTCATGGAATATGCTGTAATCTTTATAGTCTTTCTTGCCGCCATTTTTTTTACGCCCGATGACAAAGCAGCTTTCGGCCCTATTGCAGCAGTTCCATCCATATTTCTTCTTTTTTTTATTTTTTATACCAAAAGAATTCTTGAAGGGCTGACCCTGGCCTCATTATTAGGGTTCTTCATGACTTATAAATTGGATTTTTTTGACCATCTCAATACAAAATTGACCGGTGTACTGACCGATGGCAAAGATCTGGTTGAGCCGACCAGTGGAAATACAGGTCTCGCCCTTGCCTTTGTTGCTGCTTCTAGAGGCTATAAGCTGACCCTGACCATGCCAGCCACCATGAGCCTGGAACGACGCAAAGTGCTAAAGGCTTTAGGGGCAAACCTGGTGCTGACAGAAGGCCCCAAGGGAATGAAAG
>CAKZLA010000321.1 GCA_937124525.1 uncultured Desulfobacterium sp.
ATATTTACAAAAACAACTTCAAGAAATTTCACGAACAGAATAATGACAATAACCTCCGCTAGCACATTTTTTAAATGACCAATGTTTGGTGTTCTAATCCATTTTAAAACACCATTTCCATCATCAAATTTTTTGTTTGATATGAATAAAGTGTAAATCCCGTGAGCAAAAATGAAAAGTACCAATGCAATCAAAAAGGTGTCTAAAGATTTGATGAGATATGTTGTGGCTATATCTGCTGTGTGTAAATGTGCTTTACCTTCTGGAATGTAATCGAAAAGAACAACTCTAAACGCATTAATGGTTTTTAAAGCACCAACAACAAATAGTAAAAGTGAGCCAAGAAGTGAACCTATAATTGCAATCCAGCTAATATATCGGAAAAGATAAAATGTTTTTTTCATAAGTGTTTGATAAAAAAAAAGAGGACGTGGACTGTTTAGATATACAGGTTAAAGTAGATAGTTATGTAATAGAAACAAATATTCACTTTCCCACTGACATGAATTTACTATATGATAGCTGTCGGAAATGTTTAGATGTAGTGGGAAAATTGAAGAATAAAGGCTTGAAACTGAGAGGTTGGGGACAGCATAGAAAATGGTATCATAAAATTAGAAATGCCTATCGGGAAACCTCAGAAATACATCGAAAAAAAGGGCAAAATTATCAGGACAGGCTAACAAAATCAGCGAAGAATTACCATGAGAGAAGTGGACGATTAGAGACAAAAGTTAGCGAGACCTTGGTGATGGGAATGGTGTAATCATCACCATTTTGCTCAACATTTCCTATCTGGCATTTTTGACTTTCAGCCGCACGGATCACATTTTCCCTGGAGGCTTCATTATCCACCAATACCATTATTTCATTATCATTGCCGGATTTAATTTCATTCAGGGTCATTAACACGGGTTGGGGGCAGGAGAGTCCCCTTGCATCGACAGTGACACTCATATTTATTTCCTCTTAAGTTGGCATTCTTCATTTGCCGGTTTACACTCATGGCCTGCCCTAAAAGAACCTGCCCAATATCACGGACAATACGCATTGATATTGGGAATGTGTATTATCCGTTGATACTCTGCCATTTTTGTGGAAAAGGGTAGATTAATTGAGGGGAAAGCCTTTACTGCTGAACAAAATAATCTATTTACCCATGGTTTTTCTCATGGAAAAGCCAATGAACAGACAAAAAGCAAAACCTACAATAACGGCGGCAATACCGTGGGGTCCCACACCCTTGGGAGAGCTTGCCAGGCCAAAATTATGGGCAAATCCGGCTCCGACGATCATACCAAGGACAAACACCGCTGCATCCCCGTCCCCTTCGCCTGCCAGGAACAATTGACGCCCCGGACACCCGCCTGCCAGGGCAAAGGCCAGTCCGGCAAGTGCCATACCGGCAAAATTCCAGATATGCATGGTGTGGGCAACGGGCTGTCCGGCAAATCCCGGATTAAACTGCCCCAGGATCACATTGGCAATCAAGGCAAATATGAGAAGCGCAAGAAAACCGGACAACAGATGAATCTGTCCAAATAAAATAAGATCCCGCAACGCTCCCATGGTGCAGAATCGGCTCCTCTGGGCAATAAATCCGATACCAAGACCGATGACTAAAGCAATTAACAAAGGGGCATGCATGGCTCCGGGACCTTTTAAACTGTAAAATAATACACCGCTCTTATTCTGCCCATCCACCTGGGGATAAATTAAAACCAGTGCAAGCAACCCCAGCATGATTAAGGGAAGTACCCACCCAGCACCAACATTGGTGGGCTGACTTCTTCCCAGGTTGTATCCATTTTTCAAAAACAGCACGCCGATCCAGATACCAAAAGCCAGTCCCAGTACTCCCACAATGGCATTGCCGTCGCCACCAGCCAGACGTAGGATCGCCCGCCACGGACACCCCAGAAATACCAGAGCACCGATCATGGCAAACATTCCCAGAGCAAACCTGACAACAGGTGCAGATCCGCATCGTGGCTTGAATTCTTTAAAAGCATAGGCGGCGATTAGTGATCCCATGACAAACCCGATGATTTCAGGACGAATATATTGAACTACACCCGCACGATGCAGGCCCAGTGCCCCAGCAATATCCCGTTCAAAACAGGCGACACAGATCCCCATGTTGCCGGGATTTCCAAGTTTTTGCAAAAGCGCAGCCAAAATGCCGATGACAGCACCCACACAGATGATACCCCATCGGGTGGAAAAAAAATTTTTTGTCATTGTGTTTCGATCTCCTTTGTATATGAGTTATAGCTCGTTTACATCCCATTTCTAATGGCATATATTCTTTAAATAATCCAATTGATAATTGTAATTAATGGCTGAAAGCAGATATGACATTTCTATGGGGAAAATATTGTTGAGGCTTGATTCTTCTGCCATTTTTTAAAATTCAGATTTAATTATTTCAGTGGGTTATCCAAACCAAAAGTAAGATCTCAATAAGTCCGCGCATTCAGGGAATCCTTTTGAATAGCACCCGGCGTTTAAAGGGTAACCAGACTTTCCTACCCCCAATTATTGAGAACTTACAACCAAAAGCAAGTCATGATGAGAACTTAGGGACTTGGATGATAATAAACTACCAAACTAAAATTTTTTATAATGCAATATCAGCATATTAAACTGGACATAGTGGTAGTCTATTTTCGGAGAAGCCCCTTATGATTGACGAAATATTTTAATAATAGCTCAAATAAATTTTCAAATTGACAAAAACAAAATTATAGTTTACGTAAACGTTAACATTATTAATATCTATCTTTACACAATCAAAGTCATAAGGAATCTGACATGACTGATGACAAAAAAAAGTTTACCCATACCATCTCCCAGATTGCAGACGAGCTGGATATCAGCACACGAACGATACGATTTTATGAGGAAAAAGGTCTGATTATTCCCAAAAGAACTTCAGGCAACCAACGCATCTATACAGCCAGAAACAAAGCAAGGCTCAAACTGATCCTCAGGGGAAAACGTTTTGGATTCTCCCTGGATGAAATTTCAGACATGATCGGCATGGCCAGCATTGATACCAATGAAATCGAACAGATTGAAAAAAGTCTGAAATTCGGAGATACAAAGCTGAAGGAAATTCAGGAAAGAAAAAATGAGCTAACACTCCTGGAGCAGGATCTTTTTGCCACAAAGCAAAAACTGACCCAAAGGCTTAACGAACTTAAACAATCAACAAGTCCAGAGGAGAATTAAAAATGAACGTAATTGAACTTATTGATTCCAATGCCAAGCTTCACCCGGATAAAATAGCATTGTCCAGTATGGATACAGAATTCACCTTCAAGCAAGTAAAGGAAAAAAGTGAACAGGCAGCAGCCTGCTTCCAAGCCAGGGGGATAGGCAAAGGTAACCCGGTTGCCCTCATGAGCCAAAACACTTTTGATTTTATTTTTTCTTTTTTCGGTGTCTTAAAGGCTGGAGGGGTTACCGTTCCCGTCAACCATAAATTGACTGCAGTGGAAGTGGACTATATCCTTGAGAACAGCAGTGCAGCTCTCTTCCTTTTCGATGGCAGTCTATCCAAAGTGGCTGAAAATTTAAAGACCGACATACCAAAAATGACCATGGATACGCGGGCAGAAGGAATTGATTTTTTGGGAGACGCCATGGATCAGGCACCGGCATTTTCCCCGATTGAAATTCAGCCCGAGGATTGGGCAGAAATTCTTTATACCAGTGGCACTACTGGTAACCCCAAAGGCTGTATACATACCCATAAAAGCGTGGTGTCCGCTGGAATCACCGGTGCGAAAGGCCTTGGGCTTGACAATACAGACACCATGCTCATCGCAATGCCCATCTGGCACTCATCCCCCTTGAACAACTGGTTCATGGGTATCACCAGTGTGGCTGGCAAAAGCGTAATTTTAAGGGAATACCATCCGCTTCACTTTCTTGAAGCCATTGAAAAAAAATCCTGCACTGCCTACTTTGGTGCACCCATATCCTACCTGATGCCCCTTAAGGTAATTCCCAATTTCAATGATTTTGACCTGTCTTCAATGAAAGCCTGGGTATATGGTGGAGGCCCTATCGCCCCGGAAACAGTTAAAAAATTAAAGGCAAGCTATCGATCTGATCGTTTTTTCCAGGTATATGGTATGACCGAATCCGGTCCCACCGGGACTATTTTGTTTCCCGAAGACCATGAAAAGCATGCCGGTTCCATCGGCAAACAAGCATTACCCGGTGCTGAAATGAAGGTCATGAAAGACGATACGACAAAGGCTGAACCGGGGGATACAGGAGAAATCTGGCTAAAGGCTTCTTCCATGATGAAAAAATATATAGGCAATCCAGATGCAACAAGTGAGGCTTTTTATAATGACTGGTACCGGACCGGCGATATGGCTCGGATTGATGAGGATGGATTTCTTTTTATTGTGGACAGAATTAAGGACATGATTGTCACAGGCGGGGAAAACGTTTATTCCAAGGAGGTAGAAGATCGGATCATGGAGTATCCCGGTATTTCTGAAGCTGCAGTTATTGGGATTCCCCATCCGGACTGGGGTGAAACAGTTCGTGCCGTAATTGTAACTGCCGAGGATCGGAAACTGACTGAAGACGATCTTAAAAAATTCCTTTCAAACCGCCTGGCAAAATATAAGATTCCCAAAAAAATCAACTTTGTGCCGGAACTTCCCCACACACCTTCCGGTAAAATTATGAAATACAAACTTAGAGAGGATGTTTAATATGTTTGATTATCTACTAAACGATAAACAAAAAAAATTAAAAATTGAAACCCGTGACTTTGTCAAATCGATTCCCAAGAAAATGATTTTGGATATGGATGCAGACAAAATTCAGTTTCCAAAAGATTTTTTGAAGGAAGCAGGCCGGCGCAATCTAATGGGTTGCCGCTACCCTGAAAAATGGGGTGGTCGAGGTATGGATTGGGTATCAACCTGTATGGTGATGGAAGAAGTCGGACTTTTGGGCTATATTTTTGCCTGTACATTTGGGGTTGGTGCCGAACTTGTCTGTGACGCCATAATTCTTCACGGTAATGACGTTCAGAAAGAAAAATATGTTAAACCCCTGTTAAAGGGAGAACTCTTTGCAGCGGAATGTCTGACCGAACCCCGCGGTGGCTCTGATTTTTTCGGCACCACTACTATAGCAGAGGACAAAGGGAGCCACTATGTTCTCAACGGC
Organism: uncultured Desulfobacterium sp.; assembly: GCA_937124525.1. Next base: position 5,203 of record CAKZLA010000321.1, read on the forward strand.
CAGAAACGATTCATTGTAGGGGGTGAGGGCGCTGATTATTTCCTGGTTTATGCCAAGACGGATAGCAATGCCGTAGCTCATAAGTCCATTTCCTGTTTTATAGTCGACAGAACAGAGGGTGTGAAAACTGAATACCTTTACGGGCTTATGGGTTGCCGTGGCGGCGGAGCAGCTCGAATGGTTTTCAAGGATGTGAAAGTACCCAAAGAAAACCTTTTAGGAGAACTCAACCAAGGTGTCAAAATATTCAATACCATGATGATCCCTGAACGTCTGGGTACTGCAGCCATGACCATTGGTGCTGCAAAACCGGCAATAGATATTGCCACTGGTTACACCTCAAAACGCAAAGCTTTCGGACAACCGGTTGCTGCTTTCCAGGGCGTCTCTTTCCAGGTGGCTGAAGCTGTCACCCTTTTGGATGCCTCCCGGGCCATGATTTATACCACGGCCAAAGCCGTGGACAATCAGATTGATGAAAAGCAGATTCGGCGGATGGTTTCTCAAACTAAGAAATTTGTTACAGAATCTTGCCAGAAAGCAGTCCATAATTCCATGCAGGTCATGGGCGGTATTGGTTATACAAATATTTATCCTGTGGAACGAATTGTCAGAGATCTTCGCCTGGCCTCTATCTGGACCGGCACAAATGAGGTTATGTCCATGATCATTGCCAATGAATGGTACAAGGAATACTGGAAAAACAAAACAACAGGTAAGATTCGTGACATGGAATCGGATGCTGCAGAAGCTGATGCTCAGGATGAAAAAATATTTGAATAATTTCCAGAGAGTAACAGAGAATCGGTCGTAAGATCTAAAATCGCCGCAGTATGGAACCCCCTGGTCATACCACTGAGAGAGACCTCCATTAATAATCTTAATGTCGGTTTTTGAGCAAATAGATAATAACGATTTGCACATCAGTGTTGTTATTGATATCAAATGCTCATATAGATGACTGGTTGGTCATAAGGGATTTGGCAATTTTTGATTTCCCGTTTAGGAATGAGAATTTAATAACAACGGCAATTTTGATGGAAACCTCAAATATTGAGAGCTATCTATCCTTTAATTACCGTAGTTAATGAATCCTCGTTCCTTAACCAAGGCAAAAGCTATAAAATTATGAATGTCTTGATTTCTAAAACGGCAAATCAATCAGGAACTGCCCCCTACGTTCTCTGATTATTGTAAATTTTTACATAACATTAATGATAGTGCACAGGAAAATGAACCTCTCTCCAAAAAGATACTGACATAGCAGGAAATTGCATGCCCGTGATTGGCAGGCGCAGAGTATCCGGGAGATGGAGGGTTCTAAAATGAAATGAACTGATCATTATTTTGCAGTGCGTTTTTATTACAGGCCTCCCCGGCAGACAGGTTGAATGATTTTTTTCAATTCGGTACGTGGAGGTTTTTTTGCGTTTAATACGTAAGGAAGTAGTTAAAGATAGTGCCCGGACAAGGGTAAAAAGTAATATTTTCCGATTATCAAATCGGACCTTCCCCTCCTATGGATCACTCCCTGCAGCAGCCAATCGGCTTACGTTCTTAAAACGAACGAAAAAGTGATATTTTAAGGAGAATATTTTTTATGGCTGAACATAACACCATTGGCTCGGTTCTGGTGGTCGGCGGGGGGATTGCGGGTATTCAGGCGGCTCTGGATCTTGCGGATTCAGGATATTATGTCCATCTGGTGGAGAAGACCCCGTCCATTGGCGGTGCCATGTCCCAACTGGACAAAACATTCCCGACAAATGACTGCTCCATGTGTATCATGTCACCCAAACTCGTTGAAGTGGGCAGGCATGTTAATGTGGAGTTTCATACCCTTTCACAGGTCAGTGAGATAGCAGGAGATGTCGGAAACTTTGAGATCACTCTGGATCAGGTGCCCCGGTATATTGACACTGCAAAATGCACGGGGTGCGGTGAGTGTGCCGAGGTCTGCCCCGTTTCCGTTCCAAGTGTTTTTGAGCAGGGGTTGGGAAATCGACAGGCCACGTACAAACCCTATGCCCAGGCAGTACCCGGCGCCTTTGCCATCACCAAGATGGATCGCTCCCCCTGTACCAATGCCTGTCCCAACAGCGTCAATGCCCATGCCTATGTGGCACTGGCAAGAAAAGGGAAATACCAGGAGGCCCTGGAAGTCATCCTCAAAAATCTTCCCCTGCCCGGTACCATCGGCAGAATTTGCCCCCACCCCTGCGAAGAGGCCTGCAGACGGCAGCAGGTGGACGCTCCCGTGTCCATCTGCACCCTGAAACGATTTATTGCCGATCAGGTGGATATTTCCGAACTTGAACCCCCGGAAATTACACCCAGAGAGGAGCGGGTGGCCATTGTGGGCGCAGGTCCGGCAGGTCTTACCACAGCCGCCCACCTTGCAAGGGCAGGTATCAAGGTCACCATCTTTGAGGCGCTTCCCGTGGGCGGTGGTATGTTAAAGGTCGGCATCCCCGACTACAGACTTCCCCCCCATGTGCTTGACAAAGAGATTTCGTATATCACCGATGTCCTTGGGGTGGAGGTCCGGTATGACACAGCCCTTGGACGGGACATCACCGTGGAATCCCTGTTTGAGGATGGGTTTAAATCCGTCTATCTTGCCATGGGGTGTCACAAAGGCATGGCCCTTGGAATACCCGGTGAGGAGCTTGACGGGGTAATCCCCGGCGTGACACTGCTTAAAGAGGCTGCCCTGGGAACCTTTGGGCAACTGTCCGGCAACGTGGTGATCATCGGTGGAGGAGATGTGGCCATTGATGCGGCCCGCACCGCCCTGAGAATCGGGGCGGATAAGGTAACGATTCTCTACCGACGCACCCGAACGGAGATGCCCGCCAGAAACGAAGAGATTGAGGACGCCCTGGAAGAAGGTGTAGAGATTCGGTTTCTGGTGGCCCCGGTGGAGGTAATCAAAGACGGAGAAATTGAAAAAAGCACGGGTATCCGCTGTATTGAAATGGAGCTGGGAGAACCCGATAAGAGCGGTCGACGCAGACCCGTTCCCATGGAGGGAAGTGAATTTGTCATTCACACCGACAGTATCATCCCTGCCATCGGACAAAAGGCCGATCTTGCCTGTATTGACACGGGAACCGGTATCTCAATTAACAGCTGGGGCAACATAAATGTTGATCCCATCACCTTTGAGACCACCAGAAAAGGGGTGTTTGCTGGCGGTGATGTCCAGACCGGTGCATCCATTGCCATCAATGCTGTTGCTGCGGGCAATGGAGCTGCCATCTCAATTTTGCGGTATATTGACGGCAAGGATCTGGCCGCGGACCGTGAGCCCGTGGAATATGCCCAGAAAGAGTTCAACCCCATCCCGGAGCGGATCCAATCCACTGAACGACAGACCATGGCCAAACTTCCCATGGAAGCGCGTCTTAAGGGGTTTGATGAGGTGGAGATGGGATTCACCGAGGAGCAGGCCCGAAATGAGGCGGACAAATGCCTTGACTGCATGGTGTGCTGCGAATGCTTTGAGTGTGTCAAGGCCTGTGGTGCCGGGGCCCTGACCCTTGAGACCCATCTTCAAAAACCTGATATCAAGCGAATCAATGCCGGTGCGGTGATCCTCAGTCCGGGCTTTGAGGCCTTTGATCCGTCGAGTTTTGCCAATTATCAGTATGCGAACCATCCCAACGTGATGACGGCCCTGGAGTTTGAACGGCTTCTCTCTGCATCCGGTCCCACCCAGGGACATCTGGCACGCCTGTCCGATCACAAAGAACCCAAAAAGATTGCCTGGTTCCAGTGCGTGGGCTCCAGGGAGATGAATCAATGCGACCATAAATACTGCTCATCGGTGTGCTGCATGTACGCCCTGAAAGAGGCGGTTATTGCCAAGGAGCATTCAGGGGATAGTCTTGAGTGCACCATTTTCTACATGGATATGAGAACCCATGGCAAGGACTTTGAGCGCTCGTTGAACAGCGCCGTGGACCAGGGTGTCAGACTGCTCCGATCACGGGTGCACAGTGCGGAGAGCATACTGGGTTCCGACGACCTTTTGGTGCGGTATGTGGACGATGCTGGCTCCATGGTGACGGAAATTTTTGACATGATCGTTCTGTCCGTGGGTCTTGAAATCTCTTCGGAGGTGATGGCCCTGGCCCATAAGATGGGTGTCGAGCTGACCCCGGGCAATTTTGCCGAAACAGGAAGCTTCAGCCCGGTTGAAACCACGCAAAAGGGTGTTTTTGTCTGCGGTGCCTTCCAGGGCCCCAAGGATATTCCCCAGAGTGTGGTGGATGCCTCGGCAGCCGCTGCCGGGGCGGGCGCCCTGCTGAGCCATGCCAGGGACACTCTGACCCGGAAACCCGAGGTGGTACCGGAGATCAATGTGATAGGAGAACCCCCGCGCATCGGGGTATTTATCTGTAAATGCGGCTCCAATATCAACGGGGTTGTGAACGTCCCCGAAGTCAGTGCCTATGCCGCTACCTTGCCCTATGTGGCGTATTCAACGGACAATCTTTATACCTGCTCCCAGGATACCCAGGATACCATGACCCGCATTATCAGGGAAAATAACCTGAACCGCATCGTGGTGGCGGCCTGTACCCCCAAAACCCATGAACCGCTGTTCCAGGAGACCCTCATCAATGCAGGGCTCAACAAATATCTCTTTGAGATGACCAATATCCGCAACCACGACTCCTGGGTGCACCGGCACAACCCTGACCTTGCCACCCAAAAGGCCAAGGAGCTGGTCCACATGTCCGTGGCCAAGGTGGCGCTGATGGAGCCCCTTACAGAGTCAGAACTCACCATCAATCCCGTTGCCATGGTGGTGGGGGGCGGGTTGTCAGGATTGGCTGCGGCCAAAAATTTTGCCGAGCAGGGATATGTGGTGCATGTGGTGGAGAGAGATGTAAAACTTGGCGGTCAGGCCAACCATCTCTATCGCACCTTCAAGGGGGAGGATATCCAGGAAAAACTGGCCGATGTGATCAAAGAGATTGAAACGAACAAAAACATCCATGTCTACCTTGATACCACCCTTGAGGCGGTGGAAGGATTTGTGGGCAGCTTTACCTCCACCCTTGCCTGCCAGGGGGCCAATGAAGAAATTGAACATGGTGTCACTGTTCTTGCCACAGGCGCATTGCCCCTTGAACCCACTGAATATAAGTATGGAACCGATGAGAGGATTATCACAAGCCTGGATCTTGACCGGAAATTCATGGAAAATGATCCAGTCCTTGAGACGCTTACATCAGCGGTATTCATCCAATGCGTCGGTTCCAGGGAGCCTGACAGGCCTTACTGCTCCAGGGTTTGTTGCACCCACTCCATGGACAGTGCACTGGAACTTAAAAAAAGAAATCCCCACATGTCTGTTTTTGTCCTGTATCGGGATATCAGAACCTATGGAGAGCGGGAATACATCTTCCAGGAAGCCCGGGAAAAGGGCATCATTTTTATCCGTTATACCGTGGACAACAAGCCCGATGTCTGCGTGACGGATGGAAAACTTACCATTGATCTGACAGAACCCATTCTTAAACGTCCCATTCGGATTGAGGCGGATCTTCTCACCCTGGCCACGGCCATTGTTCCCAACAGGGATGAACGCCTGGCCAATTTTTTCAAGGTACCCATGAACGATGACGGTTTTTTCGTGGAGCGCCATGCCAAACTCGGACCATCGGAGTTTGCCACGGACGGGGTTTTCCTCTGCGGTCTGGCCCATTATCCCAAGCCCATTGATGAAGCCATTGCCCATGGCCAGGCAGCTGCCTCCAGGGCCGTCACCCTTTTGGCACGAGAAAGCATCCATACCAGTGGTAATGTGGCAAAGGTGAACCCGGCGTATTGCAGTTCCTGCGGGGTATGCGTGGACATTTGCCCCTATTCCGCACCCAAGGTGGTTGAAGAGGGGCGGTTCCAGGGACAGTCCGAGATCAACCCGGTGCTCTGCAAGGGATGCGGACTTTGTGTGGCATCCTGTCGGTCCGGGGCGATTCATCTGAACGGATTTGATTTCAATCAACTCTTTGCACAAATATCTGCAATGAATGAGGCGGTATAAACGATAAGGAAAAAATATATATGGCTGAAAATAGAATAAAAATTGTGGCATTTTTGTGTAACTGGTGCAGCTATGGTGCGGCAGATCTTGCCGGTGTGAGCAGAATGCAGTACTCCTCCGATATTCGAATCATACGGGTGCCGTGCAGCGGAAGGGTGGAACCTAAACTGATCCTCTCCGCATTCAGGGAAGGAGCCGATGGGGTATGGGTATCTGGCTGTCATCCCGGAGAGTGCCATTATCTGGAGGGAAACTATTATGCCAGGCGGAAATTCGGTCTCATGAAAGGCCTGCTGGAGCACATGGGAATTGACAGCGACAGGATTCATTTCTCATGGATCTCCTCGGCCGAGGCAACCAAGTTCGCCCGGGTGGCACAGGAAGTGGCTGATGCGGTTTCAGCCCTGGGTCCCAACGATAAATTGGTAAAAAAAGCCGGGTAAGGGGAGGAACGTCAGATGAACGCATACACGGAAAAAATCCGGGAACGGGCCTCAGCTCTTTTAAAGGAGGGCAAGGTTGACATGGTGATCGGTTTTAAAAAGGGAACCCTCCCCATGTCCACCGTACCCGGCATCGCAAGGACCCCCCGGGAGGCAAACGATTTTGTCTGGGACGTCAACTGCCGGCTCAACCTCACCGGTTATCTCACCAATAGAAAGGAAAAAATCGGAATCATCGCCAAGGGGTGCGATGCCAGAAGCATTGTCACCCATATTATAGAGAACAAGATATCAAGGGAACAGCTTTACATCATCGGCGTTCCCTGCACTGGCATGGTGGATAAAGAGAGCATTACGGCGCTGTTTGAGGACGAGATCATCTCTTTCAGTGAAAAAGGCGATTTTCTACAGATAAAAACTCCCACCAGCGACCTTGGCATCGACAAAGCAGACTATCTGAGGGATAACTGCCGCATCTGCATGCACCGCAACCCGGTGATCCATGACGAACTCATCGGAGAACCGGTGCCGGAGCCGGAAATTGAGGCACCTTTCAAAGATGTTGAGACCATTGAAGCCCTGAATCCAGAGCTGAAATGGGACCACTTTGATGATCTGCTTAAAAACTGCATTCGGTGCTACGCCTGTCGAAATGCCTGTCCCCTTTGCTATTGTCCCGTATGCTTTGTGGACGCATCCCATCCCCAGTGGGTGGGCAAGGGCCAGGATACCGTGGATGTTAAAACGTTTCATTATCTCCGGGCCTTTCATTGCGCCGGACGGTGTACAGACTGCGGGGCCTGTGAAGAGGCCTGTCCCATGAATATCAAGGTGAGGCATTTCACCAGAAAACTTGCCAAGGAGTGTGTTGATATCTATGGATGGGAAGCCGGGCTCTCCCTGGACCAGCGGCCTCTGCTGGACACTTTTCGGCCGGATGATCCGGATGCATTTGTCAAGTGAGGGAGTTCATAGAAAACAATCTACCCAAATTTAATTGAAGATACCTGTAATTAAAGGCTCTTTACTTTACAAATGGGTAATTTTATTCTTGTGAAATCCCTAATGGTTTGATCTCAATGTATAATGGGGACTTGATCATAATTTCGGCCACCCATCACAATTGGTGAGCCAATGGGGTCAGGCTTGCATTATGGACATTATCTGTGGCGTTTAGGGTTCGCACCTGTTTGGGGCGATAACGCTAATAACACAAGCCTGACCCCGTTCTCGCAAAGGCGGCTGGAAAAATTTGAACATCGAGTAAAAGGGTATCTATATGAAAGTCATACATATTGACAAAAAACAGTGGTTCCAGGGCATTGACACCGCAAGGGAGCACTATCACCTCCTTGGTCCTGTAGCAGAGAACAATATATCAATTTTTAAATCCCTTTACAGGGATATTTATCCAGAGATGAGTGGTCGCAATACCACCCTTTCTCCCAAATCCATCCTCTTTCCCCAGACGGAAAAGATACTGACGGCATGTCTCGACGAATCAGTGGATAACCACCATATCATGCAAAGGGCAACGGCTGATTATTCTCCCCGGGCAGTGATTGGCATACAACCCTGCGATGCCAGGGCCGTGCAGCTGATGAAGGTCAACTTTGATACTGCCGATTACCGTGATCCCTATTGGTGCGATGCCTATGATGCCACCACTTTTGTGGGGCTTGCCGTGAACCGGCCGGTCGCATCTGACTTCAGTACCTCCATGGGAACCGGCCCCTTTGCCGAAGAGGGGTTGGACGTGCTTCTTGTGGATACAGGGGAACATTATCTTGCAAAGGTAGTCACCCCAAAGGGCGAAAATTTTCTTGCCATGGCCGGGTTTGACACCATTACGGATACAGCGGCGGCGCTTAATGTCATTGAATCCATGAAAAAAGAGGCCGAGGCAGCCATCACCACAAAAGTCGATACGGACAGCCTTGCCGGCAAGGACCTTCTGGCACTCCACGCCGCACCGTTCTGGGAGGATATCGCCTTTACCTGTATCAACTGCGGTACCTGTACCTTTTTGTGTCCCACCTGCTGGTGCTTTGATATCCAGGACGAGACAAGAGACAGGACCGCCGCCCGTTTTCGCAACTGGGATACCTGCATGGCGCCGTTGTTCACCCAGCATGGGTCCGGCCACAATCCCAGAGCCGACAAGACACAGCGGGTTCGCCAGCGGTTCATGCATAAATTCAAATATTTTGTGGATAAATATGACCATGGAACCATGTGCGTAGGGTGCGGAAGATGTGTGGAAAAATGTCCGGTCAACATCGATATCCGCACTGTCTGCAACACCATGAACGCATATGAGCCGCAAAAACAGAGTGCATGAACCGCATCTACACTGGGCTCACCCTATTTTTAGCATACGACATGATGTGGTTTGTCTGCCAAAAAAACTACCACATATTCTATATTTTTTACAATTTGAAACGATGCGAGCCCAGTATCAACGCATCAATTATGCCAATATTTGGAGGAACAATGGATAATCCATATATGCCCTATCCGGTACGCATCGATGATATAGAAACGGCAACGGAAGACAGATCCCTTAAAACATTCCGCTTTGTCTTTCTTGACAAGGCAGATGAAAAAAAGTTTTCCTTTCGGGCGGGCCAATTTGCCGAGCTGTCGATTCCGGGAAAAGGAGAAATTCCCATCGGTATCGCCTCTTCTCCCACGGAAAAGGGATTTGTCAAATTCACCGTATTCAGGACAGGCGTTGTCACCTCCCACCTTCACAACATGAAGAAGGGAGATATCATGGGCATCAGAGGCCCCTTGGGTAATAGTTATCCCTGGGAACAGCTTGAGGGGAAAAATATTGTGATCATTGGGGGTGGGTTTGCCTTTACCACACTTCGATCCTCAATTGTCTTTATGCTTGATCCTAAAAACAGATCAAAATTTGGGAAGATCAATGTGGTGTACGGTGCAAGGGCACCGGGGATGCTTCTCTACCGGGACGAACTTTTTGCATGGGAAAAAAGAGATGACATTAATATGCACATTACCGTTGATGGCACAGAAGATCCAAACTGGAAATATAACGTTGGGTTTGTTCCCACCATTGTGAAAGAAAAAGCGCCCGGGGCCGATGACATGACCTATTGTATTGTGTGCGGTCCTCCTATAATGATCAAGTTCACCCAGCCGGTTCTTACAGAGCTTGGGTATACCGAGGATCAGATTATCATGTCCCTGGAGAACCGGATGAAGTGCGGTATCGGTATGTGCGGACACTGCAACATCGGTAAGGAGCTGGTCTGTAAGGATGGCCCTGTATTCTCTTTAAAGGAGCTGAACCGAACACCCAGGGAGTATTAAAGCTGTTGAAAAGATTAGTTGTTTTCGCGGGCTTGGTTCAAAACAGGGTAACAACTCCATTCTGCCCTAATTCCATAAAAAAGACATAGCAATTCAAAAATCGGCTATTCTAGTTCTGAAAAAATCAAAAACACCCGAAGGAACGCTATGTCCGACAACTATCCTACTAAATCTTCTATATCCTCCCAAGCAAATACTGCAGCCAAAAATTTAGATTCTCACGTCCGTCAAAAAATTGGTGTGTCCGCTCTTGCTGATAAAGACTCAATCTCTAACCTTTCTCGCGGGTATGGGACGAGTCGAAAATTTATCTATGATCAGAAGGAGAGGGTTGCATTTGCAGTTCAACATGCGTTCTCGGACAAGGAAAAAGACAAAGAGATTCTATTCCACATTCCAGTGAGCAAAGCATGGCTTCAGCAGGTGGTTTTGTCCCTTATTTTGGTTTGCCATAGCTCATATGAGGGGGTCATTGAGTTTTTTCGAGACATTTTTGATCAACATATTTGCAAGGGGACCATTTTCAACATCGTCCAAAGTGTATTGGGGAGGGCTAAAGAAGCAAACAGAGCCCAAGACCTTTCTTCTATCAAGGTAGGAGCTCATGATGAAATCTTTCAGGGAAGAATGCCTGTTCTTGTTGGCTGCGATGTAAAATCAACCTACACCTACCTCTTAAAAATGGCAGAACATCGAGATGCTACTACATGGGGAGTGCACCTTCTTGAACTTTCCGATCAGGGGATGAAGCTAGATCACACTATTGCTGATGGAGGCAAAGGGCTTAGGAGTGGTCAGCAAGAAGCCTGGCCCGATGTTCCCTGTCGTGGAGATGTATTTCATCCACTCTATGATATGGGCAAAGTCGTCTCATTTTTAAAGAACAGAGCAGCGGCAACTCTTGAAGCTGTAGAAGTTCTTGAGGCTAAAATGGAAAAAGCCAAGAAGAAAATGAAAGGGACCAAATATTCCAGTCGCCTTGGGAAAGCTCGCGAAGAGGCTGCTAATGCGGCTCTGTTAAGAGATGACATTTCTATCTTAGCTACCTGGCTAAAGAAAGACATTTTATCCGTTAGCGGTCCAGATATGGAGTCGCGCCAAGAGCTCCTCAATTTTGTTATT
>CAKZLA010000322.1 GCA_937124525.1 uncultured Desulfobacterium sp.
ATAACCGGTTATGCCAGAAATCTGGACCGTAAATGATGAAGGAATCCCCAATGGAATACACATTAAAAGAGATGATGGCCATCACTGCTGCCCGGGAGATCAAAAACGAGGATATCGTCTTCTGCGGAACCGGTATCTCAATGCTGGCAGCCATGGCAGCTAAAAATATTAATGCCCCGGAAAGTGTAATTTTTTTTGAAACCGGGGCCATTGACTCCAAGTTGGAAGAGATTCCCCTGGCCGTGGGAGATTCCCGGGTGATGTATCACACCTCGGCCAATGGGGGTCTCTTGGACTCCTTTGCCACCATGCAGAACGCCACCACAGGAAAACATGTGGTGGGGATTCTCGGGGCGGCCCAGGTGGATAAGTTCGGTAATCTCAACTCCACTGTGATCGGCGATTATGACTCACCAAAGATTCGATTCTCCGGCAGTGGGGGCGGCTGTGATGTGGCCTCTTTTGTTCCCCGGAGCATCATCTTCATGCAGCATGAAAAACGTAAGTTTGTAAATAAATTGGATTATCTTACCAGCCCCGGATATCTGGATGGCCCAGATGGACGAAAAAATGCGGGACTTATCCCCGGCGGGCCTGAAATGGTCATCACCAATATGGGGGTCATGCGGTTTGATGACACCACCAAAGAGATGTACCTGGCCGCCTGTTATCCCGGTATAACACCCCAGGAAATTCTGGAAAAAATGGAATTTTCCGTGGATATTTCCCGGGCAGAAGAGGCCAGCCCACCAACCCAGGAAGAGCTGACACTTTTAAGAGAGAAATGTGATCATCAGCGGTTAATATTGTCTTAATTCTATATTTCGTTGAATGTTCAAGTATCCGGGCAGTTATAGTGCATTTCATATGACTTGTTTTCGATTTTCAGGTTTAACTTATTAAAAAGACTCATTTTGTTAGTCTGAAAAAGTATCAAGTCATCTGAAAAAAACTAGTTCTAATTTTGACTGCCCGGGTATTCCATGGAGCATGGGTGCCAAGCTTGCGTCTCTTCTAAGTTTGCCCACTTGGTGTGGGACCACGAACGGGCGGAGGCTGAACGTACAAATCAAAATAGCATGATACCGCCCCGACGACCTCCCTGGGCGGAAGGAGAAAGTTGGAGGAAATTTTTACCGGGGCAAAAATCCCTGTTCCAATGAAAATTTCCGGGCTGCGTCAACCAGGGAAAAAATGCATTTTTTTCGGTGGAAGTCATTGGAAAAACGGATTTCAGGAATGGCCAGGCTTAAAGCACCAATAATCTTTCCCTGATGATCCATTACTGGGGCACTCAAAGAGCCCAGCCCCGGGGATCTTTCCCCCAGACTGGTGGCAAACCCGTCTTTTCTGATGCGGATCAACGCCTGTTTTAAAACAGGCAGATCCACCAGAGTATTTTCCGTCAAACGGGTGAGAGGGGTGGATTCCAGATAGCTGTCAATAAACTGGGGTAAAGAAAAAGCCAACAGGCACTTGGCAGAAGCACCGGCATGGAGAGGAGATCTGTGTCCCAGGGGCATTCCCGCCCGCAGGGACATGGAGGATTCCAGGGTATCAATGCATATACGGTGACCCTCTTCAAGTATATTCAAATGAACGGTTTCCTTGGTCTGGGCCGCCACCAACTCCATGTACTTGCGGGCACCCCGGGTCACTTGATTGACATGCTGAAGGGGCTCCAGAAACCGGTAAAACACATTTCCCAGATGGTATTGCCGCGTCTGACTATCCTGTTTGATAAACCCATGAGTTTTGTAGGTCTGCAAAATCCGTTGCACTGTTGCCGGACTGAAACCCAATTCCTGGCTCAATTCCCGCACCCCCCAACTGGATTTATCTCCACTGAACGCCAAAAGAGTTAGAATGGATTTCTCAATGGCATTATATTTTTTATGATCATTATTTTGTTTCATAATATAAAACACTGTTTTTTTTCAAATCAAAATGTCATACTCGAAAAAAAATGTCAAGATAAGAAGAGATCCTCCAATATAATTATGATATTTGTAAGTCAATTTGACACCGGGGACCCACAGCAGAGCCCCCGGCAGCATAGTGTCATTGTTTTATTCATCACTTTGGTTGGACGATATAGCCGTTATTCGACAGGCTGTTACGGAACTTAAAATATTTTTACAAAGCATCTACATGCGGCAATACAGAAGTTAATAACACAGCATATATAGTGTGTATGTCTGTAAATTCATTCATTCCGTAACAGCCTGTCGAGTATAAGAAGCAGGAGAAATGAAGTATGATTTTCAAAGCAGAACAACTTTACTGGAATGCCGGGGAAAAAAATCAATTGGAACTTGACTGGAAACAATTCAGCAAAGCACTTTTAAACGCCTCTCCCGACGGCATTGCCGCCCTGGACATGACATTGAAAATCATGATTTCAAATCAACTTGCCCAAAACGGACTGGAGTTATTCCCAGGTGCCATGCTCTCCACCACTCTGCCCGAACTTACCAAACATGCACGCCAGGTACTCAAAGCCAATAAGACCGAAGAGGGCATCCTCCTCAATAAAAATAACGTCCGATACTCTGTTCTCCTGAACCCCATACGCCACCAGGAGAGGGTGCTGGGAATATTCTGTATTTTCCAGGACATGACCGCCATGGAAAAGGTCACTTCACAAATGGAATCCTTTCAAGAACTTTCCATGGAACTGGATACCATCATTGATTCCAGCAACGATGGTCTATGGATTTGTGATGGAGACGGGATCGTATTGAGGATAAATCCAGCTTCGGAATATCTAACCCATGTCAAATCCGCAGACATGGTGGGCAAGAATATGACCGAACTGGTTGAAGAGGGACTCATTGACCAATCCGTCACCCTTGAAGTGCTTAAAACCAAAAAAAAAGCCAGCATCCTCCAGAAAACCCGCCACGGAAAGGAACTCTTTCTTACGGGCAGCCCTGTTTTTGATTCCGGGGGCAATATGTTCCGGGTGGTTGTCAATGAAAGAGACATCACCGAAATCAAAACCCTTCAAAAAAAGCTGGAAGAAAAGGTGGCTTTGAACAACCAGTACCGGCAGGATCTGCTGGAGATGCAGATTGAAGAGATGGAATCTCGTCAGATCATTGCTCAAACACCTGAATATATAAACACTATCCAACAAGCGGTAAAACTTGGCACTGTGGACTCCACCGTGCTGATCCTGGGAGAATCCGGCACAGGCAAAGGGGTTGTGGCCGACCTTATCCACAAATATTCCCCCCGGAAAGATCACCCCATGATCAAGCTCAATTGCGGGTCAATCCCCGAATCTCTGGTGGAAAGCGAGCTGTTCGGCTATGAAAAGGGGGCCTTTACCGGTGCGGGAAAGGGGGGGAAACCAGGTAAATTTGAAATGGCCCACAAGGGAATTATTTTTCTGGATGAAATCGCGGAACTGCCCCTCTCCTCCCAGGTAAAACTACTGCGGTTTCTGGAAGATGGACAGATCAGCCGTGTGGGGGGCATGGCCAGCCAAAAAGTGGATGTAAGGATTATTGCAGCAACCAACCGGAATTTGAAAAAAATGGTGGCTCAAAAACAGTTCCGAAGTGATCTGTTTTACCGCCTCAATGTCATTCCTCTGACCATGCTGCCATTGCGAAAACGAAGGGACTGCATATTACCTTTAATCAACCATTTTACGGATCAATTTTGCCAGCGCTATGGTAAAAAAGGGGTTACGCTTTCCCGGGAAGCCATGGGGGCCATGCTGGAACACAGTTATCCTGGCAATGTAAGGGAAATGATCAATATCTGCGAACGGGTAGTGGTGATGTCCCAGGATGGGTATGTGGGTCTGGGGGATCTGCCCGCAAGTATTCGGGAGGGCATGGCAAAAGCTCCATTGGGGGGTGAGGTGTGGCATCCAGGGCAGACACTCAAAGAAAGGATGGATGCCCTGGAAAAAGAAATTCTTGAAAAAGCCCTGAAATTCCATAAAACCCAGGCTAAAATGGCCAGGTCTTTGGGATTGAATCAGTCCACGGTGGCCCGAAAACTGAAAAGACATCTCTTGGTATAACCACCACGGGGCAGACCGTATTCGAAAGCAGCCTGTCACAACTAAAATAGAAAATAAAACCATGCCGCCCCCGACGGGGACTCTGTTATCGGTACTTTAATGCTGTATCTTTTTATATGAAAGTCCCACCAAAATGCTGGAATTAAAGGACTTTCGTTTTTCGTTGTGGCAGGTAGTTACCCTCTATTCGCTTATTTTTTTATAACTTATTGAATTTATTAATACCAAAAAGTTGGCCATTAAAAATTCAAGGTAATATTATGTAGTAATTACAGAATTTTATAAAAATGAGCGAAATGTGGGTAGTTACGGCCATGTATGTTATAAGAAACTCCGTCCAATTATATTTGTAATAACTGGAGTTTCGATATTTGTTGTGGGCAGGCCAAATCCCCAATACGGTCTGTCCGTGGCAGTTATAAAAAAAATAATCATGACAAAACTGGAAAAACATCATGGTCTTATTACAGTCAAAACTTCAGACACCCAAGCGCTATAATACCCTTCATCGGAAACGCTTGGTTGGGCTCTTTGAAGATGTCAGTCAATACAAACTAATTGCTGTCACTGCCGGGGCAGGATATGGCAAAACCACCCTTGTGGCAGATGCCTTGAAGTCCCAGGATATTGTTCCAATATGGTATCTACTGGACAGGCAGGACAGTGATTTTATTGTATTTATTTCATATCTGTACTCTGCGGTCCAACAGCATGTTCCCGATTCCAAGGAAGATAAAAAGTGCTATCCCATTACAAAGACAGGCTTACAAAAACAAACGGACATTCTCCTTGAATGGCTGGCCTTTCTGGAAAAGATGGTAACACAACACACGGTTCTTGTCCTGGATGATTACCATCTGGTTCAGGACAGTCCCCAGATCAACCATGCCATTGAATTTATACTTAACCGATTGCCGGGCCATGTTCATATGGTCATCATTGGCAGAAAGAACTTAAGTATTCGACTATCATCCTTTCGTGCAAAAGAACAGCTCATTGAGATCGGTGAAAACGATCTTTCTTTTACAACCAGTGAAATAAAACTTTTTTTTTCAGGCACCCTTTTGCAGACGGACACCTATATAAAAGACATTCGTTCAAGTACCAGGGGGTGGGCAGCCAGCCTGGTTCTTTTACGATATACCTTTCATAATAAAACACCTGAAGCCATTGCCAACAGCCTGGAATTATTTAAGCAGACACCCAGGTATATTTTTTCTTACCTTAAAGAAAATGTTTTTGATCCCCAGCCGGACCGTATTAAAGCATTCATGATGAAAGCCGCCCTTCTGGATAGAATAGACACTAACAGCTGTAGCAAAATATTTGATGTGAATGATGCCAAAACCATTATAAAAAAAATGATTGCAGATCATTTGATGATCTTTCCGGCGGATGAATCCGGAAAGATTTTTTATCTTCATCATCTATTTAAGGATTTTTTAACAACCCAGCTTGAAAAAACGTTTTCAGAATCAAAGATTCATCATCTGCATTGCACCATCGCCAAAGAGATGGAAAATGAAGATATTTTCCAGGCCCTGGACCATTTTATTGAAGGCCATGCCTTTCATGAAGCCATACGCCTGATTGAAACCCATGAAATGGAATTTTTACTGGAAGGTAAAATAATTTTTTTGGAGAAGTGCCTTAAGAAAATACCCACATTGATCATTGAACAAAACCCTCAATTATTGCTGGCACAGGCCAAACTCCTTACCTATTTGGGCAATCCCGGAAAGGCCGTTGATAATCTCATTAGGGCGCATCAGCTATTTAAAAACCGCCAAGCCCGGGAAGATATGGTAAAATGTCTGGTGGAGCTGGGTTCCCAGTACTATTTCACAGGATACGTCAAAGAGGCAAAATTGCTGATGGAACAGGTGATTGATCAGGTGGAGAGACCCTCCACAACCTATAGCATCGCCATGACCTATCTTACCTTTTTATCCTCCGTTCTGGGCGAATTTGAAACGGCAAAAAAATACTATAAATTATTTTTTGAGGCGATTGAGGGGTTGCCAGACCTTGAACGAAGGATATCCCGGGCGCTGATCAACACCTCCTATACCTATACGCTTTACATAAAAGGGGAGTTTGAACGTGCACAGCAGGAGAATAAAAAGCTGCTAAAAGCCGTACTGGAGCTGTCCATTGATCCATGTCTACCCCTCGTCTATTACCAACTCAGCGCCACCAGTTTCTTTTTGGGAACATTTCAAGAAGGCGTTGCCTTCGCCCAAAAAGGCATTGAAACTTGTGAAAAAATATCCCTTTATGACAGCAGAAAGGGATGGAATTGCCTTGCCTGGGCACAGAACTGCATCGGGCTTGGGAAACTGGACCAGGCCATTGAGTTGATTGACCGCAGCATTGAACTGTTTGAAAACCCGGGCAACCGCTGGGGGGTGGCCAATGCCTGGGAATGTCTGCACCAGGTTTACCTGGCCCAGGGAAAAATTGAATCTGCCCGGCAGATATTAAACAGGGCCATTGAGATCATAGAGGGCTACGGACTTCGTTTGACCGAAGGCATTCTTGGAAACAGCCGTGCCGGTCTTTTGATGATTGAGCAAAAGTTTTCAAAAGCCTTGACCTGCCTGGAACATGCTGGAAAAAAACTTGACGGGGCGAATTTTCACAGGTTCAACAACCACCTGTTGACCGCCAAAGCCTACGTTGAAACAGACAATCCCAGTGGGGCCATTACACAATTGTCCTTTGCCTTGTTATTATCTGAACGCAACTCCTATGATCAATTTGTCAAAAAAGAAGCAGAGTGGTTGATACCCCTATTAAAGGATGTTTTGTCAAAAGATAGAGCTTTTAAGGGAAAGACAAGGATTTATCTTGAAACACTTTTTAAAAATGAGCTTACAAAGGAGCCACCGCAACTTAAAATCACCCTGCTGGGTAAATTTAATTTGACCATAGGTAAGCAAAAGATTCCTTTATCCAGGTGGAAAAGTTCAAAAGCCCTTATGATTTTTAAATATCTTGCCGCCAACAGGCACCAGGGATTTATTCCACGGGATGTGCTCATTGAACTGCTCTGGCCCGGGGAAGATATACAAAAAACCGGCAGCCGTTTTAATATGGCCATGAGTGCATTGAGAAAAACATTGGAACCACAACTTTCACCCAAATCGGCATCTGCTTACATTCAACGGAAAAAAGATCAGTACCGACTTTACCAAGGGGAAAGAATCCTCATTGATGCCGAAGATTTTTCAGATGCGGTTATTTCTGTTAACGCACAAAAAAACAATCCCCAAAAAAGATTTGAAACTTGTCTTTTGGCCCAATCGTTTTATCGGGGGGCGTTTCTTGAAGAAGATCGTTATGAAGAGTGGTGTCTTGGAAAAAGAGAATGGTTCACCTCCGAGTACCTGAAAATACTCAGGAAGATTGTAGCCTTTTACGAAGGGGATAATAATATTGAGAATGCCCTCCTTTTTACGAGAAAAATCTTAGACGCAGATCCCTTTGATGAAAATGCGTTTAAACTATTGATGACCTTTTATGCCGGATCGGGGTGCTTATCCAAAACAAAAAAAACCTACATGGACTATAAAACAATGGCAGAGCAGATGGATTGCCCTGTCCGTTCCGACATAACAGATCTATATTATAAGCTGATTCAAAAAAACTATTTGATGTAGTCAATATTTCCGAAAACATCAAACACATATTGTCCAGGGAAGTCAAGGAACTATCGCGTTGCCTTACCGGTCATATGTTCAATTTTAATTCTAAACACCTTTGTTTTATTGATATCGCTTGCGATGTATTTTTTACCTTCCGGTATGTATTCACTGGAATAGCGCTGAACCAGCGCCAGCAGCCCTGCCTCTTTATCATCATCAAAGACTTCTGTAGCAATGCCGAACACGATGACACTTGTAAACCGAGTGCTGAATTTTTCCGGAATAATTTCGGCACCCGCCACCACGCAAAATGAGACCTTGGCGTGATGGGCCAGGTTGTCGATCTTATGCCCGGTTTTGGCGCAATGGAAATAGATATTGCCATCATGGAGGGCATAATTCAGGGGAACTGCATAGGGGTAGCCGTCGGCACCCAATGTTGCCAGCACGCCTTCCCGGCCATTTTTTAATATTCCAAGAGCCTCCTGTTCCGACATTTGTTTCTTTTTTCTTCTTAATTCTTTGAACATAATATTGTCTCCTTTAAAACCTTCTTGTGTGGGACTATCCTCTCTTTTGAAACAGAAACAGGCATGATATCATACTCCCATGGGACAATCATGGAAAAAAGTCTTATCAAGGAGAGAAAGTTTCAAGGGCAGGAAATAACATCATGGTCATATTACATTCAAAGCTTCAAATACCCAAGCGGTATCAAATCTATATCAGCAAGCTGATTTTAAAAAACCGATTCAATTTAGTCAAAATTTAGTGCCATGGCGTATATCTTTCCCCAATTTATTCAGGCTCATGTGGTATTTCCATGAGCTTTTATCAATTATCCTAAAATAATAGAAACAGGGGAGGATGAAACCATGCTCGAATTTGCGCTGAAAGGAAACAGAACCTATTGGATCTGGATTGCCGGATTATTGGCTGTAATCGCAACGGGTGCCTTTTACTATTCGGAGCAATTAAAATACGGATTAATGCTTACAGGGCAGAGCCGGGACGTATCCTGGGGATTTTATACGGCACAGATGACCTATCTTGTGGGTGTGGCTGCAGGCGGGGTAATGCTTGTACTGCCCTACTATCTGCACAATTATAAAGTGTTTGGAAAAATTACTATTTTGGGAGAATTCCTGGCAGTGGCCGCCATTGTCATGTGCCTTTTATACCTTCTGGTCCATCTGGGTCAGCCCATGCGGGCCTTAAACGTATTTTTGCATCCAACGCCGTGGTCCATGCTCTTTTGGGATGGCAATGTTTTGTTTGGGTACCTTGTGTTGAACATTATTATTGGATGGAATGTCCTTGATGCTGAACGTAACAACATCTCCCCTCCCCCCTGGATCAAGCCGTTAATCTACCTGTCCATTCCCATGGCTTTTTCCATTCATACGGTGACAGCCTTTATCTATTGCGGGCTTCCGGGAAGAGGGTTCTGGCTAACGGCTGTTCTGGCCCCGCGATTCCTGGCATCTGCCTTTGCAGCAGGTCCTGCCATTTTAATTTTGTTATGTATGTTCATTAAAAAAATGACGGCATTTGATCCCGGCAAAGAAGCCATCCAAACCCTTGCCGTGATTGTGGGATACAGCCTGATGGCCAATGTCTTTTTTCTCATGTGCGAGGTGTTTGTGGTCTTTTATTCGGGGATTCCATCCCATATGGATCACATCAAATATCTTTATACGGGACTGCATGGGCATGGGCCTCTGGTGCCCTGGATGTGGACTTCCATTGTGTGCATGGTGCTTGCCATTGTTCTTTTGGTGATACCCAGCACGAGGAAAAACAGCCGGATTTTATTTTTTTCCTGCATCCTTGTTTTTGTGGGAACCTGGATTGATAAAGGTCTTGGCATGATTGTGGGCGGGTTTGTGCCCTCTGGTCTGCATCATATAACAGCCTATGTTCCCACCATGCATGAACTGATTATTTCAGGAGGTGTGACGGCCATCGGACTCTTGATTTTAACAATTCTGTTTAAAATTGCCATCAGCATTAAGGTGTATAATAACCAGTAAAGTGCGCACAGGAAAGGCTGCCTTTCACTGCTATGATCATTTGTCGTTACCTGAGAACCCTATGGAGGGCTTTCCGGGACACACCTGACCGCAGTTCCTGCGCTTTAGTCCGGCAGGGCAAAAGGGCCACCGACGATCCGGGGCCGGATCGCACGCCCGGGGGGCGGAGGCAACTTATCCCCATGGCGCCAACCTCATCTCAATGAGATTGGGGCCGTTATTGGCCAGTGCCTTTTCCAACGCCCGGGCCAACCCTTCTGTAGAATCCACAGAAACCGCAGGAACACCAAATCCTTCCGAAAGTTTTACCCAATCCATATTGGGCGGGCCAAGTGTTGTCATGGCCTGGGTTTGCTTTCCAGGATTATGGTTTCCGGCATTGGAAGCCCCTCACCTCGCTCAGCACGGCTGGGAAAGGTTTCCATATAAAGTTTCGCACCTGTGGCGGCACGAATTTGTGCCGCCGCCATAAGCCTCTCTTCGCAGAGTGTTTCTCCCCCCAGAATCAGGACAGGATTATCGGACTTTTCAAGGGCCGTGGTCGCCATGGCAATGGCATCCATATCCAGTTTCGGCACTGGCGGAAGGGTCACCCTGGCAATGTCATCCGGTACCGTTTCCATTTGAAAATCGTGGGGGACAGACAGGGTTGCCAGTCGTCACCAATGCCGATCTGGGGGACAGCCTCCTTGGTCACTGGAAAAGTATTGTAATTAAGGGGACATGATGCTTAACTTCGTATATGAATTAATTTTTAGAAAAGTCAGCGTGTACAGACCCCATTGGAAGGCCATTGGAATGGCCGCATCAGGGAAAATATGAAAACAATCGAGATTGTGACCATCGGCAGTGGTGTTGACGATAGCCCCCACTGAAGCCTTTTTGCGAACCCACGATTTCTATGCAAGCGTGCTGTACGCTTTTTAGAAAAAAATAATAATCAAAACATTAACCTTTCAACTCAATAGGAGGAAGTTATGGATAAAAACGTATTGGTACCCGTGGCCCAGGGAATAGAAGAGATGGAAGCCATTACCATTATTGATGTGCTCCGGCGGGCCGGAGCCCATGTGGTGGTGGCATCCGTGGATAAGCCTGAAATCAAGGCGGCAAGAGGAATCAGTTTTCAGGCGGACTGCCTGATCTCATCCTGCATGGAGGATGAATTCGACCTGATTGTTCTGCCCGGGGGCATTCCCGGGGCTGAGAACCTCAATAATTGCCCGGAACTTGCCCAATTGCTGAAAAAACAGGCCGCAAAAAACAAATTTTACGGGGCTATCTGTGCATCTCCGGCAGTGGTGCTCCACTCCCAGGGGCTGGTGACACCGGGTGAAGTATAATGGACCCCATAATTTGAACCAGTTGCTAAGCGACATAAGGGATGTTAAATCCAGGGTTCAAATTTAACCTGAAAAGGAGGTCCATGAGAAAAAATTACAGCGGAAATTTTAAAACCAGAATTGCGGTGGCCATGATCCGGGAGCAGGAAACTGTTGCTGAGTTAGCCAAAAAATATGAACTTCATCGCTCACTTCTTACCAGATGGAAAAAGGAGGCTTTAGAGGGTTTACCGGAAATTTTTTCAACAAAGAGAAAAAAGACAAAGAATGATGATGAAAACTTAATCAATGAATTGTACAAGCAGATCGGTCAGCTCAAAGTTGAGAATGACTGGCTAAAAAAAAAGGTTGATACAGTCGGTTTCTGACAGACGGCATCTGATTGATAAAACTCATGAAAGACTCAGTATTAACAGGCAGTGTGATCTGCTGGGAGTATCAAAGGGAGCCCTGTACTATGAACCACGCCCCGTTGATTCATATACACTTTTACTCATGGATTTGATGGATGCACAGCACACAAAGACACCTTTTTATGGGAGCCGTCGCTTGGCAGTCTACTTGAAATCAGTCGGCCATGGTGTAAATCGCAAACGGGTACAACGCTTAATGAGGGAAATGAGAATCGAAGCCATTTACCCCAAACCCAAACTCAGCAGGAGGAATGAAAACCATAAAATATATCCCTATTTATTGAAGGGGTTGAAGATCAAGAGATGCAATCAAGTATGAATTGCAAAGGATATCAAGATCAGCATGGATTCAAAAGGACGGGCTCTGGATAACATTTTTGTAGAAAGGTTGTGGAAATCTGTCAAATATGAAGAGGTGTACTTGAAAGATTACCAAACAATGCCCCAAGCGTACAGGTCATTACGGGATTATCTGAATTTTTACAACAACGAGAGACCCCATCAGTCCCTGGCGTATGATGTCCCTGCAGTGTGGTATCAGCGCTGAAGCAGTTTTAAAAAAAAGGAATTCTATCTGATTTGAAATGGGGGAAACCCCCATACCCCCAAGTGGATTTAACGCATTAGGGACCAAAGCATGAGTCGCTAAAGGAAAGGCAGCACCAAGTTTTCAAAATGGCGCTGCCCCATGCTTCGGTCACCAGTTACGGCGCTCGGGTTGCTTCCCAGCATTGCCCTATCCTCCGAACTGGTATTGATATACTATCAGAAGGTAATCAAATTTCAAGCCCTTATTATTGAAATAAGTAGTCAAAGGGGATAGGCCGTGTTTGTTACCTGAATATGAGCTCTTTTTTTTGTAAAGCGTGCCACGCTTTTCTAAGATGTCCGATTGACAAGCCTTTCAGAGTTTATAAAAACCAATATGAGGTAATGAAGTGCAGAGTAAACGTGGAGGATATAGAGGAAAATCAAAACAAAAGTTACCCCCGCATCTCAAGCGGGTTCATGTGAATGTTCGTATCCAAAGGTGGATGCTTGACCAATTAAAGGCAAAAGGAGAGCCTGGAATCGTTTTGGAAGATATTTTGGAAAAGGCTGGATTTAAATATTGTGAGCCTCAGAAATGATTCATTATGGTTTCATCAATTCAAATTTTGGCCAGACAAAATAGTTGACGATTGCCATGATAGGCTGGGAATATTTCATTAAAGTGTAGCTTAAAAAAAGTGAGAATCGGTCTTGACATGGGGTCCACTTTACACATCACATATGAGTTTAAGCTTTGTTCGCACACAATGAATGTGGTTAATAATTTGACTTCGGACTTTTTACGAGATCATCAAAATTAGAATTGCTGAAGAAACTGAGAAATGGTTCGATGAAATAAGTGATTTCCTTGAAGACAGCTCCAAATTAACAGATCAGGACGACCATGATGTTGCTGTCCATTGAACACCTTCTGAAATAGCTATCTTGAAATCAAATCATGGGGCCTGGACTGGGTCTTGCCCAGAATCTGATTCAATACCCTACCCAGTTGATCTTTTGTATATGGTTTTGGCATAACACCGCAAAACCCATAATCCTGATAATGCGACATAATAGGGTCATTGGAATAGCCACTGGAAACAACCGCTTTAAGCTCTGGATCAATCTTGAGCAATTCAGGAATCGTTTCAGCCCCCCCCATTCCACCAGGAACAGTTAAATCAAGGATAACCAAATCAAATGGACTCCGGGATTCATAGGCCTTACGAAACGATTCAATGGCTTTGGCTCCATCTGTTGCAAATTTCGTCTCATAGCCGATCCGTTCAAGCATTCTGCTGGCCATCTTCAAGATTATTTCCTGGTCATCCATGATCAATATTCTGCCATGACCACCTGTGTGTGGGAGCTTCTTGCTGTCATTGGTTTTCTCAATCGTCTTTGACGACGCAGGCAGATAAATATTGAAAATAGTTCCTTTATCAATTGCAGAGTATGCGGTAATGTGACCACCATGTTTTTTAATGATGGAATATGTGCTGGCCAAGCCCAAACCGCTTCCTTTTTTCTTTGTTGAAAAATAAGGATCAAAGATTTTTGAAAGATCTTTTTCTGAAATACCAACACCCTGGTCTTCAACCATGATATTGACATATTTTCCAGCAGGTAAGGGAAGCCCGCTGTCACTGTCAAATTTTACATTCTCTGTTCGGATGGTAATCGTTCCACCATCAGGCATGGCCTGATTGGCATTGATGAGAAGGTTGCCCATAACCTGATTGATCTGTCCGTCATCAATTTCAGCAACCCATAACTCATTTGACAATTCAAAACTGCAATTTGCCTTTGTCCCCCTGGTGGAAAAGATAGCAGATTCTTTTATTAAGGCGTTTATGTCTGCAAGTTTTTTAATGGGAGCGCCCCCCTTGGAAAAGGTAAGAAGTTGATGAGTCAGGTTTTGAGCCTGTTTGCAAGACTGTTGGACATCGTAAAGCACCTCGTATAATTCATCATCCTGATTAAAATGAGTCAGAGCATAAGAGATATTTCCAGTAATCACACCCAGCATATTATTAAAATCGTGGGCAATACCTCCTGCCAATGTGCCAATGGACTCCATTTTTTGAGATTGCTGGAGTTGAGATTGAAGTTTTATTTTTTCTTCTTCTGCATGCTTACGAGCAGATATATCCTGCAAAGTTCCACGGGCTATCAGGGGCATACCGTCATTGTCATATGTATTGATGCCCATTCCATGGACGTCCAAAATATTCCCATCCAGCCGAACAATCTGAAATTCGATATCCATACTTGTCTTGGCTTCCAGAGTATCCTGAACATGGGTCTTGACTCTTTGCCTGTCATTTTTGTGAATGAACTTTACGAACTGCCCATTGGTGTAAACCTCGGGATTTTCAAATCCAAGGAGACTACAAAACCCCTCTGACCAATTCTCCTGCTTTGTCTGCCAATTGCGCTCAAAAAAACCTAATTGAGCGATTGATTCACCAATTTTCATTAACGAATAGCTGGCTTCCAGGGCCTGTTCCGCCTTAATCCTTTCTCCTATTTCCCTTTGCTGACGACGGTTCCAAAACAGAAAGTACACCAAAAATATCCCCATAACCGCAATCACATAAAAGACAATTCTTAGCATATCCATTTTAGTGAAGCCGATGGTAATTGGCACTGCCAACCATTTTTGTTCGATCATATCACGCTCGTCCTGGACAATGGAAAGAAGCCCTTTGTTTAAAATATGTACCAGTTCCGGCCAGTCTTTACGCACACCAAAGGCAATGGGGTCATTGTTTTCAAATACATGTTGATCAATTTTCAGAGAATGTATTCTGTATCCCTGTATGATCATTGTGGCTGCATTTCTCTCAACCACTGCAGCTTCGGCCTCTCCTTCAATTACGCTATGTAAGACATCAAGAGTTGTATTTCTTTTAATCAAGGGGATATCCGGGTATTGTTGTTCCATGCGGTACTGACTGGGATATCCTTCATCAACAGCAGTAACACGCCCCTTAAGATCTGCCAAGCTTTTTATTTCAGGCGTTTTGGTATGGCTTATAATAACCCAGTCAATGTAAATGTATGGCTGGGAATAATTTAAATATTTCTCTCTTTCAAGGGTTTTGGCGACTCCAGGTAAAACATCGACAGCTTTTTCAGGAACAGCTTTCATAATCTGAAGCCAGCTCAAATTTGGGATTATCTTCATATTAAGGCCGAGACGTCTATTCAAAATCCGGACGTAATCAGAAGAAACACCTTGATGTTGTCCTTTATTATCAATGAACTCAATGGGCTGCCATGTTGGATCTACTCCGAGGTTAATTTCAGGATGTTCTTTAATCCACGCTTTTTCCCGGGCAGTCAAAGGTATAATTTCCATATCTTTGTAAACATTAAAAACTGACAGGTTGAAACCAAACCAGCGAGAAGAAAAACTATTTTTTATTTTCTGGGGAAGTGATGCAAGGGCTTTATCGATAATAGAGACCAACTCAGGCCAGTCTTTACGGATGGAGTACACAAGATTTAAAGGGTTATCCGTGGCAACATAGCCAACTTTTATTTGTTTGGGAAATATTTTATAATAATTATTGTAAATAGTTGTGGCCACAATGGCGGCATCGACCTTACCCTCAATTGTCAGCTTAATAGCGTCTGTTTCAGAAGGGGATTCAATGATATTAATGGATGGGTATTTTCCAAGAAGGTTAAGATAAAATTGATTTCCTTTGAGAATGGCAATGGATTTGCCTTTAAAATCTTCCATGCCATATATTTTTACTTTGCTATTGCCAGCAACGACAAAGGTGGGAAATGAGGATATATATGGTTGTGAAAAATTAAAAAAAGGTTCCCTCTCTCTGGCCGCTGCAGAAATTGCAAGGCCATCAATTTGTAGATGTTTTGCCTGTTCAACCATTTCAGACCAGGGTCCCGTGACTATTTTTATGTTTGTCCCGGAATGTTCATTAATGTACCTGATCAGATCAACATCAAATCCTTCTACGGAACCATCCAGCTTTTTTATTACATATGGTTCCCAACGATGGTCGGTTCCAATCCTGATCACCGGATGTGCTTTAAGAAAAATCTTTTCTTCTTTAGTCAGTTCTATTTTAATAATTTGGGGACTTCCTGTATT
>CAKZLA010000323.1 GCA_937124525.1 uncultured Desulfobacterium sp.
AGTGAGTGAAGCATTGATAAGGGTCATGGCCCAAACCATAGCTCAAGTAACGGACACAGCAGATGTAATCGCTCACCTTTGATATAGTGTGTTAGTAACATTCATTGTATCGATGAATCCAAAAAAATTATCATATCCACTCGCTTCCTGGCCTTGTGGAAGCGCCTAACTTAAAAAATCAATATAGGGGGTCAATAAACCTGATGAGCTTAAGAACATTTAAATATCATGAACCTAATATGGCGCAGGAAGCTGTAGCCATGCTTAAAAAATATGGCGGCAACGCTCGGGTTATGGCAGGTGGCATCGACCTCGTACCACGGATGCGGGTTGGAGCTATCAATGTCGACCATTTGATCAATATCCAAAACATCAAAGAGCTGATGTGTATGGATTGCGACAATTCAGAAGGTCTGAAATTCAGGGCCATGGTTACTTTACATGATCTGGAAACTTCAAAGGTGATTAAGGATAAATACGGGATTCTCTACGACGCGATCCATCAGATAACCTCCGTTCAAACCAAACACATGGGAACTGCCGTCGGTAATCTTTGCGTGGCCACATCGGGTTCGGATGTCGCTACGGTTTTAATGGCCCTTGATGCTGAACTGATCATCACCGGAGTCAATGGTCAAAGAAGACAGTTCTTGGTGGACTTTTATACTGGCTATCAAAGCACAACCCTGAAGGGCGATGAAATGGTTACCCAAGTGATCGTGCCAAAGCCCGGTCCGGCAAAAGGTGCTGCGTTTATGAATTTAGTTCGGACACATTGCGACTGCGCCAAAATTATTGTTGCAGTGGCAGTTGATGTGGAAAACCATATTTGTAAAGAAGCAAGAATTTCTCTGGGGTCTGTTTCGCCAACTGTTTTCAGAGCATTTGAAGCAGAGTCGTTGCTCCAAGGGCATAGAATCGACGAAGTTCTCATTGAAGAAGCATCAGAAGCTGCGGCAAAGGCGGCACGGCCTATAACGGACCTGCGATCCACCGATGAATATAGACAGGAAATGGTGAGGGTCCTTGTGAGAAGGGCGCTTGCTAAGGCATACGAAAAAGCGGAGGAACAGAAAAAATGACCAATGGAAAAGGAAAAAGTGAAATAGTATCATTCAAGGTAAATGGTATTGTGCGAGAAACCATTATAGAGCCGGGGGATACACTGGCCGAACTGCTTCGTAATAAGTTGAATCTTACGGGGACCAAAGTATCGTGTGGATGTGGAGAGTGCGGTTCATGCACCGTCTTGGTAGACGGGAAGCCCGTTTTGTCGTGCTCAACATTGGCAATGGCCGTAAGAAACAAGGATATTCGTACCATAGAAGGATTGGCCGAAAATGGCAAACTGCATCCAGTCCAGCAATCTTTCCTGGATCATGGCGCTGTCCAATGCGGTTTTTGCACTTCGGGAATGGTTATGATGTCAAAAGCCTTATTGGATGAAAATCAGGAACCGACACGAGAGGAAGTGAAAGAAGCATTGGGAGGTAATCTTTGCCGCTGCACCGGTTACGTCAAAATAATCGACGCTGTCATGGCCACCGGTAAGGAAATGGAAGATGCAGAAGCAAAGCATCCTGATCATATGCGGAATGGAGGCAAGTAATGAATACAGATTTGTCTATTGTTGGAAAACGCATGCATGCATACGGAGCTATCAATAAAGTCACCGGTGCAGCGAAGTACCCAGTGGATGCCCATATTCCCGGCATGCTTGTTGGAAAAGTTCTGCATAGTCCGCACGCGCATGCACTTATTCGCAGGATCGACAAATCACGGGCTGAAGCACTACCCGGCGTATTCGCCGTTCTCACTTGGGAGGATGTGCCTAAACAGAAGCTGAATCCCAGCGTCCAGGATTGGCAGCTGCATGACACCAGCCTTGAAGTAAATGATATGTACATCCTTAGCGAGAAGGCTCGTTTCGTGGGCGATATGGTGGGAGCCGTGGCGGCGATTGATGTGCAAACCGCAGATAAAGCGCTAAGCCTGATAGATATAGAATATGAAGTGCTCCCGGCGCTCTTCGACGTTGGGGAAGCAATGAAGGCTGGTGCACCTCAAGTGCACGATTTTACAGAAAATAATATCTCTCGCTCCTTTCGTTTTCCAGGCGAAAGGGGAGATGTCGACAAGGAATTCAGCGAGTCAGAGGCCGTTGTTACAGCCACTTTTAAAACATCGAGGCAATACCTTAATCCATTGGAGCTGCTAAGTTGCCTGGCCGAGTTTTCTCCCAATGGTGATCTGACGATTAGAACACCGGTACAGCGTCCCCTCGTTTACCGCAAAAAAGTTGCCCAACTGTTCAAATTACCAGAATCAAGAGTGAATGTGATATGTGAGTATGCTGGAGGCTTTTTCGGAGAAGCCAATTGGCCTATAGTACCGATAACCGTGGCGCTGGCCAAAAAGGCGGGGAAACCGGTAAAGCTTGAATTTTCCAGGCTTGAGACAGCGATCAACACCGCTTCCCGAGAAGCATATGTGCTCAGCGGAACCCTGGGTGCAACCAAAGATGGTATTTTAACAGCGCTTAAAGAAGACGTGATCGTCGAAAGTGGTGCCTATTTTAGTCGTAGCGCTCACTGTACAACAGTACATATGAGTGTATTGACTGGCATGTATCGCCTTCCAGCCGTATCTGCAGAAGCAAAGGCCGTTTACAGCAATATTCCTATGGCATCGGGAGTGCGCGGATACGGAGGTCCGGCCGCGTTTTTCCTCCTTGAGCAATTGATGGATATGGCTGCTGAAAAACTTAATATGGATCCATTGGAATTCAGACTGAAAAACGTGAAACGGATGGGAGATTTTGGGCATGCTTTCCCAGTGGAGACGGCGCCCCACGAAAAGGTCATCCGGCTCGGAGCTGAAAAAATCGGCTGGGCCGAGAAACGGGCCCGTGCAAAGGGAAATGGGCCCATTCGTCGCGGTATCGGCATGTCGGGCTACTTCGACGTCAGCGGCGGGCAACCTTTCGAGCATTCCGAGCGTCATCTGGAAATGCAGCTCAACGAGGACGGGCTTATTACTATTATTCTTAACAAACCGGACGGAGGCATGAACCTTTTGGGAACGGTCGCGCAGATCGCTGCGGAAGTTCTCTGTGTCCGCTACGAAGACATTCGTTTCGTGCATGGATCAACCGAGGGCAAAATGTGGGACTG
>CAKZLA010000324.1 GCA_937124525.1 uncultured Desulfobacterium sp.
CATAATCACCGGTGAACATGCACATGTCACTGTTGTCCCATCCCGGCATGGAGGGCATGGTCCAGTTTTCACCGGCGGCATTCATGATCACAGCTGCCTGGTAGATGAGCTGGGCACGAAACTTGGGTTCCGGGCCGATGACGGAGTAGAAAACGTCTGCCCCTTCCTTGTCCAGGGGAATTCTCAGGTTTTCAAACTCATCCTGGGCCTCTTCCTCCTGCCACATCAGGGTATCCACCCACTCATCGTCCTTGATCCACATCTGATTTTTTGTGACCGAATGGCTGTGGGCCGTGTCCTGGATATATAAAGGAACCACCCCAAGTTTATGGCAGATGCGACGCATGACAGACATGACATAGGCAATGTCAAGCCCAAAGGGGCAATACATGGCGCATCTTTTGCACAGATTACATTGTGTGAATGCCACCACAGCGGCATTCTGGATAAACTCGGGGGTCACTTTTCCTTTTTTACGCATGATCTCCCACAGGGTCTGTTTTACCTTGGCTGCAGGAGAATATTTGGGATCTCTGTCCCGTCCCAGGAAATAATGACATCCGTCGCTGCAAAGCCCACAATGGACACAGGTGTCCACATAGGTTTTAAGCCTGGCACCTGTTTCGCTTTCCAACACCTGATTAATAATACGTTCTATCTTTTCAGGGGAGAGTTGTTCAATACCTTTTATAATCCCCTGGTCGTCTATGGCAGTATCTTTGACTGCCTTTGATTCAGTCATGGCACCTTCTTTCTGTATGTAAAAAAAAATATTTTTGATCAGAATCCCAAATTTCATGCCACCCCAACCTGGACAAGCCAGAATCAAAAAGGTTTTCTGATTCTTTTGCCAAAATAACACGAAAATCAGAGATAAAAATTTAAAAACATTCCTGCTGGACGTCTCTTAATGCATTCATCCACTTTTTTGCGTTGGAAAATGAATTAAATATGTGACCAATGGCATTCATATGTGAATGAATATATGGAAATAAGCGGATTTGTCTTACCAGTCCTTTGCCATCCGGACACTACCGAACTCAGATCCCATATATCCCCGGGTAAAGGGAAATAAAAACATGTGAAAAAGTTTTGTAAAGGGAATGGCTGCCAGCATGATTTCACCAGAAAGGATATGTATAATTGTCATGGTGGGAAATCCAGCCCATTGATGGTATACCCAGAATCCAGTTATAAATGGGGCAGCAACAATGAAAAGAATCAGATAATCCACGGCTGTGGTGAGATATTTTACTTCGGGAAGCATGATTCGTCTGTGGAGAAAAAAACCGCAGGAAAAAATAACAACCAGGGTCATCAGGTCGGCAACAATGCCGGGGAGGGTGACCCAGCTGATATTAAAACTTTGTTTCCACATGATGACATGGGCAAAAACAAAAAGAGGCACCAGAAACATACAAATGTGAAAGGCAAAAGTGACAACGGTCATGGCGGGATTTAACGTCATGCTTCGGCTGCCGAAGGGGGTGAGCCAGTGACCAATGGATCGAAGGGCAAATTTTAGATTCATGTACTCAAACACCACCCCGTCTTTTTTCCGGGCAAGGGTGTAAAGACAATAAAACCTGTAAGCACTGCCGGCGATAAAAACAATAAAGGCCAGCCAGGCCAGGGGGCCACAGACAAAGGAATAAATGGCATGCATATTACAGATCTCCTTTCAATGAAATGATCTCTCTGTGATATTTATTTTTCTCAATTCCCTTTATCATCATTTTTGAACTGTCAGAATTGAAGACGGGAGATTCCAGATGATCATATGCGGTTTTGAGGATGGTATTATCAACCACCACATGGTAGGCACCATTGATTTCCACCTTGGCGGCCATCTTTTGGCCATTGGGGCTGAAAACCGGTTTCCATGCCATATCAAAACGATTTTCCCAGGCCCCACCATCCACGGCAATGCCCCATCTTCCCCCATCTTTGAAGACGCAGGCGGCACGCTTGCCATCGTCACTTAATACCGCATCGGTGAGATATTCTGAAAAGGTTATGTCCCAGGGTATATCATTTACAGCCAGGGTCCATTTGCCAAAGTCACTGGCCACAATGGCGGCAATTTTTAATCCATCCCTGGAATAAAAATGATGCCATAGCTGGGAGTAACCTCGATCCCAGACAATGTCACCATCCTTTGCCAGGAACCATTTGCCATTTGTTTTAACCGGTGCTGTTACCCCTTTGTCCCCGGGGGAAAAGCAAGGCGTCCACACCGATGAAAAGGGTTTATCCCAGGTCTTACCATCCACTGCAATGAAATAATCCTGATAATTGGTGCGAACAGATGCGGCAACCCGGGAACCGTCAGAACAAAAAACAGGGTCCCAGACATTCATGAAATTTCTATCCCAGGGTGTTCCGTCCACGGCTACGGAATAACAGCCTTTTCTGAACTTGAAAATTTGAGTTTCAAGCACGGGCATTGTTTCCACCACTGCGGCACTGTGTTTTCCATCCAGGCTCAGGGTCATGTCTGTCAAGCGTGAATAAGTTTTCTCCCAGGGTGTGTCATTAGTAAGACAATGATATTGCAGCTCTTTCTGGGTGGAAACACAAATGTGACTTCCCGAAGGATTAAAGGTCATGTTCCATACGAAATCATAGGTGTTTTCCCAGGGGACATCCTCTGTGGAAATCGTCCATTCCGCCATATCTGAAACCAGGGCGGATAATCGATTGTCCGGGCCATACTTCAGACTCCATATTTTGTCATAGCTGTTTTCCCATGTGGCAAAGGCCCCATCCAGACCTTGGGAACATATGGTAAATTCCATATCTTCATTTTTTACAATGGCGGCAATGTTTTCCCCGTGGGGGCTGATGCGAGTCTCCTCCATGTAGGAAAATTCATTGTGCCATGGTTCAAGATCGGCCACCAGTCGCTTGCCGGTGTCCCAATCCCAGTTGTCTTTGTTTCTCATGGTAAAGTGCTCCTTGGTGTACAAAAATCATATTATGCTTCGAGATTCTTAGGCTGTTACAGAACTAAAAATGTTCTCATAAAGATATTATACATTCTCATTATCACCTCAACAAACCACCACATGTTGTAATTGGATTTATAAACAATGCATTCCGTAACAGCCTGTCGAAAGGGGTTTGCGTTTTGGACTATAATAATCGTTTTTATTCTATAATTTGGTACATCTTATATTTGGTAGGACCAGATGTCAAATTTTATTTGCAAATATTGATATTCTTTTGATAGCGTTAACCATGCCGTGTTTTTTGATTTTTTGAAAAAACGCTTGACATGATTATTTACATGTGGTTTTCTTTCGCCATGGTCAGACCAGATGATTGATCATCCAGGTTTTTGATTTGGAAATCGATTTGAGTTTATCTTTCCAGCGGTAAAAATGCTGGAGTAAAATATTCATATTTGGTGATGGAGGCGAAATGGCAAAGTTTTTGGAATATCAAGGTAAAAATTTTTTCAAACAGGCCGGCATTCCTATTCCTGAGGGCATGGTGGCCAACACCCCGGAAGAGGCAAAAGCTGCGGCGACGAAGTTGGCAAAACCTGTTGTGGTAAAGGCCCAGGTACATGCTGGTGGCAGGGGAAAATCTGGCGGCGTAAAATTCGCAGACACACCGGAACAGGCAGAAGTCGTGGCACGCGAAATTTTGGGGATGGATATCAAGGGGCTTGAAGTCAAGCAGGTTCTGGTGGAAGAGCAACTGGATATCGCGCAGGAGTTCTATGCCGGTATAATAATTAATTCGGCACAGGAAGTTCGGGGGCCGGTACTGATGTTCAGCCCTGACGGAGGCATGGATATAGAATCTGTATCCCAAGACAGGATTGCCACTATGAATGTAGATGTGGTCAAAGGATTGATGCCATACGATACATTGAACCTGGTAGCGTCAATGGGGATAGGGGGTACGGCATTACGTCAGATCTCAGATGCCATATTCAAGCTGTTTAACCTTTTTCAGAAGATGGATTGCCGAACCCTGGAGATCAATCCTCTGGTCTTGACGGCGGATAAAAAGGTGCTGGCTGCGGATTGCCGCATGGCCGTAGATGATCAGGCACTTTTCAGACATCCGGAACTGGGCATTAAAATTGGTCGTGAGTTTCTCAAGGAGCCCACTGAATTTGACCTTATTGGTTGGTCCTTTGAGGCCAGTGACTTCAGGGGTACGAGCTATGTCGCGGAGATGACGCCAGCGGAAGAGGTCGCCAAGGGTGGGTATGTCGGCTACCACGGCATCGGCGGCGGTGCTGCTATGATCGGTATGGATGCCCTCAACAGAGTGGGCTTGAAAATCGCGGATTATGCAGACACCAGTGGAAACCCCACAGCATCTAAGGTGTATCGGACCACTAAGTTGATTATGTCCCAGCCAGGTATTGACGCCTATTTTCTTGCAGGGTTCATGATGGGTAACCAGGAACAATGGCACCACGCCCATGGCGTTGTTAAGGCGTTGCGGGAAGAGTTGCCCAAGAAGCCAGGTTTTCCCGTTGTGTTGTTGCTTTGTGGAAACAAAGAAAAGGAATCCCAGGAGATCTTAAAAGAAGGTTTGGCAGATCTTGATGCTCGAATTGAAATTTATGATCGCGATCGAGTCTATGATGCCACGTTCATTGCTGAAAGGGTGAAAGCACTGGTCGAGGAAAGTAAAAAAGAAAAGTCTGTGGCATAGAGGGAGAAATAAGATGGAATTTCATGAGAGAACGATCAAAATTATCATTGATGAGGAAAAATGTGAGGGGTGCACAACCCATGCCTGTGTAGACGCCTGCAAGCTCTTCAGTAGAGGAATCCTGAAATTGAAGGACGGGAAACCCGTTGTGGAAGATACGGTTGATGAGTTGGCACGGAAAGGGACGGAATGTCTGGCCTGTGAATACGAATGCTGGTTCAGGGGAAATGGTGCCATTACCATTGAGGCACCTGTCGAAGGGTTGTCCGATTATAGAAAAAGATACGGAACAGAATAGCAGGGGGGCAGATGTCTATATTACTGGATGAAAATACAAAAGTTGTTGTGCAGGGCCTGACAGGACGGGAAGGTACACTACGTTCAGAATTCATGAAAGCATATGGTACCAAGGTCGTGGCGGGTGTGACACCAGGACGAGGTGGCACAGAGGTTCATGGAATCCCGGTCTTTGATACCATCAAAGAAGCAAAAAAAACCGTGGGAGAGATTGATGCAGCCGTTACATTTATCCCTGGCCCGGCGTTGAAAAGTGCTGTTTACGAAGCCGTTGATGCAGGTGTTAAATTGATTGTTTCGCCGGTGGAGCGTATTCCGGTGCAGGATGTTATTGAAATGGTCAATTATGCCATCAAAAATGACGTCAAACTTCTGGGGCCTGGAAGCCTTGGGTTGATCAGTCCTGGCAAGGCCGCCATCGGCTGGCTGGGCGGCAGTCTGGACTGGGCTCGCACCCTTTTTAATCCTGGCCCTGTTGGGGTTATTTCCCGCAGTGGTGGACAGTCCGGTACTGTACCCTGGGCACTTAAGGTTGCAGGATTGGGCATCAGCACAGCTATGCACATTGGTACCGAGCCTGTACTTGGATTGACCATGGCCGATGTCCTTAAAATGTATGAGGTCGACGAGCAGACCAAGGCGGTGGCGATTTTTGGAGAAATAGGTGGAACACTTGAGGAAGAAGCGGCAGAGACCGTTGCCAAGGGTGAGTTTACAAAGCCGCTGGTAGTTTTTATTGCAGGTGCCTGGGCCCCGGAAGGCATGCGATTTTCCCATGCCAGCAGTATTGTTGAAAAGGGAAGAGGAACCGCAAAGGGCAAGATGAAAGCATTGACAGAGGCAGGCGCATACGTTGTGGACAGTCCTGAAAAAATTGCCCCTAAAATTAAAGAATTGATCAACATCTAAATTGAAAAGGCAAGATATACTTGTCGTAAAAACAGAGACTCCTTTTATTATTAGTTTTTCATGGGAGTCTCATATTAAAAAATAAGGAGAGTATTACCATGGCAGTTATGAGATCCGTAATGTATGTACCCAGCAATAATGATAAAATGGTTGAAAAAGCCCCTGGAATTGCAGCAGATATCCTGACACTTGACCTTGAAGATTCCGTACCTCCGGCAGAAAAAGCCAAGGGTCGAGAGATGATTCGTGAATATCTCAAGTCCAGCAGAGCCGGACAGTCTTCAAAATATCTTTATGTCCGGATTAATAACTGGGAAACAGAAATGACCAACGATGACCTTGAGGCCATTGTTTATCCCGGCCTTGACGGTGTCTGTCTGGCAAAGTGCGGCAGTGGAGAAAATGTCCAGCGTCTGGCATGGAAACTTGAAGAACTGGAACAGCGAAGAGGTATGGAGGTTGGTTCTGTGAGTATCCAGTTGCTCATCGAAACAGCTAAAGGCGTCATTAATGCCTATGAAGCCGCAACAGCAAGCCCACGCGTCAATTCACTGATTTTTGGTGCAGTTGATTATACTAAAGACATGCGGGTCACCTTGACCTCTGAAGGTCAGGAACAACTCTATGCTCGATTTCACACAGCTGTTGCTGCCAGGGCCGCCGGATGTGTAGCCATCGATTGTCCCTTTGTGGCCTTCCAGGATGCAGAAGGGTACAAAAAGAGCACCGAAGAGGGACATCAGATGGGATACGAAGGTCGAATGTTGATTCACCCCAGCCAGATCGAACCTTCCCATGAAATTTACACCCCTTCTGCTGCCAATATTGAATGGGCGGAAGGCGTGAAAAAAGTATTTGAGGAAGAGGGTATTGCCAAGGGAAAAGCAGCTGTTACCTATCTTGGAAAAATGGTTGATACACCAGTATATGAAAATGCCATGCAGATTTTGAGCACAATGGAAGAGATTCGTGCTGCCGAAGGAAATTAAAAATTGATATGCTGCCGGCATTTTAGTGGGGATTTTGCGATTTTTAACCACCTTCTCGGAATTTTCCACCGCCGGCAGCATATTATTTGATTGAACTTTCCGGTTCATTATTAAGTGTATTAAGTCAGGTTTTAGTCTTAAAAGTCTTCCTGACATATTCTGGAGGAATAATGATTCTTGCACAGTTGTCCGTCTACCCCATGGGAGAGGGAATAAGTCTTGGAAATTATGTGCGTAAGGGAATTCAAGTGATAAAAGAGTCCGGCTATACATATAGTGTAGGAGGCCTCTCCACGGCAATAGAATTTCCAGATATGGATTCCCTGTTTTCTTTGGTTAAGGCAGTACGCCAGGCCCATGAGGACGAAGGGGCTAAACGTATTATCGTAGATCTAAAGATTGATGATAGAAAAGATAAGAATGCCACTCTGAGCAGCAAAATAAAATCCGTAACATAGATGGTGGGTAAAAATGAAACCCAAGCTTTTTGATTCATGGGCATCCCGATATGATGGTTGGTTTGAAACGCCCATTGGTGCCCTGGTCAAGCAGTATGAATCCAGTCTCCTCCTGGAAATGCTCAATCCCCTTCCCGGGGAATCCATTCTTGATGTGGGATGTGGTTCTGGTCTCTTTACCAATGATGTGATGACTAAAAGGGTTAAGATTACAGGCGTTGATTTGTCCCAACCCATGCTCAGGAACGCTATTGATAAAATCCCTGCATACGCTTTTACAGGTACCTGCGCTGATATGTGCGCATTACCCTTTGCGGATAACAGTTTTGACAAAACTTTCAGCATGACCGCCATTGAATTTGTCGAAGACGCAAAAAAGGCCGTTGCCGAACTTGATCGCGTGACCCGAAAGGGCGGTATCGTTGTACTGACAACCCTTAACAGTCTCAGCCCATGGGCAGAAAGACGTCTGGTGGCTGCGAAAAATGGACATGCTTTGTTTCAAAAGGTTTTTTTTAGATCTCCAGATGATATGCGAGCGCTTATTCCATCAGATCCTGTGGTAAAAACGGCGATTCATTTTCAAAAGAATTCTTTCCCTGCAGATGTGCCTTTGATTGAAAGGGCAGGAATTAAGGAACAGGCTGATACCGGCGCCTTTCTGGCGGTTAAGTGGAGTGTAGAGTAGGACATTTTCAGTGGTGAAATCACCCTGCAGCCTCTTGTTGTCAATATTAACGTCTTTTAAGTTAAGGAAAAACTATGGTCAGTGAAAATTTTATTCGTGAATTGGAAACAATCGTAGGGAAATCCCACGTCTCTTTGACCCATACCGGTATTGAACTGTATTCATACGATGCGTCTCTGATAAAGGGGAATCCTGGAGTTGTGGTGTTTCCAGGAAATACCGAGGAAGTCTCCCAGACCGTTAAGGCGGCCAATAGAGCTGGAATTTCCTTTATTCCCCGGGGGTATGGTACCAACTTGTCCGGTGGCACCATTTCTGTCACCGAGGGGCTTATAATATGTATGTCTCGATTTAACCAGATTCTGGAGATCGCCCCTGAAAGTCGTTATATGGTTGTTCAGCCCGGAAAGACCAATCTGGAAGTCCAGCAGGCCCTGGCCACTGTGGGTGCCTTTTATGCCCCGGATCCGGCCAGTCAAAAAGTCTCCACCATTGGTGGCAACGCAGGCGAAAATTCAGGTGGTCCCCTGTGTTTGAAATATGGCGTTACTTCCAACCATATTCTGGGAATGGAGGTGGTTTTGGGTGATGGCGAGATTGTGCGCATGGGTGGCCCGGCGCTTGATCCTCCCGGGTTGGATCTTCGGGGACTCATGGTGGGCAGTGAGGGGGGGCTTGGTATTATGACGGAATTGACCCTGCGCACCTTGCCCAAAACAGAATCCGTTATTACCATGCTTGCCGTTTATGACGAAATTCCATGGGCCGCAGAATCTGTTAAGGAAATAATATCTGCTGGGATTGTTCCAAATACCCTTGAAATGATGGATGCCACAGTTATTGAGGCTGTGGAAGCCAGTGGTCCATGCGGATACCCCACCGATGCGGCAGCCGTATTGATCATTGAGGTGGAAGGTATGACTGTGGGGCTTCAGGAACAGGCCGAACAGATTAAAAAGATCTGTATGGCTACCCGGTGTCGCAACATCAAGATTGCCCAGAACCAGCAGGAACGAGATCTTTTATGGCAGGGTCGTCGTGGTGCTTTTGGTGCCATTGCCCGTCTGGCTCCTAATTATCTTGTAAACGATGCCTGTGTTCCCCGGACTAACCTGCCCCAGGCCCTGGAGCGTGTAAAGGACATTTCCGATCAATATGGATTTCGATGTGGTAATGTTTTCCATGCCGGTGACGGAAATCTGCATCCCCTTCTAATGTTTGATTCACGAAACCCTGAAGATTTAAAACAGGTTCATAAGGCTGGATGGGATATCATGCAGGCTTGTGTTGAGCTGGGGGGGACCATAACGGGTGAGCACGGTGTGGGTCGGGAAAAACAAGATGGCATGTTAATGATTTTTTCAGGAGATGATCTCAATACCCAGCAGGCACTGAAACGTGGTATTGATCCGAACAACGTATTAAATCCTTACAAGGTGATTCCGCTTCCTAAAATACCTGGACAACCGCTTGCGTCCGTTGGCCCCTCGGTGTTGAAACGTCTTGGAGGAAAATCGTGTCAAGGGGTAAGTGACGTCATGGTCGCAATTAAGGATGCCGCTGCCGCGGGCAAGTCTGTGGTGGCTGTTGGTGGTGGTACCTTCGAACAATATGGTAATCTTTGTAAAAAAGGAACGCTGCCTGTAAGTACCCTTGCCATGAAAGATGTTATCGAAGTTGATCCAGCCAATCAGTTCGCCACCATGGGTGCCGGGCTTTCTTTTGATGAATTTCAGGCTATTCTGGGTGAAAAGAATCAGTGGCTCCCCATTCGCCCACCCTATTTTGGTGGTGCCTCAACCATAGGTTCCCTGGTGGCCATGGGTGCCAGTGGTCCAGAACGTATGCTCTATGGTGCCCCCAGGGATTATCTGTTGGGTCTTCAATATATTGATAGTCAGGGACGGATCATTTCATGTGGTGGCAAAGTTGTAAAAAATGTTGCTGGATATGATATGACCCGATTACTTACCGGTTCCAACGGAACACTGGGAGTAATCACCGAATCGACCTGGCGCATTTCAACAAGGCCTGAACTCTGTAAGTCCCTATCTGCAACAGGAAATCTGAAAAACTGCCATGAAGCTGCTCTTAAACTAATGAACTCCAATTTGATTCCCACCTTTGTGACAGCTATCCCTGAAAATAATTTCCAGGGACAGTCTCCAGATCAATGGTCCATGATTGTTGGCTTTGAAGGGCTCTCTAATGTTGTTGAACACCAGATTGAAAAATGTTCTGAACTGTTAAAAGAACAAAAATTGAAAATCCAGGATACCTGTGACTATTCTCTGATTGACGGACGTTTTAAGGAAATATTTAATAAAATGTCCCAGGCACCCTATTTATTGAAGGCTGCTGTCGCCACAGCTAAAATGGTGAATTACATTGACGATATAAAAGCCCAGGGAAATTTATCAGGATGGTGCCTTGACTTTGGATGCGGCAGAATCTTTGGTGCCCTGGACGCTCTGGATGGAAAGCGTTGGGCTGTCATGGCCCGTAAGGCTGCGATCCATGGCGGTCATGTGCAGCTTGATAAAGCACCTGATACGTTTCGGAACGGACATGATGTCTTTGGCACGGACTCCTGTTCGAATTGGGGCATGATGCATACAATCAAAAAAGCCCTGGACCCAGAGTCTGTTTTTGCACCTGGGCGTATGCCTGGAAGGGTTTAGAGACGTCGGGAACATCTATTTTTCCATCTTTTATGTGACGATTTGCTTATCGTTAATACATATAGAGCATCCAGTTAAAGTTCATGGCTTGACGCGCCTGGGTAGAGAAGGCCTCATCAGGTGCGTCTGGCTGTAAAGACCATGAATTTTAAAACCAAATAAGGAAAATTCATCATGGATATTATTGAAGATTATGATGCAATATCGCAATGTAATAAATGTGGATTTTGCCAGGTCGCCTGTCCTGTATTTCGTTCAACAGGTAATGAGTCCGGTGTGGCCAGGGGACGTCTGGCATTGATGCGCGGCATCATTGAGGATCGCGTTGAATGGAGCAAGGAGTTGGAAGATCCTCTGTTTAATTGCCTGGGATGCGGTGCCTGCACCTCCAACTGCTTTGGAGCAGTGCCTACGGCTGATCTCATCATTAAAGGACGGGCCGCCTATCTTGAAAAGGTAGGGCGAAAACCCATCCATAAACTTTTGTTTGAGCAACTCCTTCCCTATCCTGGCAGGCTTCACATGGCTGCACGGGCTGCAGCCCTGGGAAAAAATTCAGGTATGTCCAAGGTTGCCAAGGCTCTGGGACTTTTGAGAATTCTGGGAAGGGATTTTGCCAAGGCTGAAGATATGGTTGAAAAGCTTCCTCCAAAACCATTTAGAGGCGTCCTTAAACCAGGCGAATATGAAGGAACAGGTAAGTCCCTTCGCATTGGTTATTTTGTGGGGTGCGGTGTTGATGTAATTCAACAGGAAGCTGGACAAGAGAGTTTTAAGTTACTGAAGAAAATTGGTAACACCGTTCCTATCCTTGATAATTGCTGCCGCGGGTTACCTCCCTGGACCTATGGTGATATTGATGCGGCCCAGAAGCTTGCACGGAGAAATCTTAAGACCTTTTCTTCTCAATCCTTTGATGTCATTGTTACAGACTGTTCAAGCTGTGCCTCGTTTTTAAAGAAATATCCCAAGGTGTTTGATGGTGATGATAAAAATCAGGTGGTTGCCCAGAATCAGACCCCTCTTTTTCAGGATATGGTGGAATTTCTTTTTAAACATGGGATGACTTCTCCTTCCCGAAAATCACCGGTTGTGGTCACCTACCATGATCCTTGCCATGCAGTTCGGGGGCAGGGTATCTCCATGGAGAATCGAGAAATTTTAAAATCAATACCAGGACTGGAATTCAGGGAGATGCCCGAATCTGACTGGTGTTGTGGTGGAGCAGGTTCCTATGCATTAACCCATTACGATCTATCCATGAAAGTACTTGATCGGAAAATGAAAAATTTGGCGTCCACCGGCGCAGATTTTCTTGTAACCTCCTGCCCTGCATGCATGATCCAACTATCCTACGGTATTAGAAAGCACGGATTAAACATAAAAGTTTGTCATATTTCCGAGGTGGTTACAGGAACTAAGGCCATCGAAGGTAGTTGTCCCAAAATGGGAAAAAGTGCATAGAATATTAAATTTTGAGTATTTATTCAGCATATATTTGCTATTTAAAGGTATTGATAACACAATATATTGTAGTTATGACGTGTTATTTGATATTTTTGCTGTTAATTTTAGAAAAAAACTCCTTAATTTTGCAAAATAAAAAAATAAATATTCTTTATAATCAAATACTTAAATACGCTAAATAGATACAATTTTGAAAGTGAAACAATACCATGCGTTGTCGTCACGATATGAGGTTTTCAGGTTGGATCTACTGCCATTTCGATGCAGTAGAATAGGTTGTAAAACAGGATGGCTTACAAGGTCTTTTTGACTTGTAAAGGGGAGCCATCCTGAACTTCATAGATAGAAATAGAAAGTGATCAAGGTTCGAAAAAAATGTTTAAAAGATTAGCGAGGGGACCTCGTTAACAAGTTCAAGTGTTTGGATATTTTAGACGCATGAATATATACTCATCGTGGGGTAAAGAATAAATCCCCACGGGTAAATCAAGGAGATTTTAAGTAATGGTAACCTACAATGAAGAAGCACTTAAATATCACTGTGAACCTGTTTGTGGTAAAATAAAAGTAGT
Organism: uncultured Desulfobacterium sp.; assembly: GCA_937124525.1. The sequence goes on from CAKZLA010000324.1 coordinate 12,742, forward strand.
TCCAACGAAACCATGTAAAACCGCCATTGATCTTGCATTGGCTTACTCACCGGGAGTTGCCAGCCCAGTATTGAAAATAGCCGAGAATCCTGAAGATTCATATAAATATACCAGCCGTGCCAACCTTGTGGGTGTTGTCAGCAATGGCTCTGCCATTCTTGGTCTGGGCAACAAGGGAGCCCTGGCCAGCAAACCGGTCATGGAGGGAAAGGGTATTTTATTTAAAAGATTTGCTGATATCGATGTGTTTGACATTGAATTGGATAGCCAGGATCCACAAAAAATTATTGAGACCGTAAAAATGATGGAGCCTACCTTTGGTGGGATCAACCTGGAAGATATAAAAGCACCGGAATGTTTTGAAATTGAAGAACAGCTCATTGAAATGTGTGATATTCCCGTTTTCCATGATGATCAGCATGGTACGGCTATTATCTGCGCTGCGGGCTTTATGAATGCACTGGAGCTTAACGGCAAGAAAATCGAAGATGTAAAAGTGGTTTTTAATGGGGCCGGTGCCGCTGGCATCTCATGTGCCAAGCTGTTTGTTTCCATGGGGGTTAAGCTTGAAAACCTTACCATGTGCGATTCCAAGGGAGTTATTTACAAGGGAAGACCCCAGGGAATGAATAAGTACAAGGAGATCTTTGCCCTTGATACTCAAGATCGTACATTGGCCGATGCCATGGATGGTGCCGATGTTTTCATGGGCGTTTCCCAGAAAGACGTGGTTACTCCGGATATGCTTACATCCATGGCCAAGGATCCCATTGTCTTTGCAATGGCGAACCCTGACCCTGAAATTACCTATGATCTGGCCGTTGCAACCCGTGATGATGTGATTATGGCCACGGGAAGGTCTGATTATCCCAATCAGGTAAATAACGTTCTTGGCTTTCCTTTTATCTTTCGCGGTGCCCTTGATGTCAAGGCTACTCGAATTTCCGAAGGCATGAAAATTGCCGCTGCCAGAGCACTGGCCGCTTTAGCCAAAGAACCGGTAACCCAATCTGTTAGAGATGCTTATGATGGCAAAGAGTTCACCTTTGGCAGAGAGTATATTGTACCCGCACCGTTTGATTCCAGGGTCATTGAATGGGAAGCCGTGGCCGTGGCCCAGGCTGCCGTTGAAGAAGGGCTTGCACGGAAACCCATTGAGGACTGGGATGCTTACAGAAAATCTCTGACTGAGCGTATGGCTCCTATGTGGAAATAAGCGTTGCAATGTAACAATATCCACATGTTTTGAAATTATGGGGCCTGGTTAAGGATCGTATTAAAGGTAATGGCGTGTGTATTTTGAGCAATATGTATTCAATTCCCTGGATGTTCTCCATCCATAGTTTTCGATCCTTCAACCAGGCCCCCGTGCTTTATTGCTCTATTTAATTCAATTTTTTAAAGAGGTGTTTTTTATGAAAAGGAACATGCAGACAATTGATGGCAATACGGCGGCAACCCATGTGGCATATGGGATGAGCGAGGTGGCCACCATCTATCCCATTACGCCGTCAAGCCCATTGGGTGAAATTGCCGATTCCTGGGCTGTTAAGGGTCGTAAAAATATTTTTAATCAAGTCCTTAATATCAAACAGATGCAGTCTGAAGCCGGTGCCGCTGGTGCCGTTCACGGTGCCCTGACAGCTGGCGCTGTGACCACGACATTTACCGCATCCCAGGGCCTCTTACTTAAGATACCAAACATGTACAAAATCTCAGGTGAGTTGCTTCCCTGTGTGTTTCATGTCACTGCAAGGGCTCTGTCTGCCCACGCCCTTTCTATTTTTGGTGATCATGCGGATGTCATGTCTGCCCGGCAGACAGGATTTGCCATGCTGGCCTCCAACTCCGTTCAGGAAACCATGGATCTGGCGCTGGTTGCCCATTTGGCCACCATGGAGTCCAGCATTCCCTTTATGCATTTTTATGACGGGTTCCGAACCTCCCATGAAATCCAGAAAATCGATGTCATCGATTATGAAGATATGGCATCTTTGTTTAACTGGGAGGCATATAAGGCCTTTAAAAAAAGAGCACTCAGTCCTGAAAATCCCAACACCCGGGGAACCGCCCAGAATCCCGATATCTACTTTCAGTGCCGGGAGGCTGCCAATGTCTACTACGAACGGGTCCCCGCCATTGTAACGGAATGCATGAAAAAAGTTGGAGATCTCACCGGAAGAACCTATAACCTTTTTGATTATGTGGGAGATCCCCGGGCGGAAAGGGTCATTGTTGCCATGGGGTCCGGGTGTGAGGCCATTGAAGAGACCGTGGATCAGCTGGTGCAGGATGGTGAGAAAGTTGGCCTCATCAAAGTACGTCTGTACAGGCCCTTTGATGTGGATGCCTTCATGGCAACCCTTCCGACCACGGTCACCAAACTTTCTGTCCTCGACAGAACCAAGGAGCCAGGTGCTCTGGGCGAACCCCTTTATACCGATGTCTGTACCGCATTCATAGAGACGGGCATTACCCCGCCCACCATTGTTGGTGGCAGATATGGACTCAGTTCCAAAGAGTTTACGCCGCCCATGATCAAAGCGGTGTTTGATAACATGAAATCCGCGTGCCCGAAAAAGCATTTTGTGGTGGGTATCACCGATGATGTAACCCATCTTTCTCTTGATGTTAAGCCGGGCTTTAATCCAGCGCCCAAAGGCACCATAAGCGCTAAATTCTGGGGCCTTGGTTCCGACGGTACCGTGGGAGCCAACCAGAGCGCCATCAAAATTATTGGTGACAATACCGATAAATATGCACAGGGGTATTTTGCCTACGACTCCAAAAAATCCGGTGGCATCACCATCTCTCACTTACGATTTGGGGATGTGTTGATTAAATCCACGTATTCAGTGAATGAGCCCGATTTTGTTGCGTGCCATAAATCTACCTATGTCAATACCTATGATGTTCTGGAAGGGATAAAACCCGGGGGAACCTTTTTGCTTAATTCTCCCTGGACCGCCCAGGACATGGAGTCACAACTGCCCGGAGACATGCAAAAAATTATCCACGATAAAAAATTGAAGTTTTTCAATGTGGATGCCGTTAAAATTGCCTCTGATGTGGGGTTGGGTAACCGGATCAATATGATCATGCAGACCTGCTTTTTCAAGCTATCCAACGTGATTCCCTTTGAGCGGGCCATTGAACTGCTAAAAGAAGATATCAAAAAGACCTATGGCAAAAAGGGTGATAAGATCGTTGCCATGAACATTAATGCCGTTGATAGTACCCTTGGTAACCTTATGGAGATAACGGTTCCCGATACATGGGCATCGTCCGCAGGGAAACCCGCTAAGCCGTCAAAAGCCACGGACTATGTGGATAATGTCATGCGACCCATTCAGTCCCTTAAGGGGGATGAATTGCCGGTGAGTGCCTTTACACCGGACGGTGTATTTCCCAACTCCACCAGCAAGTACGAAAAACGGGGTGTGGCCATCACTGTGCCCGAGTGGATCGCTGAGAATTGCATTCAATGTAATCAGTGTTCCTACGTCTGCCCCCATGCTGCAATTGTTCCGATTATTGCAACTGATGATGAACTATTAAAGGCTCCAGCTACCTTTGAAACTGTGCCTGCCAAGGGAAAAGAACTCAAAGGCCATCAGTTCAGAATTCAGGTAAATACATTGGATTGTCTTGGTTGCGGTAACTGCCAGGATATCTGTCCATCAAAAGATAAAGCACTTGTGATGAAACCCCTGGCCACCCAGACTGAAAAAGAGGTTCCCAACCATGAATTCTCTTTAACGGTTCCTTTTAAGACCGGCCTTATGAAACGTGAAACCGTTAAGGGAAGCCAGCTTTATCAGCCCCTTCTTGAGTTCTCAGGTGCATGTGCCGGATGTGGTGAAACTCCTTATGTGAAGGTGTTGACACAGCTGTTTGGTGAAAGAATGACCATTGCCAATGCCACTGGCTGTAGTTCCATCTGGGGCGGATCTGCACCGTCATCCCCCTATTGTGTGAACAGTGATGGCCATGGGCCGGCATGGGCCAGCTCTCTTTTTGAAGATGCCGCAGAATACGGGTACGGCATGATGCTGGCATACAATACCCGTCGGGATGCCCTGGCCGACAAGATCAAGGCAGCGCTTAAAGGTGAACTTTCCCTGGAACTCAAAGGTGCTTTTGAGGGATGGCTTGCCAATATGAACGATGCTGAGCAATCCAAGATCTTAGGAAGAGATATCAATGCCTTGCTTGCAAAAAGTAGTGGGAACGCCATTCTGGATGAAATAAAAGAAGAAAAAGATTTGTTTGTAAAAAAATCCCATTGGATTCTGGGAGGTGACGGGTGGGCCTATGACATTGGATACGGCGGCCTTGATCATGTGATGGCATCTGGCGATGATATTAATATTCTGGTAATGGACACCGAAGTTTATTCCAATACCGGTGGGCAATCCTCCAAGGCAACCCCGACAGGTGCCATTGCCAAATATTCTGCTTCCGGCAAAAAGATCATTAAAAAAGATCTTGC
>CAKZLA010000325.1 GCA_937124525.1 uncultured Desulfobacterium sp.
CGGTAAATTGTAAAATAATTAGCTGAAATGCTCATTATTGCACAATATTTTTTAAAAATATACGTAAGTGTACGTATATCTTTTTATTGCTTATTTAAAGATAATGTAATAAAAAAGCCTCAAAAAAAATGAGGCTTTTAAATATTTACTACTCTATTTAGTAAAGAGCATTTCCCTGTACTTTGTTAATGGCCAAAGCTCGTCGTCTATTAACAATTCAAGCTTATCGCAACCATAACGAATATCGTCAAAGAATGGTTTTACTTTATTGCAATATGCTACTGCTTTCTTTTCAGAATCCTCAATAGTATTTGCTTTTTTACGCTCGTTGGTCATTTTAGTAACACCTGAGTTTATAGCTTCTATATGACCTGAAATATCCTGAATTAATTCTAATTGTTCTTTAGCATATTTTTTAAAGTCCTTACCATAAATATCTTTAAGTCCTCTTACGTTTTCTATTAAAATATTTTGGTATCTCACAGCAGTAGGAATTACATGATTTCTTGCTATATCACCTAAAACTCTTCCTTCTATTTGAATTCTTAACGCATATTCTTCAACTTCAATCTCGTAACGTGCTTCAATTTCAGTCTTGTTCATTACACCTAATTCTTCAAACAAGCTAATAGTTTTCTTAGAGACTCTAGCCTTTAGAGCTTCTGGCGCAGTTTTGTTATTGCTTAATCCACGTTTTTTTGCTTCTTTAGCCAGTTTTACTATTTCGGTTTTACCGTCGGTATCCTTGGATGCAAAGCGGGCCTTGTCGGAAATCCCCAAATAAAGATCGGTTCCCGGCTCAATGGTTCCGGTTATCTGAATCGTATCTCCGGCACTATAGGTATCAGCGGAAAGGGATGCTTCAATGCCGGCGGATGCGTTTGCCACGGCAAACAACATGAGCATGGATACAAGTACAAGACGTGAAACAATTTTTTGCATGTTTTTCTCCTTTGGGTGAACTTTACGGTCTCCTTCATTGGCTTATTGACACTCTCCGGGGAAAAGTTCCCATGGGGGGACCGATTTCCCTTAAGTGTGAAATTATCTTGCCAGGATATGAAGGATACCAAATTTAATGGTTTTATATTTTTGAAATACGAGCCTTGATCATTATTGAGTCCATCTGTGGGTTGGCATAAAATAGAAACCCACAACTATTATGATTGTATTTAATCCTTTGATGGAGACATTTAAATACAACTTTTGGGGACCAAAGGATGATCAGAGCTAAATACACGTTGTTACCTAACCCTTTTGGGCATGTGTGTTCGTTCTGTAAGAGCTTTGTCAGACAGCATCTTCACACAGTTGGGACAGTAATTATGATGTTCCTTTACATGGGGCTGGGAAACCGTGACATCTTCCACATGCTCAAGAAATCGGGTGGTGGCATACCGTCTGCCGCACCCTTCACATCTTTCCAGGGGCAGTTGACAAAACACCTCTCCTTTTATGGCAATGGACCTCACCGAATCCCTGTCCGTGGCCGTGATCACATGGGTGGGGCAGATGTTGGCGCAGGTACCGCAACCAATGCAAAGGGAGGGGTCTGCCACCACTCTTTTTCCGGATTCATCCGATATCATCTTAAGGGCCTTGGCCTTGACAATGTCATTGCATACCCGAATGCACAGTCGGCATTGGATGCAGCCGTCTGGAGGGGGGGTGACCTCCACATTAAATTCCCGGGCAATGGTCCGGATTCTTTCTGCGTCCGGGGCCATCTGCAATAGTTTGTTAAAGGCCTTGGTTCGGGCTTTTTGAACAAGGGGGGTGTCGGTTTTTACTTCAAGACCAGGTTTTACCTTGAGAATACAAGAGAGCATGACAACGGCTTTTCCCGAGTGGGACATCACTTCCACACCGCACAGTTTACAGGCCCCCGAGGGCTTTAACGCCGGGTGATAGCAGAGGTGGGGAATCTTAATGCCATTTTTTTTTGCCACCTGAATGACGGTCTCACCCTTTTCTGCGGATATGGCCTGTCCATCTATGGTAATGTCAACCATTGAATCTGTTCCTCCTTAATCCTGGGCTGCTTCCTGGAGATCTGTTACATAGTCCTGGAGGTAATGAAGTTCCTGGGTCAGGGCCCCCACATGGTATTTAACCAGATCTTCCAACCCAAGAATGCCTTTGATGGCAGCATCTTCAATCACCGGCAGATGGCGGATTTTTGCCTTGATCATCATGCCCATGGCGTCTTTGATTTCATCACCAGGTTCTGCCACAATAAGGTTGTGGGTCATCACCTCCCGGATCTTTATGTCTGTGGTGCTTTTTTCCGGAAAAATCACATGGCAGCGCAGTAAATCCCTTTCCGTGAAAATCCCGGCAATGCGTTGATCATCCATGATCAGCAGGGCGGAGATGGAATAGCCGGACATGAGTTTCAGGGCCGCTGCCACTGTTTCTTCCTGATCAATGGTCTGGAAGGGCCTTTTTTCTTTTTCCAATAATTCTTTTACCTGCATATATCATCCTTTTCATGTATGTGATTCAAGGGCCCGGAGGCAATCCTGGGGTAACCGGTGGGTCCCCATACCCTGGAGGCTTACCTCAATAAGTGCGTCCGGATCATTAATGGCTGTGTCTGGATCGGTGATGATGCCATGGCAACCGATGAAGTCGTCCATGTAGGATTCCCATGCCTCATCTTTGGATGCCTGGTATACTTCTATTTTCTGACCCCTTCGAAATTGCATGTTTCCCCCTTTTTTTATATATGAAAGAGTAGTCTTGCCTAATATTTTTTCATGCTTTGTTGTGGGCAAACCGGGGTCCAGGATACGGTCTGCCCGTGGCAGTTTTATATGAAAAGGTAGCCTCCAAGTTTGCTTCAGCAGAGCCCCCCCGATGGGCAATAG
>CAKZLA010000326.1 GCA_937124525.1 uncultured Desulfobacterium sp.
ATTTTTGAAAGCAAACGCGAAAACTGCTGTGAAAATGCCGGGCTAAAGCGGTATTTTAGATCGCCCACAGCTTCATCGGTGCCAATCTGCCACGCCAAAGACTCTTGCAGGTCTGCGCGGTGTTTTGAGATCCACAAATATAGCTCCATCTCTGTCCGCTGTGGAAAATGACGCAAAATCCCCCGCTCCCATATAATTTCAATAATCGGAAGGTAAACTTGGTCGTGCCAATGAAGAACGGCTTCCTCGTAAGAAATATCACGTTGTTCATCCAGCCCCATAAAATAGCGATGCACGGCAATATGCTCCAGCAATACCGGATATTGACCTGGATTCGTTGTCCGAAAATCTGTCTCCGGTCTCGATTTGTCCAATTGTGTCTGCTCAAAAAAGTCGAGTTCTTCCGCTTTGGTAATCAGATCATCGGGTTGAATATCGGGCGTGATACTAACGCGCGTACGCACTTCCCGAACATAAGCCTGGATACTGGTTGCCCCCAATTCTCTCACCACCGATACACGGTGATTCCCATCAAAAACGAAGAAAACATCCCCGATTTGGTAGACTTCGATAGGCGGCAAACCGGATAGGGAGGCGGTTCCCGCCATCACATTTGCCCAACGGTCTTGGTCGCTATCAAAGCGGGGCAAAAAATTCCGCGTAAAATCCTTGTTTCTGCCCACGCTGCCGACAATCGCATCGAGCGGAATGTCGCGCAAGACGGTTTTACTGCCTTCAATGGCACGCAGTTTTTGGCGCACATCTTCATAAGAAAGTAAGTCGATGGACTTTCCCGTTATCCGCGCAATGATGCCTTGCATGGCGGCTTTTTGGCGCGCTTTTTTGAAATCGTAGAACTTTCCAATGGTGATATCGCCCTGCGTCGTGCTGACGATCAGGACAGCGATGCACTGGTGTGTATTCATTTTTCCGAAGATGCCAAGGCCAGCCTGCAGGCGCATCATATGGATGTTGCGCGGGTGATGCTGGAAGCCGGAGTGCGTAAAGTCGGCGAGCTTTCCGGTATGGAAGTTGAGCGCGAAGACTTTGACACCCCTGAGTATCAGCAACGACTGCACTGAGCTGTACCGGGCTGTATTGAATTGCCTACAGTCTGTACGTGTGAAGCTGTGCTTAAAGCATAAAAAAGCCCTGAAGGATTGGGGATGTAAAAGCGGCAAAAAAGATATTCATAGATGCCAATAATATCCATTCACCAAATATGAACATCAGCGCCACGATATGCATTCCTGTTATCTGAACAGAGACAAGTTTAAATATTAAGATTGTAAAAAGAAAAAGTGAACAGAAAATGCATATCAACACCAGAAGCATGCCCAAGAATTTACCGGACAAAAATGCAAAGCGTGTAACAGGACGAGACAAAATAAGGTATACAGTACGATGCTGGTATTCTTGTTTTATAATATTCGCCCCTAAGTAAATCGAGGAAAGGAGTCCCCAAGTGCCAAACATCCAGAATGTGGCGTTTTGAACTATTCGTTCCTGCCCTCCCACAGCCATTTCCCCTAATACCATGGAAAAACAGAGGAATAAGAACGCTGATCCTGTCAAAACATACATGGATTTATTTCTAATGGATTCGCGCCAGACATTTACAGCAATCGCCCTAATTTGAAAAATTGTACGCATGGTAACTCCGATTAAGAGGCTTCTTTCAAATCTATTAGTGATTCAAACAGTACTGATTCAATATTTTCTTGAATTGGTTTCAATGATATCAAAGAAATTATATTCTGGGATGCAAGCTCAATTATTTGTTTTTTTTTATCAAGAGGAAAAGATAGTAAGCATTTACCATCTTGAAAATCTTTAATGTCAAAGTTTTTCAATAAACTTAGATCATTTATTTCGGAAACTACAGCTTCATAGGATTTTATTTTGCGTGGAATTTCGGACATCTGTCCTTTCCATGACATCTTTCCATCTTTAATCAAAACAAGGCTGTCGCAAAGACGTTCTACATCGGATAAAATATGTGAACTGAAAAGAATAGTCCCACCTTTTTTTTTAAAATCAGAAAGAATTTGATGTACTCGGAACCTCCAGTGGGGATCGAGGCCGCTCATGGGTTCATCCAGGAGAAGGATGGCAGGGCAGTGTACCATAGCTTGAGCAATACCAGCCCTTTGGAGTTGTCCTTTAGAAAGTGATCGCATTCGTTGGTTTTTTAAGTTGTTTAATCCAAGTAATTCTAATATTTTTGAGCATTTAGAAGCCGCATCCATAGACTTTATTCCAGAGAGTTCAGCCATCATTTGAAGCCATTCTCTAAGGTTAAGATGGGGATAAGCATATTGGTTCTCTGTAAGGAATCCAATAAATGATCTTGCTTTTGCCTGGTATGCGGGAAGATTTCTAATTAATACTTCACCCGTTTGAGGTTTTATAAGTCCGGATCCAAGTTTAAGGGTGGTCGTTTTTCCGGCTCCATTGGAGCCTACAATGCCTGTTATACTCCCTTTTGGTACAGAAAAATCAATATCTTTTACAATGGATTTTGTCCGCATGAAAAAGCCGTGTCGAATGGAAAATGAAGCTTTGCGCCATACTATTTCTGAATTACTCACCGCTAATCACCTCTTCTAACTTTAATAGTATTTGACGACGTTGTTCTGGATTATGAATATTTTTAAGAGCCTCTTGTAAAAAATTTACAGCCAATTGTTTTTCCCCGGCTTCCAAGGCAAATGTTGATGCAAGATTAGCTGTAAAAATGGGTGCACCAGGAAGCAAAGATGCCTTGTGTATCGCTTTAGATGCTGCCCTCTTATCATTCTTAAATTGCCATAGATAAAAACCTTTGAAAAACCATAACCTCCATTCATTGGGATGGTTGGTAAGCCCTTTGTCTATGAGATAAATAGCATCTTCTATAGAATCAGTTTCCACTGGAAGAATAACAGCGCCAAATAAATATGGCTCAAGCCAAGAAGGTGATAAATCGGTGATGAGATCAATGAGGAATAGAAGGTAGGGGAATTTTTGGTCAGTGAGTGCGTGTTTTCCAAAGTAGTACGAAGTCTTTAGCCATAACAGGTCTGCTAAAAAGTCAGAATCAACCGGAGCTATCAGACGCGCATAAGATGTGTTTCCCGGAATATATATAACGTCACTTCCTATATCTTCGGTATCACACCACGGGCAGTCGGGATTTTTTTGAAAACTTTCTAATCGAAGGTCCGTGTAATGATTTTGTAATATAAGGGTAATGGTAAATAAAGATAGGAATAATATTGTTTTGATAAAAATGACCATTTAAACACCATTAAAAATAAAATATCGTAAACGCTATGATAAAAATTTATTGATCAATGTGATCATGTTCTATAAACGTGTCTAACGACATGCATTAACAGTGTTGCTTAACGTACCATTTTGATTGATGGTCCATTCATCATTTTTATTTTCAATATTTCCCTTTGCCGTTGCAGAGAAGCTTAGCGGAGTTAGTGAAGTAGTTATTGTATAATCATAATTTGAGGTGCCAGCAAAAGTAAATCCAATCGTATTTAAATCACTCCCATAAATGTCATTTACTGCTCTATAAGCTTCTTCGCAGGATCGTAATATACTTAGATTCTTTTTGGCCTCAATTTGTTTTGATTTACAAATAAAACTCATAAAATTGGGAATGGCAATAGCTGCAAGAATGCCTATAATTGCAATAACAATCATAAGTTCAATTAAGGTAAACCCTTTGTTGGCACTGGTTTTATGTCGGTCAATCATTTTGTTTTACCTGGCTATTGGTTTATAACAAAGAGGGGGACAACTCTACTGTTGGGCCCCCTCTTTTTACTTAATTGATAACAACAAAACCAATATTTGACCTTTTCTATCTTCAGCCATGTGGAACGCGCTATAACAAAAAGATATGTTCACCTATTCGTTATTTGCAAGAGTTGGAAGTATTAGAGAGCGTACCATTGTTAGTAATCGTCCATACATCAGCAGTGGTGCCAACCTTACCAGCTACAGCCGATGCCGTTGCTGTAAAAACACTTGTTCCAGTAGTTGCGTATGAATATCTTGCCTTGCCACTAGTTGAAAAGCCTATACCAGCCATTGTTCCCGCGTATTCATCAAATTCTGCTCTATATGCTTCTTGCCCGGTTCGGATTGTACCAAGGTTAGCCTTTGCCTCACTTTGTTTTGCTTTGCACTGATAGTTCATAAAGTTCGGAATGGCAATAGCAGCAAGAATACCTATAATTGCCACAACGATCATAAGTTCAATCAATGTAAAACCTTTACGATTAAAGAAACTACTTCTCTGTTTCATAAGACCTCCTGAAAAAATTAATTAATAGATTTAGAAATCTAACTACTTTAATTATTGGAAGCAATAAATATGCCATAAATCTTTATGTCGTCTCATTCTTTTTGCAATAACCTAATTTATTTGATAAATATAATGTATGTTTTTGCATTTATCTTTAGAAGGAAATTGCTTTTAAATAGAGTTTTTTCGTTTTTTTGTAATTTCTGACAAAGAATGTCTATCCGTTCAATTTTTTTATGTTAATACTTGATTACCCAGCTTTACTGTTGAATGTCAAATCAAAGGATAAATAGGAAGGTGCATATGATAAATTTAAAAAATGAACAACAAATCAATATGCTCATAGCCTTTTTTTTATTGGTTGTTCTTACATTCATCATATATGGCAATACCTTGAATTCATCTTGGCACCTTGATGATTATGATAATATAACAGAAAATTCAAAACTGCATATGGAAAATTTGCAATTAACCTCAATTGTTCAATCTTTTTTTGCTAAACCACATAGCAACATTGAAAATCCAAAATTGTATAGACCCGTCGCATGTCTGACCTTTGCTTTTAACTGGTATTTTGGGAAAGACAATGTTTTGGGATATCATTTGGTCAATATATCCATTCATATTATGACAGCTTTCTTTCTTTTTTTGTTTATTTTAAACATATTTGATGCACCAGTATTAAAAAAACAAACATATGGGGATAAGTATTTTGTAGCACTTCTTGCTTCTTCTCTTTGGGTTATTCACCCCATTCAGGTTCAGGCAGTGACTTATATTGTACAACGTATGGCTTCCTTGGCTACTATGTTTTATATATTAGGTTTATATTTTTATTTGAAGGGAAGATATTTTAAGGAATTAAAAGCGTTTATCCACTATTCTGCTGTGTTTATATGCTTCTTTTTTGCAGTGGGGAGCAAGGAAAATGCAATTACCTTACCCCTATCTATTGTTTTGATTGAAATAATATTTTACCATGATCTGGATAGTTTAAAGAAACGGCCAGGGTTTATTATACTCTCATTAATTGCCTGCGTTACTTTTACGTTTGCTGTCGGTGTCGTGTTTTTCTTAAATGGAAAGCCTCTGCAAATTCTGGATGGATATTCCGGTAGATCCTTTACTTTCATAGAGAGGCTTCTCACCGAGCCCAGAATTATTATGGGATATCTTAGCAAGATATTTTATCCCATTGCCTCCCGATTTTCCATTGAATATGATATTAACGTGTCAACTTCACTCTTCGAACCATGGACAACCTTCCCTTCTATCATTGCAATAAGTGGGAGTATTGCATTAAGCTTGTTTTTTTTGAAGAAACGGCCTTTTATTTCATTTGCTATTCTTTTTTTCTTTTTAAATCATATTATAGAATCTTCTATCATACCCCTTGAACTTGTTTTTGATCATCGTAATTATCTGCCTTCATTGTTTTTATTTTTGCCGGTTTCTATTGGTGTACAAAAAATAATCAGCGTGTATAAAAATAAAAATATGATTTTTTATAGTATCTTTATTGCTTTTATGATTTTGTTGCTGATTGGTTTGGGTTTAGGAACTTATACATGGAATATGGCATGGATTAATGAAAAGGCGCTATGGGTAAACGCCTCCAATAAGGCCCCATTTAGAAGCAGAACAGCTCAAAATTTGGCAAAATATTATTATTTCAAAATGGGTGATATTGATAATGCTATCGGTTTGTATCAGAAATCTATGGGGTTAAAAGATGCAAAACCTAAATATTCAAAATTTTCAGCTTTAAAAAATATTGCAGGATTGTATTATCAAAAAAAAGAATATCAGAGGGCACTTTTTTATATTAACAAAGCTACCGAGATCTATCCAGAAGCTGGTGATGCGCATTTTAAAAAAGTTCTAATCCTTGTTCAATTGGGAAAATTCAATGATGCTAAAAAAAATATAGATCTTTTATTATCGAAATATGAAAAAAATGAGACTTATTCTTTAATGAAAGGGCGTATACTTCTTCTTATGGGGCAACATATTAAATCCATTAAATATTTTAGAATTTCTCTAAAAAAAAATCCTTATAACTATGATACTAACATATATTTAGGTGCCGCCTTAAGCTTGTTAGGTGAATATGAAAAAGCTGATACGCGTTTAAAAACAGCGTTTAAAATACAGCCGGGAAATATGCAACCATTATTGGGTCTGATTGAGAATAGCTATAGATCAGGAAATGATTTTAGACTCGATTTATATACTTCAAATTTGCTATCGAATTTTACCGTTGGACAAATAGAAAAGGAATTAATGAAATTAAACAGAGACAATCTGACACTAAAATTATCAAAAAAGATATTATATCATGCTATCTTTACGAAGTTGCCTACAAATTAATTGCTTGAAAGATGATTTTTTGAACTATAGGGGGATCTTGTGGCTTTGAAGGATGTCTTGAATAGTATGTCGTACCAAAGACAAATATTTGCTCTTTTATTGATATCTATTTTTATTTTTCTTATTTACAGCAACACTTTTGATGCCTCTTGGCATTTTGATGATTTTGGTAATATCGTTGAGAACCCTAAACTTCACATCTCAGATTTTTCTCCAAATTCCATAATAAAAAGCCTTAGTGCATCCATTAACGGAGGATATTACAACGGTCAAACTTTTTATCGCCCATTGGTTATGTTCTCCTTCGCTTTAAATTGGTATTTTGCAAAATTAAATGTTTTAGGATATCACCTCGTCAACACCATGGTTCACATTACGGCTGCCTTTTTATTGTATTTAACCATATCTAAGTTATTAAATACCCCCAATATGGGAAATAAATTTAAGGCCAATTCCTTTTCTATTTCTTTTCTGTCAGCAATTATATGGGCGATTCACCCCATTCAAATCCAGGGTGTGAGCTATATTGTACAAAGGATGGCATCCATGGCTGCCATGTTTTATGTTGCGTCTTTATACTTTTATCTTACAGCTCGATTATCTTCATCTTTAAAAATTCGTTTTATTTTTTATCCATTGTTTTTCTTGAGTGGGATTTTGGCGGTTGGGTGTAAAGAAAATGCTGCGCTTATCCCGTTGAGTATTCTTCTTGTGGAAATTATATTTTTCCATAGATTGGAGCAAATATCTTTTCAAAAGAAAATGCTTTTCGTGTTGGGAGGCATTCTCAGTATAATGTTTTTAATTGGTGCTGCATCTTTGTTTTATAAAACCCCTTTTGGTTTATTGAACGGTTATACTCATAGACCGTTTAACCTATGGGAAAGATTGATGACTGAATCCAGGATTTTTATTCTATATTTTAAGCAGATAGTTTATCCTGTGGCCTCAAATTATTCAATTGTACATGATATCAAAATATCTAAATCTCTATTTTATCCCTGGACTACCTTACCGTCCTTTATTGCAATTACATCTCTCTTGGGCATTGGTGTTGCTAATATCAAAAAATGGCCATTGGTGAGTTTTGCCATATTGTTTTATTTCCTGAATCACCTTGTGGAGTCCACCATCTTTCCTTTGGAATTGATTTTTGAACATCGAAATTATCTACCCTCAATGTTTCTTTTTCTTCCTGTTGCAGTGGGCTTGCATAATGCCCTGACTTTTTATAGAAAAAAAAATCAGTTGATGTTTTCTTTGATTGCAATTAGCGCAACTGCTTTCTTGTTTTTAACTGGTTTTACTACCTATATCCGCAATTTTGACTGGCAGACGGAAGAGACACTTTGGAAAGCGGCTATTAAAACGGCACCGGGTAACCCCAGGTGTTATCAAAATTTGGCAAGCCTTTATTATCAACGGAAGGGGGGGTATGACATTGCCATTGCATTAAATAAAAAAGCCTTGACTCTGGAGGATAAAAGGCCTGATTATTCCAGGATGGTTTCCTATGACAACCTTCAATTTAACTATATGCAAAAAAAGGAATTTGATAAGGCCGTTTTTTATGGACAAAAGGCTGTGGAAGCCTACCCTGATTCCAATAATGCCAGATATAATTATATTGTCAGTCTGCTTTCCACGAATCGGCTGGAGGAGGCAGAAAAACAAGTTGATATTCTGATTCATGGGAAGAAACGACCGGATATTGCTTATCTCTATCTGAAAGCTCATCTGATGTTAAAGATGGACAGGCCCCATGAAGCAAAACCCTATATTTTGAAATCATTTAAACTATCACCCCTGAATGCCAAATCTCAAATGTACCTTGGATTATACCATTTTCACCTTCATCATTCAGACAGGGCAGATCATTATCTAAGGCTGGCCATTGATGGCATGAGCTTTGATGATCAATTGTTTTTATATTTTGTGCTTGTTGAAAATGCGATTAATTCGGGCCGTTTCGATATAAAAAACATTTATTTAAACCAAATTTTATCTCGGTTTACCCTGCCGGGAATCTTAAGTAAAATCACAGAAATGGAAGGAACGGACTTTTCAATGGTTGATATCTCCTTCGGAAGGTTGAGGGAGTCTATAAAACTTACAATAAATGAAACTGCTGCAAAATTGGCGGAAACAGGGGCTTTGGATTGTTCTTTTTAAAAACAAAAAAAATGGCACCACTTATTTTCAGACCCGGAAATATTTATTTGGCAGTTCTTTGCTTCGCCATTCTTTTTATTTGCACTTGTGTTATAATATTGAGTTTGGTTCCCCCCATCAGCAGAGATGCCCTTGTGCATCATTTGGCAATACCAAAACTTTACCTGGAATATGGCGGTTTTTTCCCGTTGCCATGCATGTCTTATTCTTATTATCCCATGAACCTTGACCTTATATATATGGTGGCGCTGTATCTGGGGTCTGACATAGCGCCTAAGTTCATTCATTTTTCCTTTGCTTTGATGACGGCGGTATTAATTTACAAATATTTAAAAAAACGCTTGAATACCAGTTGGGGACTTTGGGGTGTAATTCTTTTTTTGTCTATCCCCATTATCATAAAGCTTTCCATCACCGTGTACGTTGATTTAGGCTTGATTTTTTTCTCCACTGCTGCTTTGCTTGGTATATTGAAATGGATTGAAACAGATTTCAAAGTTAAATATCTGCTTTTGTCAGGTATCTTTTGTGGATTGGCCATGGGTACTAAGTACAATGGCTTGATTGTTTTTTTTCTTTTGACGTTGTTTGTGCCTTTTATTTATTCTCGCTTTAAAAATGGGACTTCTAATTCTCAGATTAAAGCCCTTGGGGCTGGTTTGATTTTTGGATTAATGGCCCTTATTGTTTTTTCTCCCTGGATGATCCGAAATTATACCTGGACCCGAAATCCTGTTTATCCTCTGTATAACAAGTTTTTTGACGTACAAATGAACCCGTCGTGTCCCATTCGGTGGAAAAGTGAAAATTCAAATAAAATTGAGAAAGATAAAATAACTTTTGGACGTTTTGCTTATCGGAAATTCATGTATGGTGAGAAGTGGTGGGAGACGGTTTCGTTGCCTATCAGGATTTTTTTTCAGGGTAAGGATAATGATTTTCAGTTTTTTGATGGGAAGCTTTCTATTTTATTATTGTTGCTGCCTCTATTTTCTTTTGTGCCTATTGCTGGCAGCACTGACCCATATAAATATGAAAAAAAAATTTTGGCCTCATTTTCAATTTTGTTTATTTTTTTTGCCATTTTTGGCAGTGTTGTCAGGATAAGATATCTTGCACCGATGATCCCTTGTATGAGGCCGTCAGCGCGGGCCGCAAACATGCCGGGATCGAGCGCGTTCATCTTGTCGCCGCGCGTGAAGCGCACCTGCGCCACGCCGTTGTCGCCCAGTTCGATGGAAACGCGATCGTTGAACTGCATGCTGAAACCTCTCTCCGCAACTGTGCGCCCCTTGGTACCCATCGGGCGGGCCATGTCCAGTTGCCGCGTGCCGGCAGCGGCACGGGCGGTCAGGCGCATTGCGCCTCGCAGGGAATGGCCGCGGGCCGGGCCGCCAGCCGGTAGCCGCCTTGCGGATGCGTTTCCACCAGCCAGCTCCAGGCGGAGACCGCCAGCTTGGCCCGGAGCCGCGAGACATGCACGGCGAGCGAGTTGGTTTCGGGCGGATGCTCGATCCGCCACACATCGCGCAGCAGCTGGCGGCGGGTGATCGGCATGCCGCGCGCTTCGGCGAGCCGCCAGAGCAGGCCGA
>CAKZLA010000327.1 GCA_937124525.1 uncultured Desulfobacterium sp.
ATCAACAGATATGCTTGATTAATACAATCAGTTCGACATGTCAATAAAGAGTTGCGTGAAGCATCAACTGCTAACATTGTCGAGGATGAATACTCAACTCAACCAGCCGATATAATAGTAATAATTCTAATAGAAAGAGGCCTGGCAAATATCATCAAAGCGTAATCAACAGCATCCCTCGTCTGATACTCCCATGCTCCACCCGCAACAGCCGCAAAAGACTTGAAGAAATACAAGCCCCAAGCGACTGTGGATTTATTTTTTCCATGACCGACAGTTATTGGCAAAGCTGTTTCTCTGTACCTGGAAGATGTTCCGGACATATCTGGAATCACTTGTCCAGATGATCCGGACTTTAATCCATACAAACTTGACTGGAATTGCCACTCGGTTGCTTATTTTCCGTATTTACCGGTTCCAGGGATAAAATCCAGAGTTGCAGATGAAGTTGGAAACCTCGGTCAAACGAATCAACTTTTGATAGGGCGCATTCCCATTTTTTCGCTTGGAGATTCAACTCTTTGATTTATCAAAAAATTTTGTTTTGTATCAATGTAGTGCTGGTTTAATGAAATCGACGGGTTTCATATGGCCGCTGGGTGTCTGGCATTTTTCCCCGGTTGTAGCGGCATATGTTTATTTCGCACGGAATTTGGAAGGGGTGGTCCCAAAATGTTTTTTCCATAACCGTCTCAGTTGTTTTGCATCGTGGAAACCGCATTGAATCGCGATGGATTCGACTGAATTATCCGGGTATTGCAACAGATTTTTGCTGTGCTCCAAAACGATTAATGTCGTATACTGCTTTATCGTAATGCCGGTGGCTTTTTTAAATAAACGGGTGAGATTTCTTTGGCTGAGGCCAAAGCGTTCGGCCAATGCTTCGATGGTATCGTTTTCTCCGGGATGCGATATGAGCCAATCCTGCAGTTTGTGGACTGCGGGATTGATATGATTCCGATAATCAAGGTAGATTGATTTTTGATGGTGTCCACCATCCCGTCTGATATACACAACAAGGTCTCTTGCCACTTTTGAAGCCACATTCGGCCCCCAGTTTTTTTCCACAAGGGCCAAAGAAAGATCAATCCCCGATGCAATGCCCGCGCTGGTATAAATTCCTTTGTCATGAACAAAAAGGCAGTTGGTTTCCACATGAATTTTTGGATATGTCTTTTGAAGCTCTTTTGTGCGTAACCAATGGGTGGTACATCTTTTCCCCTCCAGCAATCCGGTATGGGCCAAAACAAATGAGCTTGTGCAGATGGAACAGAGCTGTACATTGTTTTGATAAGCACTCTTCAACCAGTCGAAAACTGCACTGGGAACGTCTGCCAACGCATTATCGGAGTATTGCTGATGCTCAATTCCCGGAATAATAATGATGTCATCTTTTTTGGGATTCAGTTTTGAAAAATGGCGCAGGCGGTTGATAAATACCTCCTGGGAGGCACTGATTTCTGCTTGCCATGAGCAATATTCAACGGTCAGGTCGCATCCGTGATTTTTTGCTTCTACAAAGGTTTGAAGGGGGCCTGAAAAGTCTAAAAGTTCTATCCCCGGGAATAATAAAAAAATAATTTGTTTCATATGTCAGGCTTCGTTAATTATCTGTAATACTTCATGAACCGTTGCGATACGTGCGAATCTTCCATGTAAGACCATTTCTGTTCTGGTTTGAATTTGTTCCACCGTCATTTTTTCCCCTGTAAAGGGATGTGTGAGTGGAAATGTCAGGGTGGCCTGGGTGACATAATCAACCTCAAACCCCAGGTCCGATGCCACCCGGGTAGTGGTTTCGCAACACTGCTCCGTGCGGATGCCGCATATGACAAGCCTTTTGATGCCTTCCCGGATTAACATGGGCAGAAGATTGGTTCCCGTAAATGAATTGTGGACTTGTTTGATCAGCAGAGGCTCTTCTGGCTGATAGTCCAAAAAATCCATTACCCGGAAAAAAGGAGAATTCTCAGAAAAACCAGGATCTTTGTCTTTATGCAAAATAAAATATATGGGTTGACCAGCCTTACGGAACCCTGTCACCAAAGATTTTATATGCTGTTCAAAATCCTTGGGGCCTCTGCTTTCCCAAAATACCTCACCTCTTGCCTTAAAAGATTCTTGCACATCAACAACGATTAAAGCGATTTTTTTATCAGCCTTTATGTGGGTCATTTGCCTTCCTTCCTTTTTTAATTGTTATTATCATTATCCATTATAGAAAGGCTAAGGAAATATTGAAAGGACATTATACGGTCATTTTTGGCCATATAAAGGTAAATCACTATATCTTTGCCGGGATAGCCCCACAGGCCTTTTTTTGCTTGATTATTCGACAGGCTGTTAGATTCTTATCTCTTATTTTCGTGTTATTTTGGCAAGAGAATCAGAAAGCCTTTTTGGTTCTGGCTCGTCCAGGTTAGGCATCAGGAAGATGTCAGTCGTACTACCCTGTGGGTAATTATCATGATCAACAGCACGGATGCCCCGAACAGGTAAATCCCTCCGTGTACCTGAACGCTTACAACAACACCTAACTTTACGGTCACCACCATGATTGCCACCACCATGACATCAAGCATGGCCCACCGTCCATACTCATGCATGAGATGGAGGTGGCGCTCAAGAACTTTCCGGTCTTCGGAGCCACTGGTGAGAATTTTGAACAATACTAAAATCTTCAGAATCGGCATGACAATACTGAAACCGGTAATAATCAGAAAGAGGATGATCCTGCCGTTGATCAGCAGTTCATACATGCCGGACACCATGGAGAACGAGTGCCGGATATAGATGAATTTCTTGATGGTAATTAACGGTGTCACCAGGCCGGCAACCAGTAGAAGCCCGGCCAGGAGCAGCAGCCATCGGAGAAATGTTGATTCTATCTTAGTCAGTGCCATATTAGCGGTACTTCTACTAACTTCGACAATCCTTGTAAAGCCAAATATGATGGTCCTGTAAAAAGTCGGGGTTTAAAATTGCCCCAAGGAATTCAAGTCTATCTTTTTTTCACCCTGCAAAAAATGCTGACACCTATCTTGTTCGATCACAGATTGTCTATTTTTAAATCAACTATGTATAAACGATTTTTTTTAAGGAACAGCTTGTTATTGGAAACAGTTGTGATTTTCTTTTCTGGCGCATCTGAAGTTAAGAAGGTGATGGTATGATATTTGCATTTACCTCTTCTAATGCCAACGGAAAGTATATTCGGGCACTCATCATTTAATACCCATCTATAGAACAAATGAAAAATGGGGCGTTATAAAAAGGAGGCTAGAATGGGGCAAGTTGCATTAGACCAACAGAGTTTAATTCCACCGTTATTTTCAGATCATTCAAATTACATAGATTATTGTCTTGAATTGGCCGCTTCTAAGGTAATTGGTTTTGACAGCATTTTTGATTTTGAAAAGCAAACAGACTCAATCAATGCCTATATGAATCTTAACACATTAAAAAGACCGAAAAATCTTGTGTTTTTAGATGATAAAACCCTTAAACACGGTGATTATCTTAAGGCTTTGAAATTAATTATAGACGGTAAATTATTTACGGAACACTTTGCAGCGGGTGAAGCAACACGGCTGAATTTAGGGACGAAGTACTTGATTAATTTATCAAAAGATCTGACGTTCGGTAAAATGATGGAAATGATCAATCAAGAAAAAGGCACCCGAATTTCAGAAGACTTTATCCGAAATCAGATATTGTGCAGCCCGTCTGATCTTTTGCCGCTGTCTCTGGGGGTCCGGCACATGCTCCAGTATGCCTATGATATCTGTTTGTTATCAAAATCATTGGGATACGATCCAAAACAAGTCCTTTTAAAGCAACGAATGCTGATCGTTTTAAATGAAGCCACCGCTGATATCATCATTGATGAGTTTATTAATCACCGGTTTTATGGTTTTAAACAGCAAAATATTTTTTTCATGATCCAAAAGGCATACCATGGCATTACGCTTAAAAATAAAGCCGTTTACTATGATCTTTTGGCACCCAAGCGTCTCCATAATCATGGTCATATAGCCATCCAGCAAACCATGCCCAATGCGATTTTTAACATCAAAAAAAAGAATTCCCTAAATTATTTGAGCAGTGATGAATTTTACAGTTTATTGAAAGATATGGACATGAAAATATCTTATAATATTGAGGATCTTTCTTATTTGATGGGCTCAATTGATCAAGAGGGCCTGGCTCTTGCTTTGAAAAAAAATAAAGAGGGATATCATATGTTGATGGAAGTGCTTCCCAATAATTCAGAGGCACCTCAGAAAGGTGGTATGGCAGCATTTGATCCAATTTTAAACCAGGATATCATGATTGAGAGCTTTCAACTCAATGGGATCGAGAATCATCAAATTGAATTTTTAAATAAAAATATCAATTATTATCCTGAACCACATGTGGCATGGGAGCAGGTAGAAAAATATGGTTTGGAAATGCACATTACAGTTAAAGACGGGTTTCTCTATTTTCAACCCATTATCGGAGACATCAATTTTTTGGTAAAAACACTGATTTTTACCCGGAAAAAAGCGTGTTCCATAAAAGCATGGAAATCAGCGACCACAACACCTTTGGCATTTAATTCTATGTATGTGCAGGACCAGCAGAAAGGATTTTACGATTATGCGAAGGATTATTGTGATCTATAAGATACGTCTATAACTGCTTAAAATTTATAATATACGTTATCGGAAATAAGCATTTCCCTCTGAAACCTCATTACCACATAAGCGGGAATCCATTTCAGGCATTCTGGATTCCAATTTCCGTGGGAATGATGCAAATTTTTTATTTCCGATAATGTCCAATATTTAACCATTGTCAATGCCGGGCTTGATCACAACATCGGACGCCCCCCGATCGCTAATGAAGCCTCCGGCCGGGAAAATAGGAATGCGTCCATCAAAACATGCCTCCTGTATCCGGTTCTGAATCTGTGATTCAGGAGGGGAACATTCATAGGTACCAGAAACCTTTTTGGTTGCGGTTTGTCCAGGCTATGCTGTTTATTAATCGAACACTGTACGAAGATATAACACTGTTGGGGATGGGCATGTTTTCTCATCAAATGCCACTGATAAATTGTAGTGTTCGAATTTCGAACACTTAAGACTTTCTTTTCGCGCCGTGTCTTTCCTTTTTTCTGTTTTTTTGATTGATGTTCGCATGGGGATAATTGTTGTAAGATGTTGAAATAATAATTATTTTTCAATATTTAAACTCTGATATAATCCGCTTTTTCAAAGTGGCATACCGCTTGCATTTAAGGATGCTATCTGTTGTTCACAAGTTCCTATTTGATATAATTGAGAGGAGGAAGGCACATTGACTGTTCATGTAACAATGCCGAAACTTGGCATGACAATGAAAGTGGGGAAGGTTTCCAAATGGTTTAAAAAAGAAGGGGATGCGGTTGAAAAAGGAGAAGAACTTTTTGAGGTTGAAACCGAAAAAATAACCAATAAGATCGAATCAACGGGAACCGGAACGCTGTTTCAGATTGTGGTCGCAGTCGGTGAGACCGTACCCATTGGGACCATCCTGGCAGTTATCGCTGGGGAAAACGAACAACCAGAGCGCATTAAAGGCCTCCAGGCAGGTGAAGTGGTTGAGGCAGATAGTGGTGAATGTAAATCGCAAAAATCCAAAAAACCTGAAGAAGTGCCCAAAGAAACAAAACGAATCCTATCCACACCTTCTGCCCGTCGGGTGGCCAAAGAATTGGGTGTTGATATCTCCTTGGTACCGGGAACAGGCCCTGATGGAAAGATCAAAGAAGGGGATGTCATCAAATTTCATGAAGAAGGACCTCCTGCTCCCAAAATCACTCCTCTGGCTGCAGAAATGGCCAAACAGGAGGGCGTGGACCTTTCTGAAATCACCGGGACCGGGGAAAATGGCAAAATCACCCGGAGCGATATTGAGCAATTCCTTGCAGGGCCAACAGAGGAAGTTCAGGAGGAGCCCTCCGGGTTCTCCGAGGCCCCGGGAGTCAAGGTTATCCCCTTTGAGGGAATGCGCAAAGCCATTGCAGAGAATATGCACGCAAGTCTCCAGAATGCCGCCCAGTTGACCGCCTTTACAGAGGTGGATGTCACGGAAATGGTTCGCTTCAAGGATCTTATCAAAGCGGAATATAAGGGTGATGATTCTGTAAGGATTTCATACAACGATATCATTGTCATGGCAACGGCCCGGGCACTGGTACGGCATCCCATAATGAATTCCACCCTGGTAGGGGAAGAGATTCTGCTCTTTGATACCGTAAACCTGGGGATTGCGGTTGCACTTCCCGAGGGACTTATTGTTCCTAAGGTTCGCAATGCTGAAAACAAACCCCTGCTGCAAATAGCAAGGGAGGTCAGGCAATTGGCAAAAAAGGCCCGGGAAGGGGGATTGACTGTGGAGGAGGTGACAAACGGAACCTTCACCATCAGCAATGTCAGCATGCTCGGTATGGATGGATTTACACCGGTGCTGAATCCGCCGGAAACCGGGATTTTAGGGGTTGGCCGTGTGATTGAAAAACCCGGCGTTTTTAAAGGTGAGATTGCCATCCGACATATGATGACACTGAGTCTGACCTTTGATCACAGGGTTGTTGACGGAGCCCCGGCCATGACGTTTTTAAGGGATCTGGCCCGTTATCTTGAACAGCCTACGCTGATGATGGCTTGACCCCGTTGAAATCTTGACTGTTAAGAGTGGATAATGTTGTGATCAAGCCCAATTCAAACAAGGAGTAATAATGTACGATATAATGATTATTGGTGGTGGATCAGGCGGTTATGCAGCAGCCATTCGGGCAGCCCAGTTGGGAGGCCGTGTTGTATTGGCTGAATCCTCTGAAACCGGGGGAACCTGCGTGAATCGCGGGTGTATTCCAAGCAAGGTATGGCTGAAGGCAGGCAGTTTCCTAAGCCAGGTGGAAACAGGAAAGGCCTATGGCATCAATGCCAATCTTGAAGGGATTGATTTTTCAACGCTTGTGGAGAGAAAATCAGGGGTTGCGGCTGAGATTCGCATGGGCATGGAAGCGCTTTTACAAAATAATGGCGTTGAGGTTGTGAGGGGCCATGCTGTTATAAAAAGCGCACAAAAAGTGGATGTGGATGGCCGCAGTATCGAAGTGAAGAAAATTATTGTGGCCACGGGAAGTTCCCTTGGCGAGATAGAAATCCCAGGGCTTACCACGGCTGCCATTACCACTGACGACGTGCTGGAAATGACGGCAGTGCCAGAGTCCATACTGGTTTGCGGCTTTGGTTTCATTGAAGTTGAGATGGCCTTTTTGCTCAATACCTTTGGGTGCAAGGTGATCATGGCAGGTGATGCGCCACGGATTCTACCGAAAGAAGATTCAGACACAAGCCAGAGAATTGCCCAGGTATTACGGGAACATGGAATTAAAATCATCCCCCGGGCTACACTTGATTTAGTTGAAACAACCGATGAAGGGACTGTTTGCAAGCTTTCCGGCACAAAAGAGGAAAGCGTTACCGTGGAAAAAGTCCTGGTGTCCAGACGGGTGTCCAACACCAAAGGGCTGGGGTTGGAATCTCTGGGTGTGAAACTCAATGAAGACGGTGGCATAAAGATAAATGACAGGCTTGAAACCTCGGTTAAAGACATTTTTGCCATTGGCGATGTAACGGGGGGATGGATGCTCAGCCACGCAGCGTCATCCATGGCTGTGTTTGCTGCTGAAAATGCCATGGGACAGGACTCTCGTTATCCCTTTCATCTGATTCCAAGATGCTTGTGGACGGAGCCTGAGATGGGAGCGGTGGGGCTTTCGGAAGAAGAAGCCGAAGAAAAAGGGTATGATGTGGAAACCGGTGTTTTCCCTTATTCCATCAATGGGCTGGCCATGGTTCGCAATCAGGTCGATGGGGCCGTGAAAATTGTTTTTGATACCCAATACGGCGAAATTTTAGGCGTGCACATTGTGGGCTCCAATGCCACCGAAATGATTGGTGAGGCAGTAATGGCCATGCAGCTGGAGTGCACGGTTCAGGAACTGGCCCGGAGCATCCGGGTTCATCCTACCTTTTCCGAAGCGGTGGTGGATGCAGCCAGGGACGCTGGGGATTGGGCACTCTATCTGCCCAGGGGATAAGACGTCATGGCAGACTTCAAATTGAAAAAATTTCAGGTGATGGACTGGGGCGTCCTTGACTACGGCGAATCCCTTGTTCGTCAGAAACAAATGGTTAACCAACGGATAAAGGGCACGGGTCTGGATGGTTTAATCCTGGTTGAACATCCGTCGGTGGTGACCATTGGACGCAGTGGAAGCCTTGACGATCTTCGGGTTGCAAAAGAGGTTCTGGACCAAAAAAGGGTTTCTCTGCACCATGTGGACAGGGGGGGCAAAGCAACGTTCCACGGGCCAGGTCAATTGGTGGCTTACCCCATTGTTAAACTTGATGACAAGGGCGTGCACGATTTTTTGGAAAAATTGCTCGGCAGCGTTGCCGATGTGCTCAAGGCCTACCAACTGGTTCCTGAATATAAAAGGGGCCAGCCGGGCTTGTGGGTAAACGGAGCCAAGATCGCCAGTGTTGGACTGTCCGTGCGCAATCAGGTTACCTATCACGGCGTTGCCCTGAATGTGAACATTGATCCGGGTTGGTTTGACCTCATTGATCCCTGTGGTCAAAAAGGGGGAAAAATGACCTCCATGAAGGATGAAATCAACGGCCTGTTGGAGATGTCCATGGTGAAAAAGAAACTGGTTGCCTGTTTTTCCCATCGATTGGGGTATGCCCTGGGTGAAAAAACAACGGCTGTACCCAAAAATCGTCCGGAGTGGCTGACGACATCGACAAATGACCTTGGTGCAGTTGTCAGTATGGAAAAGCGGCTGGCGAAATTGCACCTGGCCACGGTGTGCCAGAGCGCCCAGTGCCCGAATCTGGGCGAGTGCTTCAGCCAGGGCAATGCCACCTTCATGATTCTTGGCACATCCTGCACCCGCAGGTGCCGGTTCTGTGCCGTGGACAAGGGCCCTCCCCAGTTGGTGGATAGACAAGAGCCGGAACGGGTGGCCATGGCTGTAAAAGAGTTGGGACTATCCCATGCCGTTATCACCTCTGTTACAAGGGATGATTTGCCCGATGGTGGTGCCGGGCAGTTTGCCCAGACCATTCGCCGGATTCGGCAGTATTGTCCCGGCGTATCTGTGGAAGTCCTGGTCCCGGATTTCAAGGGTCATATCCCGTCCATGGACGAAATCTGCAATGTACACCCGGATGTGTTCAACCACAATATTGAGACCGTTCCCCGACTGTATGACAAGATTCGACCCAGGGCCATATACCAACGCTCGCTTGGGGTCCTGGCCTATGCCTTTTCCCGGGGACTTTTGGTGAAATCCGGTCTGATGCTGGGCCTGGGTGAAACAGACACTGAGATCAAAACGGTTCTCATGGATTTAAAGCATGCCGGTTGCATGTTGCTAACCCTGGGGCAGTATCTGTCACCCTCAAAAAATCATGTGCCTGTGGCGCGGTATGTTCCGCCGGAAGAATTTGAGATCTGGGATGAAATCGCAAGGGATATGGGATTTAAATCCGTGGCTTCAGGACCGTTGGTAAGGAGCTCCTATCATGCCGGTCAAATGATAGGCAGATGTGGGACTGCATCCCATAACCATTCAATGAGGAAGGTTGGTTGATGAAATCAAAACGGTTTATTGTTGAAATCGGCACCGGGGCGGACCTGCACGGGGAAGACGTCACCAAGGCTGCATGCAGGGCAGTCAAAGACGCTGTTTCAAGAAGTTGCCTGTGTGGATTGGTGGAAATTCTGGGTCTGGATGATCTTGGCGCTGTAACCGTGGATATTGTTGTGGCTTGTCCAAGGCCGGATGACGTGGATTTGGAAAAAGTAAAGGAGATGGTGCCCATTGGACAGAAAATCGCCCGTGCCATGACTGGCGGTATGGTTGTGGAAGGGTTGTGCGTACCCAGTTTCGCACCCAATTGTGATCAAATCGTTGTGGCCAATGCAGCAGTGACGGTTTCCATTTCCTGACCCCCTTGCAGCACCGACGGTGAGGAATGGCCTGTAATGAAGCCTTCACTGCCCCATGAAAAGGAGGTGTCTATCCAAAACCCAATGATCAGGTTTTTCTATATTGACATATATAAAGGAGGGGGCAGGCCTGACCCCGTTCTCTGGAATCAGTCTAAAAAAACGTGAATATTGAGTGTAAATTTGACGGTATTTTATGAAGTTGTTTATTAATTTTTAAAATTAAAGGGGAGATCAATGGACCTGACCAATGAACAATTAATTAGAATGTACACCACCATGGTCAAAATTCGATTTTTTGAAAATCGTGTGGCTGAACTTTTCGCAGAAGGTAAAATTCCCGGTTTTGTTCATCTGTATGTGGGGGAAGAGGCGGTTGCCACGGGTGTGTGCGAAAGCCTGACCAATGAAGACTACATCACCAGTACCCACCGGGGTCATGGACATCTCATTGCCAAGGGTGGTGACATCAAAAAGATGATGGCCGAGCTGTTCGGTAAAAAAACCGGTTATTGCAAAGGGAAAGGCGGTTCAATGCACATCGCTGATCTTGACCTTGGCATCATGGGTGCCAACGGTATTGTCGGTGGTGGTCCGCCCCTGGCTTCCGGAGCGGCCTTGGCGTGTCAGTATCTGGGCAATGGCCGGGTGGCGGTATGCTTTTTCGGTGATGGCGCGTCCAACCAGGGGACGACCCATGAGGCCATGAATCTGGCTGCGTGCTGGAAATTGCCGGTGGTGTTTATCAATGAAAATAATATGTACGGCATCTCTTCGTGTACGCTCAATTCCATGTGCGTGCCAAACGTTGCCGACCGTGCAGCTGGATACGATATTCCCGGTGTGGTTGTGGACGGAAACGATGCGGTTGCCGTGTGGGAAGCTGCAGCCGAGGGAATCAAACGTGCAAGGCAGGGCAACGGACCGTCTCTGATTGAATGTAAAACCTATCGTCACAGAGGGCATTTTGAAGGCGATCCCTGTGCCTATCGTGAAGATTCGGAGCTTGCGGAGTGGAAAGAAAAAGATCCCATCCCCCGGCTGGAGCAGAAACTGTTGGAGATGGACATCCTTACCCAAAGCAAAATTGAGGACATTAAGAAGGGGCTTCAAGGGGAATTGAGTGCAGCCGAAAAATTCGCCGAGGAAAGTCCGTTCCCAGATGTCTCTGAGCTGTTGGAGAATGTGTATTCTTAGACAACAGGGGATAATGTTTATAAGAAAACGCTCTTTTCACTGTCAAGTTTTAGTGTCAGTCAAAGATAAAAATCTAAAAGGAGAATTAAAATGCCCAGTATGACGTTTGCTGAAGCAATAAGAGATGCCCATATTATTGAAATGGAACGTGATCCCAATGTGTATGTCGCTGGAGAAGATGTAGGGGTTTTTGGTGGATGTTTTGGGGTGACGGCCGGCCTTCTTGAGCGGTTTGGTGAGAGGCGGGTAAAAGATACCACCATTACTGAAAGCGCCATCATAGGAACCGCTGTGGGGGCGGCAACGGCGGGTCTCAGGCCTGTTGCCGAATTGATGTTTGTCGATTTTATCGGTGTCGCTCTGGATCAGCTTTATAACCAGGGCGGTAAGATGAGATACATGTTTGGCGGCAAAGCCAAAATCCCAATGGTTCTGCGTGCAGCATGCGGTGCCGGCATCGGGGCTGCGGCCCAGCACTCTCAATGTCTGGAAGCCCTGTTCATGCATTTGCCCGGATTAAAGGTGGTCATGCCAAGCACCCCTGCCGATGCCAAGGGGCTTTTGATCCAGGCAATCCGCTATGATAATCCAGTGGTTTTTCTGGAGCATAAAATGCTCTATGCCATGCAGGGAGAGGTGCCTGAAGGCGAGTATACCATCCCCTTTGGCAAGGCTGATGTTAAGCGTGATGGCACGGACGTTACAATCGTGGCAACGGCCAATATGGTCCATACCGCCCTTGGCGCAGCTGAGACGCTTGCCGGGGAAGGCATAAGCCTGGAGGTCGTGGATCCGCGCACGCTCTATCCACTTGATGGGGAAACCATCTTTAAATCGGTTAAAAAAACCCATCGATTGGTGATTATTCACGAAGAGGTGAAATTTGCCGGATCAGGAGCTGAAATCGCCGCTCAAGTGGCTGAAAAAGCATTTGATTACCTGGATGCAGCGATTATTCGTGTGGCTGCACCTTTCTGCCCGGTTCCTTTTTCACCGCCGCTGGAGCAGGCATATATTCCAAGCGAACAGCAACTTATTGATGCCGTTAAAAAGGTAATGGCTTAAATCACAGTTCAAGGTCGTCTTGCCCGGATGGTTGTCCGGGCAGGACACGCACCATTGGTTTTTAAAAAACGAACAAGGGTTAACCATGTCATTGATCGGTATCATTGCCAACCCGGCCTCGGGAAAGGATATTCGTCGGCTTGTGGCTCACAGCAGCGTGTTTGACAACCAGGAAAAAATTCGCATTGTTCGCCGCATCCTTATGGGCCTTCAATCCGCGGGTATCCATTGCGTGGCTTATATGCCGGATTACCACGGGATTGTGGAACGAGCCCTGGACGGTTTGCAGGTCGACCTGGCGGTTGAACGGCTTAACTTTGACACCAGGGCAGATCAGCGAGATTCCATCCAAGCGGCCCAAATGCTTGCGGATAAAGGGGCTGGCTGCATTATCACCCTGGGCGGTGACGGGACCAACCGGGTGGTGGCCAAGACAGCAGGACAGGTACCGATTCTGCCCCTGTCAACCGGAACAAACAACGTGTTTCCCTACATGATCGAAGGAACGGTGGCAGGACTTGCAGCCGGCCTTATCGGTACCGGAAAGGTTTCCAGGGAAGAGGGAACTTTTCAATCCACCCGCCTGGAGGTTATTGTTGAAGAAAAGGTTGTGGATATTGCAATCGTGGATGCCGTGGTCAGTACGGATATATTTATAGGGTCCCGGGCCATATGGAAAATGGATAAAATCAAGCAGATTTTTCTCAATCGTTCTCACCCTGCAAACATCGGTTTTTCTTCCATCGGGGGGATGATGCGTGCCATTGCTCCGGACGAGCCTTTGAGTATGGCTCTGGAATTGGGAAAAAACGGACGTCCGGTTATGGCGACCATAGCACCTGGAATTATTGAAACCGTGTTCCTTGAAACCATGCAATTGATGGCGGCTGGTGAAGATATGGAGATAGCCATAGCGCCTTGTGTCGTGGCCCTGGATGGAGAAAGAGAGGTTGAAATCAAAAAGGGACAAAAGGTTGCCATACGTCTTTCAACAAAGGGTCCTCTGGTTGTGGAAGTTGATCGAACAATGATGGTTGCAATGGAAAAGAAAATTTTTGCGCCAACGGTACACTGCAAAATACATTAAAAAAGGGAGAAGTGAAATGACGTTAAAGGCAGCTTTTATTTTTCTGGCACCGGACGTTGATCCTGATAAAGATCGGCAGACGGTGGTGACACCCCAGGTAGAATTGACTGCGGTTGCGGTGTCCAACTATACGGAGGCTGAGAAACTTGCCGTTAAATTGGTTAAAGAAGGAATACAGGCCATTGAATTGTGTGGTGGTTTCGGCAACATGGGTACTGCACGTATTGCACAGGCTGTGGCCGGAAAAGTGGCTGTGGGTGTGGTTCGTTTTGACGGACATCCCGGCCTTGACGGGAAAAGTGGTGACGAGTTATTTAAATGAAAAGATCTGCATTTTTTACATTCGTTTTTGTACTTGTCGTTATACAAGGTGCTGTACCTGTATGTGGTGAAGAAAAGGCATCCGGGTATAGCAATGCCCAGTGCATGGAATGCCACGAGGAGATGGCGGCGGATCAATCCGTATCCATACACAAGGATATTGCGTGCCTGAAATGTCATGCCCAGGCCGTTGAAGAAGATCATGAAAATCTGGCCAGGGTTGACTGCCGGCAATGCCACAGCCCCCATGATGAGAAAATACTCCATGATGCCCACACCCGGGTTACCTGCATGGCCTGTCATGTGGACGGCGGTATTCCTGTGATGGCTCCCGGGTCCAAAATAATCGTTTTCTCCGGGCAGTTCCAGTCCGGGACCGCATTACCGATTCATCAGTCAATACAGCCCCAAACACAGATGTCATGCCGGAAATGCCACTTTAAAGGCAATTTACTGGGCGCATCATCCACGACCCTACCTCCTAAAAGTCTTCTTTGCATGCCCTGTCACGTGGCCACATTTTCTGTGGGCGATATAACCACCTTGCTGTCTTTATTCATATTTCTGGCAGGCATGGCCGGACTTGTTTCGATCTGGTTTTCGGGAACAAGAAATGGCCAATCGAATGTATCCGGCATGAAGACAACGGAAAAAGCCCGGTTTAAACACGGTGCCCTTGTTCAGGCCTTCCTGGAGGTAATTTTACTGCAACGGCTTTATAAACGATCAAAGACCCGTTGGATCATCCATGCCCTGATCTTTTTCCCCTTTCTTTTACGTCTGGTATTCGGGTTGAAAACCCTTGTATTATCATTGTTTTTTCCGGACTGGGCCATCACCCATGCCCTGATGGATAAGAACCATGCCGTTCATGGCTTGTTCTTTGATGTCACCGGTGTGATGATCCTTGCAGGCTCCGTGGCTGCCGTAGTCCGAAAGAAAACAGATACCAGAGAAGCCATTGCCTCACTGCCTGAACCCGGGTGGGGAATGCCTCTTCTCATAGGCCTGATGGTTGTGAACGGGTTTATTCTGGAGGGCATGCGCATTGCCATGACCGGATGGCCCGGCGGATCGGCGTGGGCATTTTTGGGGTATGGTACCAGCCTGTTTTTTAAGGGGATGACCGGACTGACGGAGGTGTATGCCTATGTGTGGTATGCCCACGCAATTCTTGCAGGGGCTTTTATTGCCCTGATTCCCTTTACGAGAATGGTCCATATCATAACAGCCCCCATTGTCCTGATCCTCAATGCCCGATCCCGGCCAAAGGATCGTTCTGGAAATTAACTTTTATTCAATGATCAAGTTTTAAACTGCTTGCCACATGAAAGGAGTCACCATATGGAAATAGACGGGTATCAGATGCCGGAAGAGTTATACTACGAGAAAAATCACTATTGGGTGCGTGGAG
Source organism: uncultured Desulfobacterium sp. (assembly GCA_937124525.1). The sequence goes on from CAKZLA010000327.1 coordinate 15,141, forward strand.
AAGGCGACCTTCTGGTCATGGGAATGGACGATTTTGCCCAGAAACTGGCCGGAGATATTGTCTTTGTAAAAATGCCCTTTGCAGGAAAGAAACTCAAGACAGGTAAAAAATTTGCCCAGGTGGAGTCCGGTAAATGGCTGGGCAAGATCTATGCACCCCTTGACGGTGAGTTGGTGGAGGGCAATGAAGCCCTTGAGGCCGACCCCTCCCTTATCAATCAGGATTGCTACGGGGCGGGATGGATGTATAAGATCAAGCCCGATGACATGGGTGACGTGGAGAAGCTTATCCATGGTAACGAAGCCATTACAAAATGGCTTAAAGCCGATATTGAAAAATATAAAGAAGACTGACAATGGCACAGACAGATTACAGCGTCATGGAGATTTTGCAGATGGATGCCTGCACTGGCTGCACCCTTTGTACGGATGTGTGTCCAACGGTTTCGGCCACAGGGGATGGGCAGTTATCTGCTGTGTATCGGTTGAAGGAACTTCGTCGGATCATGCGGTCCCGTACAGACATTTTGAAACGATTTTTTGGCAGGCAGGCCCCCAGCGAAGAGCAGCTGAAACTGTTCAGTGATACGGTGTTTCGCTGCACCCTCTGCGGTAGTTGCCAGCAGGTATGTCCGTCGGGGATTCACCTGAAAGATCTTTGGTTGTCCCTGCGCCAGGATCTGGTTCATTGCCATACCTATCCCGGGAAAGTGGACATGATCGCCGACAACCTTGGGCAGAGTCATAACGTTTTTGATGAGGATAATGAGGAGCGAGCCGAGTGGGTGGAGGACATGCCCGATGCCCCGGATCATGGGTATGTCAAAGATCAGGCAGAGGTGGTTTATTTTACCGGCTGTGTTTCTGCCTATTTTCCCATGGCCCAGGCCATTCCCATGGCGCTGGTGGAAATTTTTAATACAGCCGGTGTTGATTTTACCCTTTTGGGAGAAGAGGAGTGGTGCTGCGGTTTTCCCCTGTTGGGGGCCGGGCTGAGGGATCAGGCCCAGGAGCTGATTGACCATAATGTTAAGGCTGTGCGGGAAAAAGGTGCCCGAAAAGTAGTTTTTTCCTGTCCCTCCTGTTACCAGATGTGGCATGAACATTATTCCGGCGAATTTGAACTTTACCATGTGACTCAATTTATAAACGAATTGATTAACTCGGGGCAATTGTCGTTCAAGGATCACTCCTTGAAAGTGACCTATCATGATCCCTGTGATCTGGGTCGGGGAAGCGGAGAATACCAGGCACCCAGACAGATTCTGCACGCCATACCAGGGGTTGAGCTTGTGGAGCTTATCCACAACCGGGAAAACTGCCTGTGCTGTGGAGGGGGCGGCAACCTGGAGATGATCGACGCAGAACTTTCCGGTGATATTGCCAGGGCCAAAATTGAGGAGGCCCTGCAAACCGGAGCCAGTGCCATTGTAACGGCCTGCCAGCAATGTGTTCGCACCATGACCGCATATGTCAGAAAAAACAAGGTACCCATTGATGTGATGGATATTACGCAACTGGTGCAAAAATCCCTTGCCGATGAGGATATTTCTATTCATGAATAGTTATCAAACCATTGTGCGATTAACAGAGATAGGCGCAGAGGTCCAGTCCGGGCCGGTCAACTTTACGGTGTCCCGCCGTGACAGCACGGGGAACAATTATGGGTGCCCAATGGCATACATGGCCGGTGCACTGGGCAGTTGAATTGTGTTGACCCTGTCTGCGGTCGCAGATCACAAAAAGATGGTCATTGAAAAACTTGAAACAAGGGTTATCTGCATAACGGGAGATCGTATTTCCCTTTCCGCTCGCTTTATCATTGAAATTAATTTGGGTACAGGCTTAACCCAAAGAGAGCAGACTATTTTGCTAAATTCTGCCCGGAACTGTGAGGTAAGCAAACTTCTTACAGGAAAAATTGAGCTTGATTATCACATGAAAGTTGGGGATTGGTCATAAGCTGGGCCACTGTACGGGAAATAAACTTTTACTCATCTCAACCTACTGTAATGACAGAATTTAATTTTTACCATTAAAAATCCATCGCAAGATGGCCGACGTTATGACCAAGCCCGAAAGTTGCAAACATTATTTGACCGAATATGCAAGGTGCCGGGCGTGCTGATATATTTTTGATGCAATTTTTAGATACCCGTTAAGTGCCCCATGACAGGAGATGTATGAAAACCTGGAGACTATTAGACACACCGCCCATGACCGCAGCTGAAAACATGGCCATGGATGAAACTCTGCTGGAGCTTAAAGGGCAGGGCAAAAGCCCTGACACCATTCGTTTTCTCCAGTTTTCGCCAAGGGCGGTCCTGGTGGGTTTTCACCAGGCCATTGCCGAGGAAATCCGTATGGATTATTGCAGGATAAACCACATCGATGTAAACCGGCGTATTACCGGCGGCGGTGCCATCTTCTTTGATGAGAATCAACTGGGCTGGGAAGTCTTTTGTGAAAAGTCTTATTTTAATACCCCTGTTCCCAACATGAGTCTCTTTAAAGCCCTGTGTGATCCAGTGCTCAAAGCCCTTGAGATGTTGGGCATTAATGCCAGGTTCAGGCCCCGGAACGACATAGAGGTCAATGGCCGCAAGATTTCAGGTACCGGCGGCACGGAGTCCGATGAGGCCTTCATGTTCCAGGGAACCATGCTGGTGGATTTTGACGTGAATACCATGTTGAGGGCGTTGCGGATCCCGGTGGAAAAACTCAAGGCCAAGGAGATTGACTCGGTGAAGGATCGAGTCACCTGCCTGAAATGGGAGCTTGGCTATATTCCGTCCCTTGCCGACATTAAACAGGCGGTGAAGACAGGGTTTGAGCAATGCCTGGGTATCCAACTAAAATCCGGTGGGTTGACCCATGAAGAAGAGAGGGTTTTCCAGGAGAAACTATCTTATTTTAAGACGTCCCAATGGATTGGGGGTGTTCATCCACGTTTCCAAAAGCGTGAGGCCGTGCAGGCAACCTACAAGGCCCCGGCAGGCATGGTGCGATTTACCCTGGTGGTTAACCTGCCCCAAAAGCGGTTGAAAGAGATCTATATTACCGGTGATTTTCTCTCCTTTCCCGTCAGTGCCCTCTATGAGCTTGAGTCAGAATTAAGGGGCGCTCCCCTGGATCGTGATGGACTGCATGGGATTATTCGCACTTATTTTGATGAAGATCGTATCCTCATTCCGGAATTTTCCTTTGAAGATTTTATCAAACCCCTGGATTTGTGTCTTGGGAAAATCGCTATTTCGGAATACGGCATTCCTTTGGAGTATTGCAATCTCATCTCTGTTACCAACGGCTCGTTTGAGGAGGTGATAAAAAAGAAACCATCGGTGCTGCTGCTGCCCTATTGTGCCAAGCTCACTGATTGTAAATTGCGATATGAAAAAGGGTGTAATATCTGTGAAAAAGAGCCCTGTTCCATTGGCCCGGCATGGATCATGGGGCAAAATAGAAAAATGAAAGTGATCAGCATTGTCAGCTTTGAAGATCTCTGGGATGAATTAATGCAGATGAAAAAGGACGGTGTCCAAGCCTATATTGGTTGTTGCTGCCAGCCGTTTTTTGCCAAGCACGTGGATGATTTTAAAAACTCCGGTCTGCCTGGAATCCTGCTGGATATAGACAACACTACCTGCTACGATCTTGACCAGGCCAAAAAAGCCTATGCCGGAAAATTTGAAAGTCAGACCCAGGTGAACCTGGAACTGCTGCAGGTTGTGATGGATGCAGCCGTGGGGGTGGACTCCAGTGAAAGGTGCAGCCATGAGGGCTAATGATTGGGATATCCTGGTGGTGGGTGGGGGGCCGGCCGGTGCAAGTGCGGCATTGTCTGCCGCCAGGCAGGGGGTAAAGGTGCTGCTTGTGGAACGTCGGCAACTCATTGGTTTGCCCGTACAATGTGCTGAATATATTCCGGCCCTGCTTAAAGGACAACTGGGACTCAAGGGTGATTATGTTGTCCAGAAAATAGAGGGGATGCGAACCTTTGTGCCCGGGCAGGCCGTTAAAGAAATGACAGCTCCGGGGTATATTATTCGTCGTGAGTTGTTTGATCAGTGCCTGGTTAACGCTGCCCTGAAAGCCGGAGCCATTGTAAGGTGTGCCACCCGGGTAACTTCCATGAACCCGGAAGGGGATGTAACCCTGGTTCCAAGGGATGGGCAGGCATATATGGTTCGTCCCAGGGTGATCATCGGGGCGGATGGTCCCAGATCCACCATTGGCCGCTGGGTGGGTTCCATGAACCGTCATCTGCTGCCCGGTGTTCAGAAGACCCTGCCGTTGACAGACCCCCTTGAATATACTGAAATCTATTTTCACCCCAAAATCGTGGCCGGGTATGGGTGGTTGTTTCCCAAGGGCAGGGTGGCGAATGTGGGACTTGGCATGCTTTCCCCCGAAAGCGGTGAACCCAGTGTGGGGAACGTGCTGGATGGGTTTATTCGACGGCTTAAAACCCATGGTAAAATTTGTGGTGTGCCGGTGGCCCATGCCACGGGTTGGATACCGGCCGAACCGGTGCGTAATGCCGTACATGGTAACGTGGTTCTGGTGGGGGATGCCGCCGGCCATACCCATCCCATTACAGGTGCCGGTATATTTACTGCCGTGACCTGCGGCGAGCTGGCCGGGACCCATGCTGCCGCTGCTGTAACTGACAATGACATGAGTATATTAAAGGATTATGACCGTGAGTGGCAGGAGTTGCTTGGTGATATGCTGACACGGGCCCATTGCCGCCGAAAACAGATGGAAACGGACTGGAACTCATTTAACACCATTGTGAAGCGGTGTTGGGTCGCTTTTCGTGAGTATTATGTCTAAGTTTTATCAGCGTCTGAAAATGGCCAGGGAAATGTCCTGGCAGCATTTTGGGAAAAAGATTGTTTTTTATCTGCCAGGAATGTTTGTGCAGAACGGGATCAGCGGGAAATATCCTGCGATTTCAATCACCGGGAATGAATGTGCCCTTATGTGCGATCATTGCCATGGGAAACTTTTAACGTCCATGATCCAGGCCCCTGGGCCTGAAAAACTTATAGACATCTGCCTGGCCCTTGATGCCAAAGAGAACAACGGGGTACTTCTCAGTGGAGGGTGTGATGTTTCAGGTCGTCTGCCATGGGATCAATTTATACCTGCCATTAAAGAGATCAAGCAGCGTACGAATCTGTTTGTTTCCATTCATAGCGGGCTGATCAATGAAAAAGAGGCCCTTGGCTTGAAACAGGCCGGCGTGGACCAGGCCTTGATTGATATTATCGGTGATAATGAGACCTTTCAAAGAATGTACCATGTCCCTTTCGGGGTGGAGCGAACCCTTGATACCATGGCCTGCCTTGAACGTGCCGGCCTGCCTGTGATTCCCCATATTGTCTGCGGCCTGAATTACGGCATTATCCAAGGGGAAAGTAAGGCTGTTGAAATGATAGCTGATTTTAAGGTGGAGCAGCTGGTGATCGTTTCTCTCATGAGTATCCCGGGTACACCGGCCTGTCGGGCTGTTCCCCCGGCAGCCGAGGCTGTGGCAGACATCATTGTCCAGGCGCGTACTAAAATGCCAGCCACCCGTATCAGTCTTGGCTGTGCCCGAAGGCGGGGCGATTATTTTCTGGAAACCCTGGCCATTGATGCCGGGGTGAATCGTATGGCCCTGCCGTCGGATGAGGCCGTTGCCCGGGCCAGACATTATGGTCTTGAAATCCATTATCAGAAAACATGCTGCTCAGTCACCCGGGATATCTTTGGATCGCCATGGGTAGCCGAATAGCTTATCATAAGGAACAGACGTCATGAAAGACGATCAAGCTGAGAAGACAGAAAGCCCTGAATATCTGCGAATGAGCCTTGCCGCTGCAATGACCCTTGGATTTAAACAGGGGTTTTTCTATAGAAATGCCAGACTCCACTGCATCAATCTGCTGCTGACATACAACAGCGGCTGTGCGGCCCGTTGCGCTTACTGCGGTTTGTCCAACAAACGATCCGGACAATACAGCGATAAGAGTTTTATTCGGGTGGACTGGCCCACCCACCCCACCACCGAGATCATCCAACGCATTGCCAAGCGCCAGCAGCGTGTCAAACGGATTTGCATCTCACAGATTACCAATAAACGCGTTATCATTGATACCCTGATCATTTGTCGGCAACTGCGGGCAAATTTTGACATTCCTATATCGTTGCTGATTTCTCCCACCATTGTCACCTTGCAGGATTTAAAGGATTTTAAAACTGCCGGGGCTGATAAAATAGGCGTGGCCATTGATCTGGCCACACCGGAGCTGTTTGACCACTATCGCGGCAGTGGCGTGGGAGGGCCGCATTCCTGGGAGAGATATCTGGAATGCCTGGCCCAGGCCATTGACATATTCGGAGTCCGCAATGCCGGTTCTCATTTTGTCACCGGAATGGGAGAGACAGAAAAACAGATGGTGGATATAATGCAAAGGATTCAGGACATGGGAGGCTGGACCCATTTGTTTTCGTTTTACCCTGAACCGGGTTCCAGTATGTCGAATCATCCCATGCCGGCCATGGATCACTATCGTCGCATCCAGTTGGCCCGGTACATCCTGGATGAAAACTTGAGCCGCGCGGAACACTTTGTCTATGATCAGAACGAAAAAATAGTTGATTTCGGCCTTACCAGCCAACAATTGAACCAGGTGATCAACTCTGGTCAACCCTTTCGAACCAGCGGTTGTGAGGGGTATGACGGCCAGGTCGCCTGTAATCGGCCCTTTGCCAATTCCAGGCCGGGCCCCGGGATGCGTAATTATCCGTTTGAGCCGGATGAGGCAGACATTCAATTGATTCGAAAGCAGTTGTACATAACTGAAGTATGAGGGCGTTATCAGGTGATAATCCTGAACGGGACGTCTAAATCCATCATTTTTATTCGCCCGTTTTTTTTATTTTGGAAAGGTTCTTTTGTAAGCAAATGGGAAAGACCCCTCCTGGCTCAATTTTTCAATTTTCTCAATGGAATCTTCCAAATGCTGAATCATGATTGCTTTTGCTTTACGGGCATTTTTTTCTTTGATCGCTTGAACCAATTGTTCATGTTGGGATACCACCACATCGAACCAGTCGCCAATGGACATAAAGGTGACATTGCTTAAATTGGTGTTACGTTCGATCATTGAGGAGAGACCCTCATTGACCCGTTCCATGATAATGTTGTGGGATGCCGAAATGTAGAGATTATGAAGGGTAATCTCCCAGTATGAACTCTCCCTTTTTCCCTTGTCAGTATCACAGTTACCGGATTTAAGTTTTTCAATGGAAGTTTCCAGCTTTTTTAAATCCTCATCGGTTCGTCGGAGAGCTGCCATCTCAGCTGCCGAGACGCTTAACAACCAGCGCATCTCCATGACTTGGGGAAGAAGATCTTCAAGCCAGAACGGCATAAACTGAATGCTCTCACTAAAATCCCCCAAATTAGGTGTTACCACAAAGACCCCTTGGCGCTCCACGGACTCCAGTACTCCCCATGCTTCCAAAGTAATGATGCCCTCTCTCAGCAGGGTACGACTGACCCCCAAGGTGGCTGCCAATTCCCGCTCCGCCGGTAGCTTGCTCCCCTTTGTGTACATTTGTGTCTTGATTAGCTCTTTGAGCTTACCAATAACCACATCTCGTTTTTTATTCAACACATCTTCCTTGTTGGTTTACCAGTGGTTTAAATAAAAATTAATGATCTGCGTTTACATATCCACTGAACTTCTTCTCCCAGAGAAAAACTGCTTAAAGAGTGGCTGTATTTAAATTCTTTACCGTATAGTGCATATTGTGTCAAGCGGATGAAATATAAAAATAATCTTGACAACATTAAAAATATCCTCTAACTACTTTCTTGGTAGGACCAAGGGTTTACCAAGAATTCAGCGCAAACTGCTGACTCTCTGTCGTATCCCGGTCACGCTGAATATGACTATACACCAGGAGGATTTTATCCATGTTAAATCAAAAACCGCAAAAAGACTCCATAGAAGGTAAGCATGTCAATGACAGAGTGAATCGCCTTCGTGAGAACCTGCTTGAAGCACGTCCTGAAATATTTGCAGAAAGGGGACTGCTGGTCACTGAAGCTTACCGTCATGCAGAAACCGATCCCATAGTACTTTGTCGCGCCAGGGCTATGGATGCAATTTTGCGTCAAGGCAGCATTACCATCAGACCCGATGAATTAATCGTAGGATGTAAGGTGCAGCTTTCTAAAGGTTCTCCTGTTTATCCGGAATTCAATGTCAAGTGGCTTGAAGATGAGCTGGATACGTTGGCGAATAGGGAAGAGACTCCCTTTGAGGTATCCGATGAAACAAAAAAGATCATCCGGGAACAGATTATCCCCTATTGGAAAGGCCGGACGGTATACGATCATATCGTGAAAACAGCTCCGAAAAAATCATTAAGTGCCGTTGATGAAGGGCTTTTCTTTCACTATTATATGGATCGCAGCATTGGCCACATATCTGTGAACTATGAAAAAGTCCTTAAACTTGGCCTTTCAGGAATCAAGTCGGAAATAGAAGCACAACAGGCCGGGCTGAACAAGGATCAAATTGATTTTTCAGAGAAAAACTGTTTTTACGATGCTCTGATGATAACTGCGGATGCCGCCATTTCATTTTCACATCGCTATTCCGAACTGGCAGCGGAACTTGCAGACCAATGCGATGACCCGGTTCGACGCAGGGAACTTGAAGAGATTTCCCGTATTTGTCATTGCGTTCCGGAACAACCGGCCCGGAACTTTCAAGAAGCGCTTCAGTCTTTCTGGTTTACCCATTTGATATTAAATTTTGAAAGTAATTCTTATGCCATATCTCCGGGCCGTTTTTGTCAGTACGTTTTTCCGTATTACCAGGCAGGTCTTGAAAAAGGAGAACTGGATGCATCGAAAGCCCAGGAGTTGATTAACTGTTTGTGGATCAAATTTAATGAGATGACGGTTGTCAAGGCCGGAGCCACTGCCAAGGCCAGCAACACCTATGTTGATTTCCAGAACCTTAATATCGGAGGGCTTATGGCCGATGGCCGGGACGGGACCAATCCGGTTTCATATTTCTGCCTGAACGCCCTTGAAATCCTTAAGCTTCCACAGCCGCAACTCTCCTGCATGATCAGTTCGAAAACGGACAAAGAGTTTCTGATGCGGGCATGCGAAGTGATACGCCAGGGAACCGGAATGCCGGCTATGTTCAATGATGATGTGAAGGTGATAAGCCTTTTATCCAGCGGAAAGACACTGGAGGATGCCAGAAACGGCGGGATTAACGGCTGTGTGGAGGTCAATGCCCAGGGATGCGATAACATGGCTTCTACCGGTTATGTTAATCTTGTAAAATGCCTGGAGCTGGCATTGAGTGACGGCGTTAGCCTGACATCCGGAGCCCAATTGGGTCCGAAAACTGGAAATGTGTCCGAATTTAAATCCTTTAAAGATGTACAACAGGCCTTTGAAGCCCAGCTCAGGGCAGCTGTAGATTTGAAGATTTCCTACGATAAAGCGGCAAAAAAAGTGTTTGAAGAGTATTGTCCCGTGGTTTTTACCTCTTTGGTAATGGATGACTGCATCGCCAAGGGTAAAGACTTCCATCAGGGCGGTGCCCGTTACAATGCACCTATGATGTGCGGAGTGGGTCTTGGCACCCTGGCCGATTCAATGGCGGCGATTCAAGAGTTCTGTTTTAAGAATCCCATCCATAGTTTAACAAAAATTCATGAGGCTATGACCAGTAACTTTAAAGCCGCCCCCATGATGCAAAAACAATTGTGGAAAAATGCTCCTAAGTTCGGCAACAACGATGAGCGGGTGGATCAATTGGCAGCAGATACGGTGAATCTGTTCAGTGAGATCCTCAATGGATACAAAAATGAAGCCGGGGAACCATATCGTGCGAATATGATTCCAACCACCACCCACATTCCCATGGGGCATGCAACAGGGGCCAGCGCTGACGGGCGCTTTGCAGGAGCACCTCTATCTGAAGGCGTCTCAGCGGTCCAGGGGCAGGATCTTACCGGGCCTACAGGCGTGGTGTTATCGTTATCCAAGCTTGACCATGCACGTACTGCCGGCACCTTGCTGAACATGAAATTTACCCCTGAAATTCTGGCAGGTTCAGAACAATTGGAGAAATTTTCGGGGTTGATCCGAAGCTATTTTGCTCTTGGCGGGTATCACATGCAGTTTAATGTGGTGTCCAAAGAGATCCTTTTGGCGGCACAGGAAAATCCCCAGGCCCATCGTTCCCTTATCGTGAGAGTGGCAGGTTATAGTGACTATTTCGTTTCTTTGAGCAAAGATGTTCAAGATGAAATCATCACACGCACAGCCCACGGTACGGAGTAACCCCCATGAAACGAAGTGACTGCAAGGTACGGAGTAAGTATGAAACCCAGAGTGATCCCATGGAAACAAATAGATATAGCATGCAGAATTCCTCTATAATTACAGCCGAACAGGAAGGGATGATATTTGACATCAAGCATTATGCCATCCATGACGGGCCAGGAATTCGTACCACAGTTTTTCTCAAAGGCTGTCCCTTGAGCTGTCAGTGGTGCGCCAATCCGGAATCTCAGAAGCTAAGCCCTGAAGTGATGTTTGATGAGAGCCTTTGTGTACAGTGTGGGGCATGTGTAAACATTTGTCCCCACAACGCCATTGAATTCAGTGGCAATCAGCGCCTGTACCATCGCTCCATCTGTACTGGTTGCGGGAAATGTGCCAGGGCTTGTGTCTTTGACGCAGTGGAATTGTGCGGGTATCCCATCAGTGTCCGGACCCTTTGGGATAGGATTAAGGATGACCGTGCTTTTTGGGATCAATCCAATGGCGGAGTGACCCTGTCCGGAGGCGAACCATTGCTGCAGTCCGGATTTGCCGGTGAGTTTTTACGCTGGTGTCAGGATCACAAGGTTCATACCGCCATCGAAACCTGTGGCCAAGTGTCTGAAGATGCCTTTAGCAGAATTCTTTCTTTGGTTGATTTTGTTATATTTGATTATAAGCTGGCCAATTCAGCTAAGCACAAAAAATATGTGGGTAAATCAAATGAGATGATAACTAAAAATTTGCTGACATTGCTGAAAAGCTCGAAGGAAATTCTTATTCGCATGCCGCTGGTTCCGGGTATCAATGATGCCCCGGAAGATCTCCGGAAGATCGGTGATCTTCTGAGCCGAGCAAAGCCGGGTGTCAAGCTTGAATTGTTATCCTATCATCAGCTGGGTCAAGGGAAATACAGAAAATTGGGAATGGATTATTTGATGAAAAATGTAACTTCGCCCACTTCGGATCAAGTGCAAGTCGCTCTTGGTGTTCTTGCCCAATACAATCTCTGTCTGGTCGCGCTGGCCAAAGGGGGGCCAAATTGAAGTATCTGGTTGCCGGGGTACCGCTTTATACCCTTGACGAACGCTATGGTATAGCACAGGCAATGGTCGTTGAAGATGGCTGGGTTGTTGCCGTCGGGGATCTCAAGTTGTTGCATGATGCCTATCCCACCGCAAAGGCTTTAGATATTGATGGTGGCGCAATTATTCCGGCCTTTAACGACAGTCATGCACACCTGTTGCTTTTGGGGCAGGACCTGACCCGGTGCGATCTGGGTGAATGTCGCACCAAAAACCAGGTTGTAGAAGCGTTGCGGCATTGGATGGATAACAATGTCTCTGAACCCTGGGTAATGGGGTGGAATTTCGACGCCGCTAATTTTCAAGGGGCCACCCCCTTGTCCTGCCAGGACATTGATGAGGTCTCTTGTCTAAAACCGGTGATGATTTCCGATAAAAGCAAACACGCAGTGCTGGCGAATTCGGTGGCAATGAAGCTGGCTGGAATTACCAGCTCAACTCCGTCCCCCCGGGGAGGTATTATTGAGAGGAACCTGACCGGGCAGCCCATGGGGGTGTTTCGCGAGATGGCGGCCATGGCGTTGATCGAATCAGCCATGCCGGATCCCGGTCAGGAAGGGGTTGTTAAATCTCTTCATGCGGCTATGGCCTATCTGGAAAAAATGGGGATACTCGCAGCAACCGAGGCCTTTGCCGGTAACTGGTATCCACTGGCGGGCAAGATTGCTGCTTACAATCAAATCCTGAAAGAGGGGGCTCCGGTTCGAATAACCCTGATGCCTGAATTTGTTGCTGCTAAGCAAGAAGGATGGCTTGACTCAAAGTCAATACGGGATCTGAACCTGCATAAAGATCTGCGCCTTGGACCTTTGAAAATGATGGCTGATGGCGCTGTCGCTGGAAGAAC
>CAKZLA010000328.1 GCA_937124525.1 uncultured Desulfobacterium sp.
AAGAAAAGCCCTCTTTTTTATATTTTTTTGTTTCTATTTCTTGAATTTGTTTTCTATGTTTTTTAATTCCTTCCAAAGCAGTTCATAGGAGGTCTGGATCGGATTTTTAATTCCAAAAGGCTGAATAGAAGAAATTTTATCCATTTTTCTCAAGATCCAGTAAAATGTATCAGAATCCCCGTTTGATCTGCCGTCAACAAAAGAAACCTCTTATTGAAATAGACATTGTGGGTAAGAAGAATCAGTTGTTTAATATTTGCCTGACCGTTTTTAATTGTCCTGATCAGATTCTTGATCAGTGTGCTGACAACAAACAAGACATTGCTATCCAGGCTTGATATGGGATCATCCATAACCAGTATCCTGTCATCGGTAATGGTTTTTTCATTGGTTGATCCCTTTGCCAACTGCATGAAATATAAAAATGTGATGAAGGTTATCTCACCCTCACTTAGGGTTGATTCAGCAGCTGCTCCATCATCCCTTTTTATCTGATAATGATTTTTATTCTCCTGTGACGGGACAATTTCAAAATTAACAAACCCATATGCTTTCAGTGTGGTATTGATTTGATCAATCGTGGGTTGAACACTTGTTGCATTTTGGGTTAATTCCATTATTTCTTTATTCAGACCTTTCCATTTTTCCCGCTTTTTAACAACATCCTTTGCCAGGCAGTTAATTCCTTTTTGCAGCCCTTTCGCCTTCTTTGTATATTTTCTGATATCTTTATTAAACATTTCGACAAGGTACTTCCAGATGGAGCGGATCAGAACATTTCTTTCGGTCTGGTAATTGCATCCGCTGATTTTTGTTGTTAAACCTCGTTACTTTTATCTTTAAATAGTAATTTTCATAGTCCATGAATCTAAACTCGTAGTCATGGTACTTTAGAATAGAACCGATATTTTGTTTTTTGAAAAATACTTTTTCTTCCCCAGCACTGCTAATTTCAATATCCACACCTGTAAATGCATTCCATTGATTGTATGAGGGAATTCCAATATAAAAAAATACTTTGCCTTCTTCGATTTTTGAAACCTTATTGGTGGCAAGAAAGAATTCATCCCTTTGAGTATTCAATTTCGGATCCTGTTTCTCTTTCTTTACTGGTGGAGATATGTTTTTTATTGGTGATTTTTTCTTTAGGTGATTGTTTTAATGTATTTTTTTTGAATATGAGGTCGCTGAGAGGAGTGAAGATGAAAATAGCTACTGCGGCAATAAATAGTTTTATTATAATTTCTCTTTTCATTATTTCCTATAGACTTAAACGTTAAGTTAAGCGGCTGCCACACCGCAAAAAAATGCCTCAATATCCGGCTTCGACTTATTTGTTGGACGAACCCGATTTATCTGGTGAGTCTGGCACGATATTTCCCCTTGGGTAAAAGTAAGATTTCTACCTCTATGTCTGCCCGAAGGGCTTCGTCCAACGCTTATATTACTGGTGCAAAAAAGTTGGGCTGGGCTTTTTCAGCCAAGCTTTTTTGAATCCATGTGCATATTTTTGTTAGCAGTTTTAGTTTATTTTAAGGATATAGTCATCTTTTGACTTGCTATAGGTCATCGTTATTCTTTCTGGGTAGTCCTTACCTGCTATTTCAAGAATTTTTACTATTTCCGATATTGGTATCCGATAAACATACTTTTCTCTCTCGAAATCTGAACAGGTATACATGCCACCCCAATTTCGATCTTTTTCACGGTAAGCATACATCGCACCCCCATGAATTAGCTGATTGCAGAGAAAGTTAACATTCTTTGAAACCTGTTGTTCACTTTCTAAATCGTATAGCTCACCAATATCCCAAAAATTTTTATTATTCACTTTTCCAACGCAAGGAGATTGAAATATTTTTACCTTATATTTCGTGGTTTTTGATGAAAGTTTTTTACTTTCAATTAGTTTTCTAATCATAAAGAAAGAAATAGTGACATCTTTTTCAAAATTCACTTGAACTCTTTCCGACCAGCGCGGAGGTTTCGATACAGGTTTAAACTGTTTCGAGTATCTTAAAAGATCTTTTTTCCAGTAATATGATTCAATCATGGTTTCCTGCTAACCACCAAATAAGCGGTTTATCCGCCTTCATTTGGATTGTTGAAATAAAAATATATGACTTCAATTATCATAATTTAAAGCCATACAACAACGGTGTGGGTGTAAATCTGTCAGTGAGAAGGAACACATGAGTTTTCGCTCTTGTAATGCCTACCCTGAAAAGTTTTCGGCTTTTATAATACGGAGCATCTTTATCTCCATACAGTAAAGGGCTTATACGACTCTCATCAAAAATGATAACCCCATCAAATTCTTTTCCTTTAGATTTATGAAGAGTCATAACGTGGATACCCTTGGTTTCATTGTCATCCGAAAGCAGTTGTTCTTCTGTTAATGCATTTTCTATAATTTCTCTACAATTTAAATAACAGATGTGTTTTTTCCATGTTTCCGCTAAACCTTCAGATATTTTTTTCCCCCGGTTAAAGGCCATTAGATACTGTACCGCTGAATTAACTGCCTGTAACTCCTTAACATTGGATTCTCTTAACAGACGTCGTACACTAAGCCAGTCAATTTTTGGTTTGCCCACCATAAAACCCTCTTCAAGGATTTCAAAGATTCTTTCAATAGCTTTTGTCAGGTTAACAGACCTGTATTTTTGTTTGCTTTTTATTTTTTCTGAATATCCCTGCCATCGTACTGCATTTTTTAAAGCAGTTACGTTCCCTTTTGCATTCTCAACTTCTATTAACAAATCAAGCATAGTTGCAAGATTATCTTCCCTGTTTGAAATATGTTTAGGTTCCATCAGAAAGGCGACTACTCGGCTCGAAAGTAATGCGATAGCCTCATCAAAAATAACTTTGTGAGAGATAGACTTTTCATTGTTGTTGCCACGCAAGGCATTCGAAATAATTGTAACTCCTTTTCCCCAGGACGTCAGAAATGCAATGTTTTGTGGCGGCGTGTCAGTTTCTTTCTTTATTTCACTAAGCAACCTCCCGACCGAACTTCTTATGGCACGATCACGCATCTCTGCTTTAGGAGAAAATGTAGCCCTTGTAATCCCTTTATAACCAACTTTATTGGGCTGATTTAGTAATATATCATTCCCAAATTTAACGATCTCTACCCCAGGGCTGCGATTGTTTTGGGTACCCAGATCAACTTGCAACGGGTCAATAGCAGCAAGGATATCAGTCACCCTTTCCGTGCTGACGCCGGGTCTAAAATCATAGATCTGTTGTTCAAGGTCAGCCAAACAAAGCTGCTGGCAACGCGCAGCAAACTTTTTCACACATCCCCATTGATTTTCATCAGTATCCTGCGCCTCATCAACTATGACCAGAGGATATTTTTTTCCAATCAATTCTGAAATACTTTTGCATCGAGTCAATATCTCAAGAGTTTTTGGAGCAAAAAGGTCAAAAGCTACACAACCATCTCTGAAAAATAATTGTTCCCGTTTTTTTCCCCATGCCGGCCAATCTGGGCTATCTGTTTTTATTCCCTTACTTAATGCTTTTTCATCATGGGGGAGAACTATTTGCAGTTTTCTTGGAGCACCTAAAAGATAGCCGTTGGTTTTTAAAATCTGCCAGAAAAAAGAATGAAAAGTTTGAACTGAAATTTGTGACACCATTTCTTTGGGGATCCATTTTTCAGCTGATTCGATAATCCTTGCAACTGCTGCCCTTGAAAAACTCAAAAATAGAATTAATTGGCCTGGATTCAAACCCTCTTCAATTCTGATCAAAGCTTTTTTTAAGGCAATTGTTGTTTTTCCGCTACCAGGTCCACCGGTGACAAGAATATGACTTTTTGCACCAAGTATTTTTTGGCGCTCTGCACATATTTTTAACTTCACTCTTCAATCTCCTGATTTTCGCAGATATTTGTATCTTCTTCTTTATTTGGAAGCATTTCAGGCCTTTCAAAAAGCTCATAGATGGTTGTCATAAAATCTGTCAATGATTCCGGGATTTCTGAAACCTCGCAATAGGCCAGCAATTCAGCAGCCCGTCCCTCACCCTTACCTGCTTTTAATACTTTCGTTGTATGCTCTCTAATGGATTTTTCATCTGGCTCGTTGAAAGGAATACCCAATTTGCCTTCTGTATCACCATCTCGATAGTGACACAAAAAATTCCATTGATAATGAACAGGTACTTCCGTGGACAATAATTTTTCCATGCCTAAGTAATCAATCTCATTGATCAAATCAAAGCTCTCTTTGATTTTCTTATTTTCAGCATCAGAGCGTTTTTTAAAATCATAAAAGGCAAAGACCTTTATGTTTAAGGATTTGAAAAATTTACCGAACTCCGAAATACTGCCATCACCATCAGCTGAAATAATGGTAACCCCAGATAAGTCAAAGGGGAATAAGTTTTTATCCGCGTTTTCCATTTTTTCTGCTACCGCATGAAGAAGATCAACTTCTGTTATACCTTCCCCAACAATGACCCCGTTTGACAACATCCCTTCCGCCAATGCTCTTCGGACAAATTTTCTGTAGGTTTTTGCTTTCAACCCCTCGGCAAGATCCACCTTTGCTGTACTCATTCGGCCGGTATCGTTTCGTTTAAGGATATTGATCTGCTCAGGTGAAAAACACTCAATTACATAAGGAGAATGAGTTGTAACAAAGCATTGGGCTGTCTTTTTTAATAAATAATCAGCTATCCTGCGTTGGGTATGAGGCGGCAAAGCGATTTCTGGTTCTTCCATTGCAAAAATAACATTATCTTTTTTAATCTCAGCAATGAACGATAACAGTGCCAACACAAGGGTATTCAGCATTCCAGTACCGACTTGTTGAAAAGGAACTGGAACTTGGTCAGAACAAACCGTTATAAAAAACGATAACGTTTTACGGAGATGTTCCCGGGTTAAATTAGAGACATGTAATTTTGTTGGACGGCTACACGACGCAATAGGGATATACCTATTGAGCCTATTTTCTATTTCTTTCAAAATTGAAAGAAGATCAACTGCGCCCTCATCAATGGGAGGCGACATATCATGGAGCCTCGTTCTTGTTTCTTCCCAAAGTCCTGAACGAGCTTCTTTTATCCTCAAAATAACATCTAATAAAGATCCGCGTTCGAGACTCAAAGCCCGAGAACCTGTCCTGAGAGTTCTCAGGTAAATAAACCCCAAGGACCTTTTTATGGCCTTACTCACTCGTGATAGTTTTTCATCAGTTGAATCAGGGCTGTGTGAGAAATAAGTTCCAGCTTCAAACTCATCCTCCTCTGGGTCATAAGCAGCGTTGAGAACTATTCTTAAGCATGGTTCGGAAAACTCATCGACTTTGTCAATTTCCCCTTCTTCAAGGAGTCTGTTTTCTGATTTATGCCAATATTCCAAATGATTTCTACATCTGAGTTGAATTTCGTCGGAAACTTGCGTCAAAATGACCTCAATCTCAATTGGAATCGGATTTTTTTCTTCATCAATGTAAACCGCATTATAGAAGTCATATTCCTGAACTGGTGGGAAACGGTTTAACCGATCAGGCCCCAATACCAAATCCAGGGCTTCACAAATTGTTGATTTTCCAACATTGTTCCCCCCAACCATTAGGGTATGGCCTGAGAAATATAGGTCAGCCTTTTGTATGCCTCGAAAATTTTTAATTTTAAGCAGAGTAACCTTCAAATTTCATCTCCCAATTAGAATCAGTATGAATAAAAGCTTTTGCATATCTGAAACAGCTATTTTTCAAATTCAGTATTAATTGAACGTTCAGCTTGAGGGGTCTCTTCCCTCAAGTTATTGTTGGGCGCTATATCATTTGTCTTCATCAAATCTCGCATAAAGGTTCTCAGAAAGCCCTTTACCTTTTACGTGCGCAAGCAAGCCGAACACGGCTTTCGGGCTAACATATTCAAGATGACCATGCCATTCTTCTCCAGCATTAATTCTTTTGAAACGAATGATAACGGCCCGAGATATTGTATTGAGTGCATTCGGTCTGCCCGAATCCCCAGTCATTCGTGCTTCATAAATACCGAAATCATCTGCGGAAGCGTCAGTGGAACCTCCCGTGTGCTCAACTGCAGCAATATCAGTCCGTGCTGAAAATGGAGCGGGAACCCAAATTATAATTTGAACATCTTCAGCAATTGCGCTACCAGCGTTTTTTACCAAAAACTCTGCATAACCAGATTGCATACTGGATGTTGTGAATACAATTCGCGGTTTAGCCTGAAGGTGTGGTTTAACGAAATAATCAAAACCGAGTGAAACTATAGCCCCGATAGCAGCCCCAACGATTATCCATAAAACTTTGGATGTGGTCTTTTTAGGTTTCTGTTGTTTATCATTCATTTGTGTTCGTAACAAGTAGTTGAACGGTTTCCGTATAGTTGTGATATCCATTATCCGATATCATTCAAAAAAGTTGTGATATTCATTATCGGATATCATCCAAAAAAGTTGTGGTATCCATTATCGGATATCATTCAAATTTAGATGATATCTAAAATTGGATATCATAATGAAAATAATACCACAACAATTTTTAGTACAATATGATTCACAGCTAAATGCGAAAGGGATTTCAATAGAGTTTCATGGTATTTACCGAAAATGGTTGCGCTTTTATCTTATTTTTGTCACAAGTACAGTCACAATTCTAACTCTCTCTGAGAGTTTACCCAAATTCATCAATAAGCTTAGAGCTTGATAATTTTTAAACAGGCTCTAAGGCGAATAGAATAGTGAAATTTCAAATGCTTGCATTTACCAGAATTGATTTGTATCTGAATTATTGTTTTGGATGTCTTTTGACACCCTTTAGAATTCCAGGTTCTGAATGTTCTGCATTAGGATAATGAGCCTTGATTCAGCTCAGGCAATCTCCACAAGCTGTCATTTTTATCAAAAATTATTTTTTACAATCTAAAAGTTGCAAGCGTTATTTACTGGAGATGCAAGCCGTAGGGCATGCCGCTGTAGTGGTCTAACACAAATGCCCGGCATTTAACGACTTTTGAGTGCTTATTCGGTTTAACAAAAAAGGAATAGTGGGTTCATATGAAAACAATATTGAAAATGAGTCTATGCCTGGCCGGGTTTTATATTTTACTTGCGATTGTTGAATGTCAGAATAAATGGACAAATATTTTCTGATTATTTTGACCAAGTTGAAAAATTTTCACAAAGAATGAGCCATTCACACAATGGTCACATTTGGCGAAACAATCTTATACCAATAAGGTCATGCTTTCAAGACGATTCAACAATTTTTCTGGCCTTGTAGAGAGTTCTATTCAAATACGCCTCCCTCTGTCTTGGCCCTGCATGATTTTTCCAGTCATCTCTATGCTCCAAGAGATTACACTTTACATCGTTTTCATGCATTCCCCTTCGAAAGAGGGCCATGGCATAAGCAAAGTCAGTTGCAGATTCATCATTGCGATTATAAGAACAGCGGGAAATATTTTGAAGACGACACACGCCCCCCTCCAGGGGTAGATGGGAAAGGGGTGAGGTTTTATATTGGGGTGTGGCAAGAATGGGAGCTGGAATGTGAGCTGTTTGTTTCCAGTCGACCCAGACGAGCCTGGCCAGGGGATAATAGCCTGAAGTATCACGATATTTTTTTTTTCGATTTCTGAATCCCGGGCATCTGCCCCATCTATTGCAAGGATCTGCTCCGGGATCAGATTTCATTTTTTTTAACCAGTATCGTTTTTCTTCAAGGGGTAATGGGCGATGGGTATGTATCCACACCTGAAAATTGCCAGGAGAAGTTTCCACCACCATCCTGCCGGGTTTCCAGGTGCCGTTGCATAATTTGTGATTTTGCTGCAAAAGATCCGGGGTGATATCGTCGGCCATGAGGTATGTGTCTTGTTCCACCGGCTGGATGAGAATATGCCTGTCCCGAGCATTTTCAGCCTTGAGGTAGGGGATGTTGCGAGATGTCGAGTCTACGATCCATCTTTTGCCAGCTACCATGTCAAGTACCGCCAAGTGACAAGTGCTGCTGAAGAAACGTCGCAGTTTCCAGAATAATTTTTCCATGTATAAAAATGCCCCGGAGGGAATATCCGGGGCCTCATTTAAATAAGAATTAGAAGATTTCACTTGCTGCAATGCGGACATGTTCCGCGGTTACCAGGTTCTGTTTATTTTGGGCAGCCGTGATAATAGCGCCCCTGGCCAGGTGATTGGCCTTTCTGAACAAACCACCTGAACCTTGATGAATGGCGGTGATGGCAGGCGGTTCAAACAGATTTTTCTCAACTCCGGCAATGATCAGATGATGCAGTAGATAATCTTCCATGCCCTGTTGATTCACCCCCTGCAAATGACATCTTGCCACCACCCGGGATGCCAGGGGCATGGCATAGCGGTATTTGAGGTTATCCACTAAATTGGCTTGTCCTGCCAGAACCATGGGCAGAAAGGGTTTTGAGTCGCCTTCAAACTGGGTCAGGGTATGCAGTTCCGTAAAAACTTCCAGTCGCAGCAGGGATGCTTCATCAATGATCAGCAAAATTTTCATTTTTTTATTGATGGTGTCAAGTACCTCCTGCTTGATCCTTCGAACCATAGCCACCCGGGAAGTGCCTGTGGGTTCCAGGTTTAACTCACCCAATATATTACGATAGAGTTCCAAAATGGAACCATTTGAAGCAGTTACATGAATAAGACGGTACTCCGAAGGATGCAGGTTTCCAGAAACATACCGAAGGGCCGTTGATTTACCGCTGCCAATATCTCCGGTGATCAAGGCTATGGCACCTAAATTGACGACATAATGGATGCGGTTTTCCACCCCTTTAATTTCATTGGTTTTTAAAATGTCCTTATGGGCGATATCGGATACAAAAGGTTCTTTGTGCAGTTGAAAAAACAAACGATGGGCATTTACACTCATGAACCACCTCCCCATACCCCACCGGTTTGAGCCGTTGGTTTGTCAACTTCAATCACAGGCTTACTGTTTTTATCCCGCTTGATGCGGCAATTTACATGTACATCCACCGGTTTTAAAATTCCGTAGGTTTTCTGGCCGTGCCTTAGCTCTATCTGGTCGTACTCGCCCTCATGAAAGAGCAAGTCCACTTTTTTGCCGATAAGCTCCACCGGCCCTTCATAAATGTGATTGTCCAGCATAATGGTTCGGTCTTTTGTGATTTTTCGTTGCACCTTTTTCCTGAAATAGTCCCGCAAGTCGGCAGGGGTGGGGCGAATACACTCCATACCATCGGCAAACCGCTGCAGTGGTTTTTTGCCGGTGGCCGAGTGTTTACGGTTGTTGTACTCTTCCAGCCAGGCAGCAAAGGCTTCATTAAGCTCCTCAATGGTGCTGCCGGTAAACCCGGGCAGAAATTGTGAGCGCACGGTTTTGAAAAAACGCTCAATTTTTCCTTTTCCTTGGGGCTTGTATGGGCGGGCATGAATCAGCGCAATACCAAGGGATGCTGTGGTATGCATCAGATGTCTTGATCGATAAGCACTGCCATTGTCGACATAAAATTTGCGAGGCAATCCCCGACCCAGGAGAGCCTTTTCAAACGCATGCATGAAGGCACTGGTGTTTTCCGAGGCATAAAAAAAAGCATACACAATCAGCCGGGAATGATCGTCAATGATGGCAATCAGATAACTCTTCCCCTGCCTGTCGGTAATTTCCACCCGGGGGCCGTGCATTACATCGCTTTGCCACAGATCATTGGGGTGTTCTGCCTCAAACCTTCGACGATCTTCCGCCGGCATCCTTTTTTTCATCAGATCATGGTGATGATAAAAACGATACAGCGTGGAAATGGAAGGAATCTTAGGGAAAAGTTTTTCCTTCACGATACGTTCCCTTATAAAGGTAACTGAGGTTTCCGGCAGTTCCCTTCTCAGTCTCAAAAGGGTCATGCACACATCGTCATCAAGTACCCGGGGCAAACCTTTATCTTCCCTGTCATTGGGGTAAAGGGAGTCAAGTTTTCCATCGCTGGAACGGTAAAGGCGTATCCAGCGCTTCAATGTACTACGGCCGATACTGGTTTTGTTAGAAAAAGGAATCAGCCATTTGCGGGCGCACTTCTCCTGGAGCAGCTGTTCTTGCTTGCCATATTCCAGATCAATCCCGGTTACAAAGTCCTGAATTACGGCATATCGGAAGACTGCGACATCTATTTTTTGTTTTTCGTCCATGAGACCTCCTTAAAATGTTGGTTTGAACCTCAATATCTGCTTCTCAAACCATTTTCAAAGGAAGCCTTTGGTGGAGTGGGCTTTTTTTGATTCTGATGCCGGATTAGATGGACCTGCTCACTGGGTTCCGACCCTTCTCCATCAATTTATCATAACCTGCCATCAGCCCGGACGACCACGAACACCCTAAAATCACCATCACCTGACGTTTCAGATTCCGGAGCCAGTGACGCATTCGTGCGCCATCACCGGAGTCAGGCCATCTGCCGGTGTTTATTCGGTGCTGAAGGGCTGAACGAATGGTTTCTCGAGAGGATTGGACACGGCTGTAATGGCTTGACGGTCTCATGGTGATCACGCAACCGCAATCCTGACAGCGGTATCGCTTTAAAAACAAAGGCATAATAAAACCGGTGAAAATAGCACTTACGTATCCATGACTCCAGATCTTACCGCTTGAATTGCATCTGGGGCATTCCGATGGTCTTTTCCATTGATAATCTTTGCCTTGATGAAAAATTTCCTTGAGTATTACTTCAACAAATTGTATCATGTCCCTGTGTTTGTGAGGGCTATCAGCCCCCATTTTTTAAGGCGGATGAGAGCTGCTACTCTCTCCGCCTGTTTTTTTTATAAAAAAAGCCCTTATCCCAGGGCCATTTAATCTGATATATTTTCTTTTTGGTCAACCTATTCTGAAAATTTTTGCCTTCATCTGGTTATTTTATTGTGGCACTTAACAGCGATGATTTCAGGCATTATAACCAGGCCAAATAAGATAAAGCCTGTTATCGGAAAATTGCCTGATTTTATCATCATTGGTCACCAGGGCTCTCCCCATAGACACCCAGGCAACTCACTGGAATCTTTCAAGGAGACCTTGGAGATGCATGGAGCATTAATCAAAAAACAAATATGCAGCGTCTGTACAGATGGAAAATTAGAGGGATAATTACTGATTATCCAGATCTTTTGAATACAATCCTCTAAGGGAATCAGATCTTATTGATTTACCGTTTATAAATCCTTGGCGACCACTATATGATAAGTTGTCTCATTATTAAGCGGTAAATTAAAAACTTCTGAGTCCCTAAACAGGAGAACAGAACAGAACTTGTCTTGTCTCAGGTGTGTCAGCGGACCAAAAAGGTCTGCCCCTGGCTTATGTGGGGGAATACCGATACCCAATCCCGTGGACTGTGGTGATGATTCTGGGTGTGGAAGGATCTGCTTCTATCTTTTTTCTCAGTTTTGCAATGTGTTGATCAAGGGTACGGGTGGTCCCCAGGTAATTTATTCCCCAGATTTCATTTAACAGGGTATCCCGATTCAACACTTCTCCGGGATGCCGGTGAAAAAATTGGATCAATCTCAGTTCTCGTTCTGTGATATCAATGCCAGCAAAATCTTTCTGGTATTTTTTATTTTTTAATGCATCATCCTTTACCTTGGAATTACTTTTTTCAGGACTCTTTTTTGCCAGTTTTTTCTCATGATTCAAAGGGGGTGATTCTCCCGGTGTGAAGGACATCAATTCCATTGCCAAGGGCTTTGGGGTTATTTTAAATGTTTTCCCATTGATCAGATATTCACCAAAGGAAAAAATATCTTCATAGGGTGTCTCCCCATTTCCTTTATCACTGGCATCCATGGTATCCATATTCTTTTTTCCAGGGAGCCTGGAACGTCTCAGAACCGCGGTAATCCTGGCCAGTAATTCATGGATACCAAAGGGTTTGGTGATGTAATCATCTGCCCCGGAATGCAGCCCGATGACCTTGTCCATCTCTTCACCCTTGGCGGTGAGCATGATGATGGGAACCTGCGGGTCTGTTGTGCGGATGTCGCGGCACACATCATAACCGCTTTTTTCCGGCATCATGATATCCAGGAGAATCAGATCAAAGGGGTTGCTTCTATACAATTCCATGGCCTTTTCCCCATTGGCGGCCTGTGTCACCCGGTAGGATTCACTTTCCAGAATATCCACAAGTCCCATTCGGATATTTTCATCATCTTCAGCCACAAGTATATGGATATGCGTCATGTTGTTTTAATCCTTGCCGTAAAGCAGCACCCCAAATCGGCGGGTCCCGGTT
Source organism: uncultured Desulfobacterium sp. (assembly GCA_937124525.1). The sequence goes on from CAKZLA010000328.1 coordinate 12,277, forward strand.
CAAGCACCAGGTCCCCCCCAAGATCCCGCAGAATTTTTCTGGAAATGCTCAGGCCCAGGCCGGATCCGGGATGTGTTGCAGTTAATGAATTATCCACTCTGTGAAATTTTTCAAATATGGCGGTGTGATGGGTTGCGGGGATTCCCGGGCCATCGTCGCACACCTTTAATAAAATCATGTGATCTTTTGTTGCAGGTGGTTCTATCTCCAGGATAAATTGAATTAAACTGCCGCTGTCTGCGTATTTCAAGGTATTGTCCATCAGATTGATGATCACCTGCTCCAGTGCATCGGCATCGGAGTTTATGGTGAAGCGATTGCTGCTGTCTCCGGTGATAAATTGACGGATGATTTTAAGTCCTTGATTGTTAATTCGGATACTATGGGCATCAATGATCTGACTGAGCAGTTGTGAAAGGTCAAAGGAGGTGATGTGATATTGTTTTTTGCCCTGCTCCAATTTCCCAAAATCCAGCACATTGTTGATGAGCCGGGTGAGGCGACGGGTTTCTGTCACCATCACAGACAGATAATGTTCTGTTTTTCCAGGATCGGTTATACGTTTGGACTGTAGGAGTTCGGCATACATGCGGATGCTGGTCAGAGGGGTTTTCAGCTCATGGGACACTGAAGAGACAAAGGAGGTTTTCTGGCGGGCATCCTCCATATTTTTCAGGGTCAGGCGGGTTAAAAGTGCCCCACCGGAAATGATGGAAACAAGAAATATACCCAGAAGTATCCAGGAGATATATAAAAATCCCCGGGTGGCCACAATTCCCTTTTCATGGACAAACACAGCAATTGACCAGTGGGGCAGCAGGGGGGATATGGCAATGGATGTGCGGGGTTTTGTCCCTGGAATTATCTCCAGCCTGCCTGCCTGATGCATGACATGGGCATTACCGTCCATGAGCACCAGTGCGGCGTTGTCATCGGGCAATTGTGGAAAATCCACCACCAGCCGTGACAGCAGGGTCATTAATTCCAGTTCCACGCCATAAACAGGTCCGTTGTCCTGCTGCTGGGCCCACCCCAGTATGAACAGGCGGTTTTCGCTGAACCAGGGAATCCATCCGGTTTTTTCATCCATTGCTTTTCCCGGGCTGACAGGGGCAATTTCCCCCGGCATAGTGGCAATTTTTTGTTGGGGCATGGCCTGCTGGGGAGATCTCGACAGGGCAAGCAGATTTTTTCTTGCAGCGGGTCTTTGCTGTAAATTATTATCTTCTGCCCGAGGAGTTGTTTCCATTTTACCGGCGGATATATCCTTATAATCCGAATACTTCGGTGGCAAGGTTCCTGGTGACACGGTGGCTCCAACTTCATTTTTTGACCTCATATCATTAAAATCAAAGGGGAGCCTGTCGGAAAAGAGGGCCTCATATCTGGCCATGAACCGTCTCTCTTCCGGGGTGGAAGCCATGCCCGGCCCAGGATATGTCAATTTTTTATTTTTATATTTGATAAAAACGTTGCGTACCAGGGGATTTGACATTTCCCAGGATTTAAGCTGTTCCAACCGATGCGCCGGGGAAAGTCGCAGCAGGGATATGCCCATGTTGTCCTGGACTGCCTGGACCGTTACATGGATGGCATCTGCAACGGTTTCAGCCTGCTGGGATAATGAGAGCAGGGCCGAACGATTAAGGCGTTCCTGTTCATGGAGCAACAGCCTCAAGGCCAAAGCCGCCACGATTAAAGTGGGCACCAGAAACAGTGCCCAGAACAGGAATATAGTTCGCTTGCTTGTCATATTATCCCATTACCACTTTTATTCCTTTTTTAAAAGCTGTTGGTTTTTCATTTGAAATGAGTTGGTCCGAAGCACCTTGCGGCTTTTTTTGCTCATTCCTTCGGTTTCAATGCGCTGGGCCTGATCTTCAATGGAGTCTGCCTCTTCAAGGAGAATTTCATCCTTATATTTGGCACCCATTTCTTTGAGTTTACCCGCAGATTTTTTCAGTTCTGCCACGGCCTTTTTTTTCTGTCCCTTGTCAGATAATTCAATGGCCTTTTCCTGGGCCAGGGCGTTGAGATTGAGTTGATACTCCCGTACCACATCAATGTTTGTGGAAGCTGCCACCTTGGCAGGATTACTGCTGAATTTTATGTGGGAAACCCCTGATGATTGAACCTGTTTACGGGTAAACGGATTTTCGTAATACACATCGGCCTGGGCAATTTTTTGATGTGATCCCGGTGTGGATGCTGGCAGTTTTACCTCCACCAGGGCATATTTTTCCTGGCCGCCATAGAGTTGGTTCATGGAAAGCGTTATGCGATTGCCGTTAATTCTGCCTTCCCTGCCGATGATACCCACTGGTATGACATCTTTTGCCAAGGTAATAATGATTTTTACCTTTTTTGCAACCACATTGAGGACATCCCCCAGTTCTGCTGTAAAGATGGCGGGCAGATCATAACTGGACTCCACAAAATAGGTGTTACCGTCACTTTTCTGGGAGAGCCTTGCCATGAGGTCTTCATTATAGTCTACTCCCACTCCCACCGTGGTGACGGAGATGTTCTCCTTGATCAATGCTGCTCCCAGTCGAGCCAGGTCCTCCGGGGTGCTTGGGCCCACATTGGCAAGACCATCGGATAAAAGAACAATGCGGTGGACATAGTCATTTCCAATGTTCTTCCGGATTTCTGCTGCTCCCTGGCTGACACCGCCAAAAAGGGCGGTGTTGCCCCCGGCATGGATTTTACGGATGGTGTTTCTGATTTCATTTCTGTGCCTTGGTTCCTGGGCCGGTACAATGGTTTGAATGGTATTGTTGTACGTTACCAGGGAAAATATATCCTTTAAGCCCAGTCGGTTCAGGGCCTCCTGGGCCGCAGCTTTTTCCTGTTCTATTTTGGTGCCGTTCATGGAACCAGACCGGTCCAGCACCAGAGCAATATTCACGGCAGGTCGTTGGATGTCTGCCGGTGGTAGTGGGGCATCCAGGCTGATTTTGAGAACGATATTCTGGGATTCCCCTGCCGGGAAGATATCCCTGTCGGTTTTTAATCGGCACACCACCCCGGTCTCTTGCCGGGAGGCTGCCACCGCAAGTGAAATCATGAATACAAAGAGAGTTATGGTTGCAATAAAACCAATGGCAAGTCTGGGATAAATGTTAATGATATGTTTCATGGATGTTCTCCTTTTTGTGGGTGAATCTTTTACTCAAGCGTCGAGTTAAGTTCACCTTACTCCCACTGATTAAACCATGTGTCATGGAGTTGTAAACAAGTTGTAAAAAATATGTAAAGTTGGGCATCGTATTAAAAATACCCCCCAACGTTCCCGTTCCGGTCAGGGTAGTCGCCGGGGCGGCATAGTACCATTTTCATTATTTGTTGTGGCAAGAGGAACTTGCCATGGTCGTTTTATATGAAAGAGTAGATATGTCTAACATTCTTTCATGCTTCGTTGTGGGCAGGCCAAATCCTCAATACGGTCTGCCCGTGGCAAGTTATATGAAACTCCGTCCAATATACTGGGATCATGAGAATTTTAATTTTCGTTGTGGCAGGTGTTTACTGCCATGTAGGTTATATGAAGGGATACCCGAAGTTGTCTTGTTTACTGTTTTTTAGATAATAGTCTTGACGTTTAAGACGACCGGTCATATAATAAAGACTATGAAAAAAAGAATACAAAAAACAGAGGCCAGAACAAAGCTTCTTCAGACAGGATTGAGACTGTTTGCGGAAAACGGCTACAATGGAACTGGGATCAAGAAAATTGTTGATGAAGTCGGTGTACCCAAAGGATCATTTTATAATTATTTCAAGAGTAAAGAAGATTTCACCGTTGAGATAATTCAATTTTATTCAGATGGCCTGAGCACCCTTTGGGATGGTTTTCTTGCCAGCGGGCCTTCTGAACCGCTTGCTGCATTGCGCCACAGTTTTGAGATGATAATCTCCCATCACGAGCAAAGCAAGGTAAGGTCGGGTTGTCTGATAGGTAATCTGGCGGCAGAAATCAGCGAGGTCAGCGAGGTTTGCCGGGAAAAAATGCGCCATGCCTCCATTACCTGGAAAACCTGGGTGTCAGATTATATCAGGCAAGGGCAAGCCATGGGAACCATCAGAAATGATATATCAGCTGAGGATTTAACTGATTTTATCTGGAATGCCTGGGAAGGGGCGCTGTTGAATATGAAAATAGCGAACACCACAACTCCGGTAAAAGAATGTATAAGGCTTTTGTTTGATTACTTTCTCAAACCAGCAGAAAGTCATATATAAAATTTTGTTTAATGAAAATTTGATCATCAAGGAAAAGGAAAATAATGTTCACACTATTTGAAACAACCACAATAAATGGAATAGAGATAAAAAATAGGTTCGTCAGATCCGCCACCTATGAAGCCATGGCAGATTTGGATGGAAGAACCACTGACCGCCTGTTGGAATACATGGCACAACTTACCCAAGGGAAGGTGGGCCTTATTATAACCGGTCATGCCTATGTGACAAGGGAAGGGCAGGCCGGTCCCTGTCAGCTGGGTATTTATTCCGATGAGATGATTGACAGCTTAAAGCAAGTTGCTTCGACGGTTCATAAAAATGGGGGTGTTGTTGCCGTTCAACTGGCCCATGCCGGAAAAAATGCCATAGGAAAAGACCTCCATGCCTCCCTTGCCCCGACAGATGTTTTTAAAAAAGAGGTTAAAAAAGCGTCAGCCATGACGCTGGATGATATTAACAAAACCATTAAAGCCTTTGGTGATGCCGCTGATCGAGCTGTAAAAGCTGGCTTTGATGCCGTTGAAATCCATGCAGCCCACGGTTATCTGCTTAGCCAGTTTTTATCGCCCTATTATAATAAAAGGGATGACGATTATGGTGGAAGTCTTGAAAACCGGGCAAGGTTGCTTGTCCAGGTTTACGAAGAGATCAGAGAACGGGTGGGAACCTCCTTTCCCATAATGGTTAAAATTAACTCCGAAGATTTTCTTGAAAATGGGATGAGCGTAGATGAGATGATAACGGTTTGTCAGATGCTTGAACACCGTGGTATGGATGCCATTGAGATGAGTGGCGGCACCTTTGAATCTGGAAAATATCTTCCCTCCAGAGCTGGCACCTCAAAGTCAGAAGAACGTGAAGTCTACTACAGAGAGGCTGCCCGGGCATTTAAGAAGGAGATAGACATTCCCCTTATCCTGGTGGGTGGTTTTCTTTCTTATAATATTGCCGAGGAGGCTGTAATCTCTGGCATTGCAGACTATGTTGCCCTATCAAGACCCCTTATCAGAGAACCTCATTTGGTTAAAAGATGGGAATCAGGGGACCGGGAAAAGGCCAGATGCATTTCATGCAATAAATGTTTTTCAACCCTCTTCACCAAAGAGGCATTGCATTGCCCCGTGGAAAAAAAGGAGCGGGAAAAAGGAGGTGACCATGTCTCAGAATAAAGAACACAATCGTCGTATAGTATTGGCCCGTCGCCCCCAGGGCTCTCCAGAGCCCGGGGACTTTCGCCTGGAGAGTATACCTGTGCCAGAACCCTCTGAAGGGCAGGTGCTTTTGCGCACTGAATATCTTTCCCTTGATCCGTATATGCGGGGGAGGATGAGCGATGCTCCTTCCTATGCAGATCCTGTTCAGGTGGACGACGTCATGGTGGGGGGACGGTGTGTCAGGTTGAATCCTCCCGCCACCCTGATTACAAGGCAGGCCAGTGGGTACTTGGTAACAGTGGGTGGCAGGATTATGCCCTTTCAGATGGCACCGACCTGATGCCCTTGGGGGAGAATCCACGAAATGCCTCCCATGCATTGGGAATACTGGGGATGCCGGGATTTACAGCCTACATGGGATTGTTAGATATTGGGCAACCCAAGTCCGGGGAAACCCTTGTGGTGGCTGCGGCCACAGGCCCTGTGGGTGCTACTGTGGGGCAGATAGGCAAGCTGAAGGGCTGCTATGTTGTCGGTGTTGCCGGGGGGGTTGAAAAATGTAAATACGCAAAAGAGGTCCTTGGGTTTGATGAATGTCTGGACCACCGTGTTTCTGATTTTGCCCAACAGCTTAAAAATGCCTGCCCCAAGGGAATTGATATCTATTTTGAGAGTGTCGGGGGTAAGGTGTTTGATGCGGTGTTGCCGCGGCTGAACACAAAGGCCAGAATCCCTGTGTGCGGGCTCATTTCCCAGTACAATGCCACACAGCTTCCCGAAGGACCGGACCGACTGTCCCGTTTGATGGGCACCATTCTGGTCAAACGCTTAAAAGTTCAAGGGTTCATTATTTTTGATGATTATGGTCACCGTTACGATGAATTTGCAAAGGATATGTCCCAGTGGCTGGCCAAGGGTGATATAAAATACCGGGAGCATTTGGTGGATGGGCTGGAAAGCGCTCCAGAGGCGTTTATTGGCATGTTGAGCGGTGGGAATTTTGGAAAATTAGTTATCCGCGTGAATGATAAATAATGATCAGTATTATTTAAATAGAAGTATCGGCATCCTTCAAAAGTAATTTACACTTTCTTAGAGCATTCCCCATTTGCAGGGGCTTTTTTCCAAAAGACTGTAAAGTCTTTTGGGAGCATATGGAGGATGCCGAAATATCCCTAAAATTATGTAACAATTTGGAGTTTTGTTATTAATAATTATAAATAAAGGTGCGCATTATGTCTGAAGTAAGTTTTAATGATCTGAAAATGCAATTGGAGAAAGCGGAAAAAGAAGAGTCTCCTCAAGTGGCTTTGCTAAGATCAAAGATCAATCAATCCAAAGAAGTAGCGGATGCCGAAATTCGAATACAACAACGCCAGATAGATTTCGCAACCAAAGAGTTTACTGTTGAACATATTGTGCGGCTATATTCAGAGGAATTGGAATATGATAAAAATGAATTATTTATTCCTGATTATCAGCGGGATTTTAAATGGGATAGAAAACGCCAGTCTAAATTAATCGAATCTTTACTCTTGGGTTTCCCAATTCCCTATATCTTTACGGCAGATGTTCGCAATGAAGATGATCCTGAAATTGACGGTCGAGTTGAAATTGTTGACGGCTCTCAAAGAATAAGAACTTTGTATGCATTTATGAATAATGACCTGGAATTGCAAGAGTTAAAGCTGTTGAAACAATTAAACGGTTTTTCATTTGAAGATCTGCCAAAATCACGACAGCGTCGCTTTAAAAGAATTCCAATTCGTGTCATAGAGTTGGATGAAAAATGCGATGAAATGACGAGGCGCAGCTTATTTGAAAGAATAAATTCTGGGAGTTTGGACCTGGTTGAACAAGAAAAACGTCATGGTTCTACACTTGCCGATACAAGATTTTATAGTGAAGTGCTTACCTTTTGTTCTAAGAATGTGCTATTTCATGAGTTGGCCCCTGTTTCGGAGGTTAAGAAAAATTCAGGTGAATACAAGGAATTGGCGTTAAGATTTTTTTCTTACCTCAACAAAAAGGATGATTATAAAGGAACTGTTGCTCCTTTTCTTAACGATTACTTGGAAGAATTTACAAAAGACGACTCTTTTGACGCTAAAGAATATTGCGATGAGTTTAATAAAACATTGTCGTTCATTAAAGAACATTTCCCTCATGGGTTCAAAAAAACAGAGAATGCAAAGTCAACACCACGAACAAGGTTTGAGGCGATTGCTGTTGGAGCTGCCTTGGCACTGAGGGAAAAGCCTGGTTTGAAGCCTGCCGATGTAACAGAATGGTTGTATTCGGATGACTTCCAAAAAGTGACGACAACCGATGGTGCAAACAATGTCGGAATTTTCCATACCCGTTTGAATTTTGTAAGAGACAAGTTGTTGGGGGCTTAAAGATGGAGTCTATTAAAGATGATTTTGACCGAAAAATAAATGAAATTGAAATATTTTTTGAATTATTGCAAAATATCGAATCGGAAGAAATCTGTTTAAAAGACAATTCTATTTTAACAGATTTAAACAAGATCTTGAAGGCATCATTTTTTTTGATGCTGTATAATATGGTTGAATCAACCATGCGTGAAAGCGTTATTGCAATATACGACAAAATTGATTCTTATGGTATCAATTTTAATCAACTGGGGTCTCGACTTAGAAAAAAGATCCTGGTCGACTGTAAAAGCAATATTGGAATAGATATCCTCCATAATGGAACAAGCAGTGACATTGCTAAAGAATTACTAAAAGTTAGCATGTCGGAAAAAAAACTTTTTTCTGGAAATATTGACAGTGAGCTTATTAAAAGGACAGCGTTACAATATGGTTTCTCATATAGTACAGATCCGAACAGAACCAAGCATGGAGAAAAGCTCCGTAGCATAAAGGACTATAGAAACGATTTGGCCCATGGAAATCTAACTTTTTCTGAGGTAGGCCGCTCATACGATTTGAACCAACTCAGGGAGTACAAGGATGAAACGATTGCGTATGTGGAAAAAATAATTGAAAATATAGACTATTATCTTAGGAATCAAAGATATTTAAACAATTCAAATGGGCAATAATACTCTTTGCAACTACTTCACCCAGCTTGACCGGTACAGCATTTCCTATCATTCTACCGATCAATTGAGTTGACAATCCTCTTTCGTCCGGCATGAATTGATATGTCCTTGGGAAAGTCTGTAAGAGGGCACCTTCTCTCAAGCTTAAAGCTCTGTCTTGTTTGGGGTGACCAAAACGACCATTACCATAACCAAAAAACTGTGTTGTTATGGTTGGAGACGGTTTGTCCCACTCCATTCTGCCATAAACGCTTGGATAGGTTGCTCCAGATTTCTTTTGATGGCATTTGGCCCTTAACTTTTCCGGCCAATCCCGCCATGTCCCCCCCGGCTTGGAATGCTTGATTCGTTTTAAATTTTTTTCAGACAAGTTTCTGCATTGGTGCAAAGGGTCATCCTTGTACATTTCTCCTGCCTTTAAGGGCTGGAGACTTTCTATAGCGGATCGAACCGTCACTTTAGTTGGATCTTCTGTATGAGTAGGTGCAATCAATGATATTTTACCATACTTTGAGGCCAATAAAACCAGGCGGGATCTGTTTTGAGGAATCCCGTAATCCGGGCAATAAACAATTTCATAAAAGACGCTGTAATTTTGTTTTTCTATATTTTTGACAAATTTTTTAAAAATATCATGTCTTGTCAATTGAGGAACATTTTCCATTGTAATGATTTGCGGTTTAGATTCGTTTATTAGACGGGCAAAACTGTTTAGAAGGGACCATTTGTTTTGATCCTTGGGTAAACCGTGTGAATACTTGGAGAATGGCTGGCATGGAGCGCACCCCGCCAAAACTTTTACACTGCTGTCCGAATAATGGCGATTGATTTCATTCCCCGTTATTTCGGTAATGCATTTTTTTATGTATAAAGCATTGTTGTTATATTCGTAAGGAAATTTGCATGCAGGATCAATATCATAGCCCGCCTTTACCGGAATGCCTCCAGCTATTAGACCATGCGTCAACCCCCCTGCTCCACAAAACAAATCAACCGCTGAAACCACTTAAATCCCTTATTTATAATTATAATAATATCAATATTCTTAACCGGACTTGTGGTAATATATATCATCTGCCATCAAAAAACAAACGAGTAAAATTTCACCGAGTGTATATTATTATACCATGGATAAATACTCTCTTTTTTTTGACACTGAATAAATACTGAAAAGTTTTCCAAAATCTGTTTTATAACGCCAGACAGGTTAGTTACGGTAGCTGCAATGATGAATTCATATATCGGTTTAGGACTCAGTCTTAAATAATTTGCCCATTTCAGAACAAGCTATCGTTGAAGGATAGTGTTTCCCAATTTTTAAATGGATATGTTATTTAGGACTCATACCTAAATAAATAAGGAGAGAGTGAATGGAAATCAGTTACCATGACAAAGACGACCGGGATGGCGCCCCTCTGCCCCTGGAGGGGATAAAGGTCGTTGAGTATGGCGTGTTTCATGCAGGACCGGGGTGCGGAGCCATATTGGGCGATCTTGGGGCAGAGGTGATCAAGGTGGAAGCGCCGGTGGGAGACGGCATCCGTTATTGGACCAAGGTTGGGGCCGTAGACATGGCCGGGCCTGACGGACGGAGTGTTACCTTTCAAGTGTCTAACCGGAACAAGAAAAATATTTGCCTGGACATTAATACTGAGGCGGGCCGGGAGATTTTCAACCGCCTGATCCGGGATGCGGATGTGTTCATCATCAACCTGCGCAAGAGCACCACCCATAAGATGAATCTGGACTATGCGTCCATCTGCGCACTCAATTCCAAGATTATCCATGCCAGTGTTTCCGGTTATGGTCAGGAGGGCCCCCTGCAGGATATCGGCGCTTTTGACTCCCTGGGGCAGGCCTGTTCCGGCCTGATGTTCTCCACGGGCGTGGAGTTACCGGCTCCCTTACACATCGGACTGCTTGACCAAGCCACGGCCATCAGTCTCTCCCATGCCATACTCGCCGCCCTGCTGGCCAGGGAGCGTCAGGGTATTTCCCAGGAAGTCCATGTCTCATTGTACGGGTCGTCATTATGGCTTCAGCATATCAACCTGATGCTGGCCAATACCTTGAAAATTGATCCCTGCGTGCCGGCGGACCGGTCCCATCATTCTCCCCTGCGGAATATGTTTTGCTGCGGGGACGGCCAATGGGTGATGTGCACCCACCATCCCGAGGAAAAGTACTGGGAGACCTTTTGCCGGGTCATGGGTGTCCCTGAAATTGCCCGTGATCCGAAATTCACCAATGAAAAAGGGGGACCCATAACCTCGGATGAACTGACCTCCCGGTTCGATGAAATTTTCACCACCCGCTCCCAGGACGAATGGATGGCGGATTTCATGGCCGCCAGGCTCATGTTCGCCCCCATCCAGAAGGTGATGGATGTGGAAAATGATATCCAGGCAAAGGCCAACGGCTATGTTCGGCCAGCCAGATACCCCGGCCTGGGAGAGATAAATGTACCGGGCTATCCGGCCCGTTTCGGGAAATGCCGTCCCGGTACCCGCACCCGGGGGGCAGACAAGGGAGAGCATACAGACCATATCCTCCGGGGGCTGGGATATGATGCCCACGATATTCTTGCATTGAAAGGGAAGGGCGTAGTCCAGTAAGGGGGGAGGTTATAGGGTTTGCACTGTGCCGACCGCTGTTTTGAATGCTTCCGGGATTTCAACAGGCGTTTCAGTCGTCTTGTCCACCACAACGGCGACAATATGTCCGGTGGCGACAAGGCGACCACTGGCAGAGTCTCTTCCTTCAAAGGAAATGGTAAAACTGGTCCTGCCAAATTTAGAAATATTAACGGAAACGGCAATCTCATCGCCATAGGTCAGTGCGGATTTAAACTGTGAGGTGGCTTCCACATAATAAAAATTCATATGATTATCAATGAACCACTTAAAACTGCAACCGATGTGATCCAGATATTTTAAAAAAGCCGTGTCAAAAAAAGTTTGATAATTGGCAAAAAAGACATGGCCGTTGGCATCGGTATCGGCAAAACGAATGTCAATGGTCATGGTGAAGGGTGCATTTTCTGTGGTCATATTCTTTCCTTGGTCCTCGATCATTCAATTTTCTGATTAAGCATGGTCAATGGGCTCAGGTTTATTTTCATTGTCAAGATAAAAAGACAGGGTCATCAAGTTTTAATCATATTGATTTATAAAAAACAACTGTTTACTTGGAAAGAATCGTAAATAAGGGGTTGATCATAAGATGTGCCATTATATTGAAGATAAATTTTTAACCATAGCAAATACTTGGAACAATAGTGTTTATTCTTTTCACTATTAAAGTTCCACCACAAGGTGGCCGACGTTATGATCAAGCCCGTAAATAACGACCATGGAAATATCCCTTCTTACAACAAAATTTGATATGTACATAAAAACAAGTTACGGAGACGGGTGGGATAAAAGCACTGAGCAGGCCCTGGGAAAAATTGGCGACATTATTAAAGGCATGGTGGCTGACCAATGAGGAGGTAAATAAAAAAACGTGGCGATTTACAAAAAACGAACATTTTGGATATCGGGTATAGCCGCCTTTGTGCTGTTTACTGCAATGATGTATTTTCGGTTGGGTTTGCATCACAATGCTGTTGCAACAAAGGATAAAAATCCTGCTGCCATGCGGACAGAACAGACGCCGGGTGAAACATGGATGAATATTTTACAAAATGACACCAAAATAGGGTATAGCCACCGCCGTCTGACAACTGCCAGGGGGGGGGGCTATCTCATTGATGAAAAAACGGTGATGAACATCAACACCATGGGGCTGGTCCAGGAAATTATGGTGGTGTCGTCAAGCACCACAAACAAGGATTTTGCAATGGAAAAATTTCAATTTTCCATTGCTTCCGGGAGCTTTCATTTTGTCGTCAACGGACAGGTAAAGGAAAACAGCCTTCACCTTTATACCCATTCCGCCACCGATGCCGATGGGGCAGGGGAGGTAAATGCCCTTGAAATACCCCTTGAAAATCGACCCTATCTCACCAGTGCCATTCTTCCTGCCACGATGGCATCCGGCCTTAAACCCGGCAATGAAATGACGATTTTTCTGTTTGATCCCTCCACCATGGGGCAGGCCCCTGCCACGGTGAAAATGGTGGGTTCAGATCCCCTTGTCATGGACGGTGAAAAAATACTGGCCCGGAAGATCACATTGTCCTTTAAAGGGGCCAGCCAATCGGCCTGGGTGGATGATGAAGGAGAGGTTCTAAAAGAGCAGGGCATGCTTGGCATCACCCTTGTGAAAACCACCCGAAAGGAGGCAATTGGGGATATTGCCCCAGAAGGAATGGCTGATTTAACCACGTTGGTCTCCGTACCATCCATCGTAAAGTTCCATGATCCGGGTGCGCTTACAAATCTGCAAATCAAAGTGACAGGCGTGGACATAAAAAAAATATCATTGGCTACCAAGGGACCTTCACAGCATCGTCAAACCTGGAATAAAGATATTTTGACCATTAAAAAAGAAACCCTTGGTACCTTACCTGCCTCCATCCCCCCTAAAGAAATCGCCGGAGTGGCTGAAAAATTTATTGTGCCAGGGCCTTTTATCCAGTCCGATGATGATCGAATCCAGCGCATCGCCCGGCGATTGGTTTCTCCTGCGAACACCCCCCTTGAAAACATTGGCAAACTCGTGGCTTGGATTCAGGCCAATATCCGGAGACAGCCGGTGATTTCCCTGCCCAATGCCCTGTCCACCTTAAAAAACAGGATGGGGGATTGCAATGAACATGCGGCCTTGATGGCTGCTTTTTGTCGTTCCGTGGGTATCCCTGCGAGTATCGAAGCAGGGCTGGTGTATCTCAAGGGGAGTTTCTATTACCATGCCTGGAATACGGTGTTCATTGGACGATGGATCACAGTGGATGCCCTGTTTAACCAGATCCCGGCAGATGTCACCCATATCTCTTTAACGGCGGGTTCCCAGGAATCCCAGCTGGATTTGATGGGGATGATGGGAAAGATAAAACTTGAGGTACTGTCTTATAAATGATCAGGAAACAAACATGATTGAACTGAAAAATTTAACCAAAAAATATGGAAAATTCATGGCCGTGGAAGGGTTGAGCCTTGCGGTACCCAGGGGCGAAATTTTTGGTTTCATCGGTCCCAACGGGGCCGGGAAAACAACCACCATAAGCATGATGGCAGGCATTCTGGTGCCCACATCAGGGAAGGTGAGCATCTGTGGCATTGATATGCTGACATCTCCCAGGGAGGCCAAAAAGAAAATCGGTTATATCCCGGACAGGCCCTATCTTTATGAAAAACTAACCGCCATGGAATTTTTAAAATTCATGGGGGATCTGTACGAAATGAAATCTAATGGATTTGAACACCGTGCAGAGTCCAGCTTAATCCAGTTTTCCCTCCTGGACTGGGCCGACGAGCTCATTGAATCCTTTTCCCATGGCATGAAGCAGCGGCTGATCATGGCAGCGGCCCTGATGCATGATCCCCAAATGGTGGTGGTGGATGAGCCCATGGTGGGGCTGGACCCCATTGCCATCAAAATGGTGAAGCAGTTGCTTCGGGATCTGGCGGCCCGGGGAGTCACGATTTTTATGTCCACCCATACCCTGCAGGTGGCCCAGGATGTGTGCGATCGCATTGGGGTCATCCACCGGGGACATCTCATTGCCCAGGGAACCATTGGGGAGTTAAGAGCCCTTGCCAGCTCCGATGGGGGAGATCTGGAACAGGTATTTATGATTTTAACGGAGGAAAAGGGCGGTGGCAAATAATATACAAACACTTTTAAAGCCCCGCTGGTGGGGCACTCTGAACCAGGCAAGGGGGGAGAAAAAAAATGCCGGGATCGTAAAATTTATGATCATCGGAGGATTGGGCGCAGCGTTCTGGGTGGGGGCATTGTTAATTTGCCTGAGAATACTTCGATATTTCAGTGGGGTGGAACAGCTGGGGGACATCCTTGCCTGGAAGTTTCTTTCCATGGTTATTGTTACCATTTTTTCTTTGCTGATTTTCAGCAGTATTTTAAATTCCCTTTCCAAACTTTATCTGGCAAAGGATCTCAAACTGGTCCATGCCATGCCAGTGGAAGGGTACACCATCTTTTTGGCCCGGTGGATGGAGATCACACTGGACAGCTCCTGGATGGTTATTTTATTTACCCTGCCGGTGTTTGTCTCCTACGGCGTGGTGTATAGTCCTGGGGTGTTTTTTTACATCACTGTGGTGGGAGCACTGGTGCTGCTCTCCTTTGTGGCATCGGCCCTGGGGGCCTTGGTGGTCATGGGGGTGGTGATTCTGGTACCGGCCAGTCGCATCCGTACCATCTTTGTTTTTCTTGGATTGTCTGTTTTTATCCTGCTATATGTTGCCCTTCGCATATTGCGACCCGAGCGGCTGGTGGACCCCGAAGCCTTTTCTGCAACGCTTTTTTATTTTAAATCCATGACGGCTCCGTCCTCTGTCTTTTTGCCCAGCACCTGGTGCTATGATGCCGTGATGGCGGCATTGCAGGGGGCAGCTTTTGAAGCATTTTTTCACATGGGCTTGCTGTTAAGTTTTGTGTTGGTGATGATCTTTGTGCTGATGATTACAGCAGATCTCATTTATTTTAAAGGGGTGTCCCGGGCCCAGACATCAGCGGCAAGGCTGTTTGTGAAAAGACGACTCGAACTTCCCCAGATTCGCCGGTTCAGAGGTCCGGTGAAGGCCTTGGTGACAAAGGAGATCAAGACCTTTTTCCGAGATCAGACCCAG
>CAKZLA010000329.1 GCA_937124525.1 uncultured Desulfobacterium sp.
ATTTTACAACAAAAGATACTGGAGAGGGGACCGGTCTGGGCCTTGCCATTGTCCATAGTATTGTCATGTCCTATGGTGGAATGATCTTTGTTTCAAGTGAGATTGGCAAAGGGTCCGAATTTGTTCTTTATCTGCCAGCGGCAAAAAAGCAGGTGCCTGGTGAATCCCAAGCACCAGAGATTTTACCCACAGGTACTGAGCGAATTTTGTTTGTTGATGATGAGCTGCCCATTGTCAAATTGCACCAAAATATATTGCAACGATTTGGGTATCATGTCACCACCCAAACAAGCAGTTTGGATGCCTTGGCCGTTTTCCAGTCAGAACCCCATAATTTTGATCTTGTCATCACAGACATGACCATGCCCGGTTTGACAGGGGATAAACTTGCGCAGTCACTGCTGGAAATCAGACCGGACCTTCCTGTTATTTTATGCACAGGTTACAGCAAAAAGCTTTTGGATGGTTCAGGAACTGCTTTTAATATCAAGGCTATTTTAAGAAAACCTGTACTCAGAAAAGAGTTGTCACAAACCGTCCGAAACGTGCTGGATGGCGCAAACTATCGGACCTAAAATTAATTATTGTTTAATTGTTTAATCGTTTTCAGGAGTACAAAAAGAAATGCCCAATACGTGTGATTTAAAAAAAGGCCATGTGGTGGAAATCAACGGTGACCCTTACGTGGTAAAACACATTACTGTGAAATCCCCAACGGCAAGGGGGGCTGTCACCCTTTACAAAGTCAGATTCAACAATGTAAAAACCCGGCAGAAATATGAAGATACCTTTAAGGGAAGTGATATGCTCCCCGAGGTGGATCTTCTGAAACGCTCGGTGCAATACCTATATCCCGATGGAAATCTGCATGTGTTCATGGACAAGGAAGACTATAACCAGTACATGATCTCCAGCGAGGATATAGCCGATGAACTGGTGTGGATTTCCGATGAGATGGAAGGACTTCTGGCCACTATCATTGATGAAAACATGGTCTCCCTTGAAATTCCCTCTTCCCTTGTTTTTGAAGTGACAGATACGGCACCGGGGATGAGGGGTGCCAGTGCAACGGCCCGGACTAAACCTGCCACCTTGTCCAATGGGATTGAGATACAGGTCCCGGAATACCTTGAACCCGGGGAAATGGTAAAGGTCCATACTGAAACCAGGAAGTTCATGTCCAAGGCGTGACTCTATTAGTCAATTAGAATTGGGGCACTTGGAACCAAGACTCAAAATGAAATATAGGAAATAAAATGAACGAAGATCGGCTGATGGATATTGAGATGAAAATTGCATTTCAGGAAAAGACCATCAAAGAGCTGAATGAGGTAATTTACGAGCAGCAGCAAGAGATTGAGCGTCTTGGTGCCATATGTGAGCTTGTTTTAAGACGTACCCGGGAGTTTTCAGATTTCATTCCAGGAAGTGATGGCCCGGCAGATGAAAAACCACCCCATTATTGATTCTATCTTGCTTATCTCAAATTTGGGACAGAGGTAATGCAAGCCTGACACCAAGGGCGATGGTTTAATCATCGAGTATAAATACAAAAAGCACCCCAGACAATAGTATGGGGTGCTTTTTGTGTATCAGTCAAAGACGGTGGTTTTGTCAATGCTTATTTTTCAGAGTTAGATGTCAGGCAGCCTTTTGCATCAAAGCGTCCCGGGTTTTTGCAACTTCCGTACTTTTGAGATATTCTTCAAAGGTCATGAACCGATCAATGACGCCACCGGGGGTGATCTCGATGATGCGGTTGGCCACGGTATTGACAAATTCATGGTCATGGGAAGTGAAAAGAACCACCTCTTTGAATTTTACAAGGCTGTTATTTAACGCAGTTATGGATTCCAGATCCAGATGGTTGGTGGGTTCATCCAGCACCAAAACGTTGGACTCGGCCAGCATCATCCGTGACAGCATGCACCGAACTTTTTCTCCACCAGAGAGGACGCTGATTTTTTTTGTGGCCTCTTCACCGGAAAAGAGCATGCGACCCAGAAATGTCCGGGCAAAGCTTTCTCCTTCCGTGGGAGGGGCAAACTGCAAAAGCCATTGGATCAGGCTGCAATCCCCATTAAAATAGCCGCTGTGCTCCTTGGGAAAGAGGGCGTGGCTGATGGTGATGCCCCAGCGGAAGCTGCCACTGTCGGGCTCCAGATTTCCTGCCAGAATCTGGAACAAAGTAGTTTTAGCCACACTGTTGGCCCCCATGAAGGCGATCTTGTCCCCGCCGTTTACAATGAAACTAACATTGTTCAGCACCTTTTCGCCATCAATGGTCTTGGACAACCCCTCCACTTCCAGAATCACGTTGCCGCAGGATCGTTCCGGGGTAAAAGAGATAAAAGGATACTTTCGGGAGGACACCGGCATGTCTTCAATGGTAAGTTTTTCAAGTAGTTTTTTCCGGGAGGTGGCCTGTTTTGATTTGGAGGCATTGGAGCTGAACCGCTGGATAAAGGCCTTGAGTTCATTGGCCCGGTTGGTCACCTTTTTATTTTCCGCCTGTTTTTGCTTCAGGTTCAGCTGGCTTGCCTGGTACCAGAAATCATAGTTGCCCACGTACACCGCAATTTGGCCAAAATCAATGTCGGCAATATGGGTGCATACCTGGTTCATGAAATGACGGTCATGGGACACCACAATCACCGTGTTCTGAAACCGGTAAAGAAAATCCTCCAGCCAGGCAATGGATTTGATGTCCAGGTTATTGGTGGGCTCATCCAGCAACAGCACATCAGGGTTGCCGAACAGGGCCTGGGCAAGGAGCACCCGGACCTTTTCCCCGCCTTCCAGCTCCTTCATCTTCTTCTGGTGCAGGGATTCGGGAATGTCCAGGTTGTTTAACAGCACAGCAGCCTCGGGTTCGGCATCATAGCCGTCCATTTCTGCAAACTCCACCTCAAGCTCCCCGGATTTGATGCCGTCTTCTTCGGAAAAGTCCGGCTTGGAATACAGGGCATCCCTTTCGGCCATGATGGTGTAGAGCTCTTTGTGGCCCATGATGACGGTGTTTAACACCGTTTCTTCATCAAAGGCAAAGTGGTCCTGGCGCAGCATGGCAATGCGTTCCTTTGAACCCACAGACACAGTTCCTGAATCTGATTCAATATCCCCTGCAAGAATTTTAAGAAAGGTGGACTTACCGGCTCCGTTGGCGCCGATGAGTCCATAACAGTTACCCGGGGCAAATTTTATATTAACGTCTTTGAATAGAACCCGTTTGCCATAGGCCAGGGTGACGTTGGTGGTACAGATCATATGCTTTTATCCTTTGATGAAAGCCTTTGGTAAAAAAACCAAAGCAGTCGCTTTCATCTTTTGTTGTGGGCAGCCCCCGGAGAAACACCCGGATCTGCCATGGGAGTTATTCTTAAAATAAAAAACCACAGGATCATACCCCTGTGGTTTTTAATGAAACATGATTATATAACATGCATTTGAATAAAAACGAACTCTTTTTTTTAACAACCCTTATAGAATTTACAAGCCATGCATCCAATCCAGAAAATGTCATCAATAAACTATCGTTTGATACGATTTTGTGCTTGAAATTCAATGCAGGTCACGATTTTTCGATGCTCAAACAGGGTAATAATGGCCTGATCCATGGTGTACCCGGTATCCACATAGGAAAAATGTTTGGACATATCCGGGTATCCGTCTCCACCGGTGGCAATGAAACTATTCAGAGCCACGGTATACAAGTTTGTATCCACCACCGGTTTTTTGGAAACAGCTACCTGCATTATTTTTCCGCCCTCAATGGTGGCAGAGATTCCCCAGGTCTGGGCAAAACTGCCATGACCAGCTGGAAAAGAAAGCACTTTTTCCAGATATTTTTTCAGTTCAATGCCGGTGAGGGTCACCTGGCTGATGGTATTGCCAAAGGGGTGGATTTTAATGAGATCCCGGAAGGTCACCGGCCCTTTTGCAAGACTGCCCCTGATGCCCCCACTGTTTTGGATACCAATATCACACCCGGCAATGAATGCCATGGCAGATGCCACCAGATTACCAAGGTTGGTTGCCTGTTTTCGAATCACATCCCGATCACCTTCAAAATAACCGTCCACAGTGCCGATCTGCTTTTTAAATTGTTTTTGAACCCTTGCAGCATAGGGGGCAAGAAGGGCCGTCATTTTTTCATGGGGGGGGATTTTTTCCTGGAACGTTTGATCCGCTGTCTGGTCCACCAGGTTGGACATTGGTTTTTTATTTTCCAGATTGACGGGAATTAATTGATATTTTTTTAAAACCACTCCTGTTTCCCGGGAATATTCCAGATCCGAGCGGGAGAGATATCGCCCCCAGTCCCCGGCCTGGACAATGAGG
>CAKZLA010000330.1 GCA_937124525.1 uncultured Desulfobacterium sp.
TCGCCGGTGAATCGTTGTCTGTTTCATAACGGGCGATGGACCAGTTGTAATTGTTGGCAACGATCCCTTGAAGTCGAAAGCCCCATCTACTGTCGTTGATCTGATCATCCGGCTCTATCGTCCGTACGGCAAAAGGCGACGCCGGGAAGGGGAAGGCATAGGGCGTACCAGTGGGAGAGGTAGGTGCGACTTTCATATCCATAAATGCCGGATTGATAAAACCTTCTATGGCAAGGGATTGAAACGGACCAACATCCCCGAAGGTGTATATCCCTTTAGCCATCCACAGGGGCAAGCGGCGATCGTCCATGTCTTCAAAAATCCCACCATAGGTATCGTCCAGCGGGTTTATCCGGTCCAGCATGGGAAAAAGATCGGTCTCCCCCCAAGAGATAATCTGCTTGCCGAGCCTGAGGTACAGTTTATCCTTTTTGATGTCCACATACCCTTCCCAAAGGTCGACGTCCCTTGAAAAGTCTTCGATCTCATTCTCATTTGCATCCCGAACCGCCTGATATTCGTCTGGACCGTAATCGTATATCCCCTCATAGAAGCCTCTGCCCAATAAGCGGTAGTTCACGTCATCACTCAATTGATGCTTCAGTTCCAAGTAAATAAGGTTTCGATGTTGAATCATCTCTCCGGCAGATAGTTTAGGAGATGTATATCCGCTATGATCTTCCATGTTGAAAGTAAAGCGGGTTTGCACCTTCCCTGACAGTTGAATTTCATCATGAGCACCGGCGGTGATCACTGCCCACGCTGACCCAATGGTCACTGACAAAAAAAATATGGCAAAAATGACAGTTTTTAAAATTTTTTCCATCTTTCTCCCCTTAATGTTGTATTGTTATCCGCGCGCCTTCTGATAATTGATTTATTTCAATTTTTTCTTTGTATACAACGAATTTGGGCTTGAATAAGGGAATAAGCGTTGGAATGATTGTCAATGCTGCCACCATGTTGAGCAACATCAACAACCCCAGCAATAATCCCATCTCTGCTTGAAATCGCAAGTCTAAAAATACCCAGAAAATAACACCGGCTACCAATGTGGTGGCAGTAAAGATAATTGATTTACCGGTGGTTTCCAGGGCAATACGGTTGGATTGATTATAGTCTCCGGTGATGGCGTACTCCTCTGAGATCCGAGACATGAGATAGATGCCGTAGTCGATGCCGATCCCCACAGCAATGGCCGCCACTGGCAGTGAGTTGATGTTAAGATCTATACCCATGAAATACATAAATACTTCAGAAAGAATCTGTGAGATGGCCAAGGGAATAATTAGGATAAATCCGGCCTTGATGGATTGAAAGGTCAAGATACACAGCAGTAGTACCGCCGAAAACACTACAACCATCGACACCCAATAGGAATATTCCACCTCCTCATTCACAGCTGCCAATATTCCCATCAACCCGCCGGCAAGACGGAAGGTTACCTTTTCAGATGGATTCTCTTCTATAAACGCTTTTGCTTTGGCAATGGCGTTTTTTATCACTTCGTTGTTATACTTCTTATAAAAGCACGTGATGCTTGCCTTGTTCCAGTCCTTATCTACCCACTGGTCCATCTCACCAGGTGCTGCATTGTTGCGTATCAGGTATCCGATCTGCCCCAGATCCCGGGTTTTTTTGGGCAAAATGGTCCATTTGGGGTGACCTTCGTGGAACATGCGATATATACTTTTGATCATATTATTGAAAGTCAACGTGCCACCGGCCCCACCTTCTTCTTGCATGAAGTATTGAAAATCCTCCATGGCCTGAAGTGCCTCATAGTTTTTAATAGCTCCGTTTTCTTTTCCCTCGGCAATGATTACCATCTGGGTGGCGCCTACAAAGTTTTCATTGAAAAACTCGAAGGATTGATTGTAGGGATGATCCGGGAAGAGGATGGCTTTTCCAGCTTCAGTGTCTCCGACTTTAAGATGGCGTGCATAATTGCCGCCCACCACAAAAATGAAAACAATGGCGCATAGAACAACCCACCGCCCCTTTCCCACGGATGTTTTCAGCAATATTGCTGCAATTCGGTTATACATCTTGCCGCAGCTTTCACGCTCCAGCACATCTTTTCTCGGCGGTTTCACAAACGGCAGTGACAAAAGGACGGGGCTCAGGGTCGGCACACTCACAACGATGGTGACGATCCAGAAAGAGGCAAAAACCCCTAAATGACGCATGAGTGGAATAGTTGCCACGGCAATCATCAACACCCCGATGGCATCCGTGGCAATGGACAGCGTGGCCGGCGTAAACAACTCGCCGTAACCTTTGATAATCGCATCCTTTTTGTTGCCGAGGCGAAGATATTCCTCGTGATATCGGGCCATGCACTGAACCGCATGGCTGATGGCCCGTGCGGTAATAATTACAGGAACCACGAGGATCAATGGATCCAGGCTGTATCCGAGAAGACTGGCGAAGCCCAGGCCCCATACGGCACTGAGGGCTGCGGAAAGACACGGCAACACCACCCCCTGCCAGGTCCGAAAGTAATAGAAGAGCAATGTGGCCAGCATGATGAGGGTCAGGGTGAGCACAATGTATACCTGGGGCGCTAAATGATAAATATAGCTGTATAGGGTGGGATAGCCGCAAAAATAAATATTGTGCTTATCGTCTTTTTCACGTTTCTGTATTTCTTGGAGCT
>CAKZLA010000331.1 GCA_937124525.1 uncultured Desulfobacterium sp.
CCGGGCCCATTGCCCGTCGGGGGGGCGGCATGATAGCCTTTTCAATATTCGTTGTGTCCGCCAGGGCATGGGTGTTTTATATGAAACTCCGCCCAACATACTGATATTATTAGAGTTTCATTTTTAGTTGTGGCTGGTGCTTACAGCCATGTGGGTTTTATATAAAAGAGTAGGTATGTCTAATATTCTTTCATACTTCGTTGTGGGCAGGCCAAGGTTCCCAATACGGTCTGCCCGTGGCAGTTATATAAAAAAAGCCTGAATCGGCAGGCTTCTCCGCTTACAATTTCCCAAGGGCTTCCAAAGCTGCGTCATAATCAGGTTCCTGGGCAATCTCCGGCACCTGCTCTGTATATGCAATGTTTCCATCCACATCAACAATGACTATGGCCCTGGCAAACAAAGATGCCAAAGGTCCCGTGGTGATTCTCACACCGTAGTCCTTGCCAAAATCATGGTCTCTAAATACGGAAAGGGGAATCACGTTCTTCAGGCCTTCAGCTTCACAAAAGCGTGTGTGAGCAAAGGGAAGATCCCTTGAAATGCATAGCACCACGGTATTCTCAGAATCGCCTGCCACCTGGTTAAAACGCCTTAAAGAAGCGGCACATACGGGTGTATCAATGCTGGGGAAAATATTGAGAACAACCTTTTTGCCTGCATAGTCTGTGAGATTCACGTCCGCAAGGTCCGTTCCCACCAGGGTAAAGTTGGCCGCTTTTGTTCCAGTTGCCGGCAAAGGACCGTTGGTTTCAATGGGATTGCCCTTCAAAGTAATCTGTGTCATGATGTCTCTCCTTTTATAATGGGTTTTGTTTTCACGCGATGATACGTTTTTCTGTGTTGACATCTATTTGGGGGAAGGTCAGACTTGATTCATGGACATTGTTTCCGGGAGTTTCCGACTTGCAGAAATCAGGATTAATAACGCCTTAAACAAGCCTGTTCCCTTTCACCCGCAAAGTAACACTAAAACTGAAGTTAAAGAGTAAGCCTTCATGCTCCCCTTGTAAAGCCCCGGGTTGTCAAAATCTGTAGCACCACAACATCCCCCCCCGCCATGCCCTGTTCAGGCGGACTTTGGACCTTAATTAATTACAAAGTGGGCCACTTCGGACGGAACAAGTGGTAGACCGGTGGACCCCACACTAAAAACTCGGATACCCACTTAAGGCGGACAGGCTTTAAAATCAAGCGTTTTAGGAGTCTTAAATTCAGGGGCAAAATCTGATTTTCCACATAAAATTCTTTGAAAGTATCCCGGGTTCAGTCGGTAGCCATAAACTCTCCAGAATTTAATTTTCATTCAGTGGATATTCTTATGGTAATTGGCAAATGGTTGTGATACACATCTGTATCTCTTAATAGAATATCCCATGCCGTTTATGGACAAGGAGAATGGGTGCAGGGGGAAAAAATGGAAAGTCTCATATTTGATAAAAAAAGCCTGATACTGGTTCTGGATCATCTCAAGGACGGAATTATTGCCCATGACATGAATCGCAAAATTGTTTTTTTCAATAAAGCGGCTGAAAAAATAACCGGATACTCCAGACAAGAAGCCTTGGGGAATGACTGCCACCAGGTTTTTGAAGCGCCTTTCTGCGGAGAACGCTGCTCTTTTTGCAGCAGTGGACTTGTCCCGGATTTCAAGAATAAAATTGAATATCCCATGAATATCACCACCAAGGATGGTGAGATCCGACATCTTGAAATGAGTATCACCGGCATCATGGATCAAGGTATCTTAAAAGGGGTCATTGCCTCATTTAGAGATACCACCGAACATGACGCCCTGGCCGCCAAAGCCGAGGAACTCACCGCTTTTTCCGGAATTATTGGAAAAGACAAAGAGATGCTGCAACTCTTCCAACAGATAAGGGATGTAGCCTCCTATGACTATCCGGTGCATATCAATGGTGAAACCGGCACCGGAAAAGAACGGGTTGCAGAGGCCCTGCACAATGAAAGCAAGCGGGCCGGTGCTCATTTTGTACCAGTGAACTGCGGAGCCATACCCGAAGGGCTTGTGGAGAGTGAGCTTTTCGGCCACGTCAAAGGCGCATTTTCCGGAGCCATCAGGGAAAGAAAAGGAAGATGCGAACTGGCCCACAAGGGGACTTTATTCCTGGATGAAGTGGCAGAGCTGCCCAAACAGATCCAGGTCAAGCTGTTGCGATTTCTCCAGGAAGGTACCCTGGAAAGGGTGGGCGGAGAAAAGAGTATCCATGTGGATGTAAGAATTATCAGCGCCACCAATAAGGACCTTTCCCAGGAAGTAGAAAAGGGCAATTTCCGCAAAGATCTTTTTTACAGGCTCAACGTCATTCCCATTGAACTGCCCCCATTGAGAAATCGGCGCAATGACATCCCTCTTCTTATCTCCCATTTTCTGGAACGGGCAAAAAAGGATAATGCCTCGGAAATGCCCGAATTCTCCAAGGATGCCGTACGGGTAATGATGGATTATTCCTGGCCGGGAAATGTCCGGGAACTTCAAAATGCTGTGCAGTTTGCCATTGTTCGATGCAAACAAAATGAAATTTTACCCATGGATCTTCCCATGGAATTAAGGAATATAAACCCCGGTGCCTGCCCTGAACCCCCTCTTCTCTCCCCCGTGCCCACCGGAAAATCAACCAAGCTGAATATGACCTCGGTGCAGGAAGCCCTGAAACTCACCGGTGGAAATAAAGCCAAAGCAGCCCGATATCTGGGAGTGGGACGGGCCACCCTTTACCGATTCCTGGACAGATTTCCCCACGCATTGGACGGAATGAATGCCTTTAAATAAAGGACATTTCCCCCACCGACACAACAAAGACAGGAACTGGTATTATACCGCCTCGGAGGCTCTGCTGACGGCACTCGGAAGCTTTATTTTCTAACAAAAAATAGATAGATAAAATCCAGACTTAATTGTAAATGCGGTCACCACCACACTGAAAGCTCGTCGGAAGCACAAATTACCACAATGTGGTAAATACTCGTTGACAATGGTGCTTTTCTGCCATATATATATACTCATATTTTAGCCTCATTAAAAACCATTCTATATTCACTGAACACCACTTCTTTTTCGGCAGAATATTCAAAAGACCCTGGGTCCCAGTATGGACGTGATTTGTTTAAAGGATTCAAGTATTCAGTTCTAACAAAACCAATGAAAAAAGAGCTATCATGGAAAGTATTGAATTCAAAAGAATAAGAGCAAAACTGAAAAAAACCCAGAAAGAGACGGCCCAGCTCATTGGGACATCCATAAAGGCGGTACACAGCTACGAACAGGGCTGGCGGAAAATCCCCCACCATGTCGAACGACAGATGCTCTTTCTTGTCTTCAGAGCCACCTACGGGAAAACAGAAAACGTGCCCTGCTGGGAGACGCTCAATTGCCCAGATGCGAAGCGAAATAATTGTCCTGCCTGGGAATTTAAATCTGGTGATCTATGCTGGTTTATCAACGGCACCATCTGTAGCGGACAGGCACACAGCAACTGGCAGGGAAAAATCGCTGAATGCAAAAAATGCGACCTCTTCAAAGCCATTTTCCAAGACACCAATACTCTTTCAACCATCGGGGAAGCATCAAAAAATGAAGAATCTTAAAGAGGAGCTCATCTCCTGTAAAACCAATAATCAACGAATTCTTGAACAACGTGAAAATCTTCCCGGGGTGATAGATACCATTGTTCAGAGCCTGGAGGACGAGGCATGTTTTGCCCACATCGGAGATGAACCCATCCACTTCAGCACCTCCGTCCAAGAGATGATTGACAAATTCCGGGAGATTCTATTTCCCGGGTATTTTTCCCGGGAAAAGCTCGATGGGGCCAACCTGAAGTACAGCATTGGCCAGACCATTTCCCAGCTCCACGATATCCTGGCCGAACAGATAACCCATGTGCTGCGCCATGACTGCCTCCGATATGGACAGGCCTGCGTTGAATGTGAAAACAAGGGATATCAGACAACACTGAAGGTTATTGAAGAAATACCTGCACTCAGGCGCTGCCTGGCACAGGATGTAATGGCTGCCTATGAGGGAGACCCTGCTGCCAAAAGCCACGATGAGGTAATCTTCAGTTATCCGGGGCTTTATGCCATCACCGTGTACAGAATTGCCAATATTCTGCACAGGCTTGAGGTGCCCCAGCTCCCCAGAATCATGTCCGAACATGCCCACAGTATCACCGGCATTGATATTCATCCCGGGGCCACCATTGGTACACGGTTTGTCATTGACCATGGCACAGGCATCGTCATTGGTGAAACCAGTCTCATAGGAGACAATGTCCGCGTTTACCAGAATGTCACCATCGGGGCACTGTCCCTTCCCCCGGGGGCCGGGGAAAAGTTGCGGGGGGCCAAGCGACACCCCACCATCGAAAATAATGTAATTATTTACTCTGGAGCCACCATTCTGGGAGGAGAGACCATCATTGGAACCGGTTCTGTTATTGGCGGAAATGTATGGCTGACCCAATCGGTCCCTTCGGACACCAAGGTATTCATCGAAACACCGAAGCTGATCTACCGACACCAGGAAAACGGATCATAACATCATCAGAACAGACAGGGTCGGGCTCGGCTTATTGGCATTATCAACACCGATCTTAAGCAAAACTATGCAAAAATTAAACGACCACCAACTACAAGCTGGTGGATTTAAAGCTCGGAGGGCTAAACC
>CAKZLA010000332.1 GCA_937124525.1 uncultured Desulfobacterium sp.
CGCTTTATGACAATCGCACCGTGCTGCAGAATCAGGTTAATGGGCAAACCGATGGCCATGCAAAACCCATCTCCCAGCTTCTTGAGGACGAAAAAATCGTGATCACCCCCATCTCCTATATCCGAGGACGAAGCATTGTAAGGGTTTTCTTCATCGTGGACGAAGCCCAGAATCTCACCCCCCATGAGGTGAAAACCATCATCACCCGGGCTGGGGAGGGAACCAAAATTGTCTTTACCGGAGATATCATGCAGATAGACCATCCCTATCTGGACAGTCAGACCAATGGCCTTGCCTACATCATTGAAAAAATGAAGGGCCAAAAACTCTATGCCCATATCAATCTTGAAAAGGGAGAACGATCTGAGCTGTCGGAACTGGCTTCCAAAATCCTTTAAAAAAACCAGTGAAAATCCGATTTCAGGGGGAAATCGGGAGCCCACGTGCCGACAGGCTATTACAGAACTAAGAATAGCTTCACATGATCCTGCAATTCGCTCATTTTTTCATAACACGTTGAATTTATTAATACCAAAAAGTTGGACATCGAAAAATCATGCTGATATTTTGTTTTGATTACAACATGTTATAAAAATGAGCGAAAAGGGGGATGATAGCTATATAGTCGCATTAAGATTCATTGATAACCCTATATTGTGCCTCTATTTGGTGAGATCAAGTACTCCGTTGAATTAAGGTTTGATATGGCATAGTTTTTTACAAATCTTTCGAATCATGTTGACGGTTAAAACCAGGACAATCAGAAACAACACCCACCACACCAGTGCCGAGGCCGTACCTCTGCCGGACCAGAGGGCATAAAGATAGGGGCCGGTGCTACAGTAAAAGGTGATGACGCCCCATTTAACTAAGTAGCGGAGATCAAAAATTTTTTCCCCCATGGACTTAAGAAGCCTATGCCATCCCATGAAATACCCCGGCACCGTCACAAGATCGATGAACAGGAATATCCAGGGATTGATGCCAGACCGCTCCATGATGTCATACCCGGATATGAATTTAATCACATCATAAATACACACGACCACCACGGCCCGGAACATGTTCCGGCGGGTGGCAAGCCCCTTTAACGCATCAAGATTCATATCTATATTTTGTCTTCCTGTACATGAAAGGAAATTCTGGCTCCAGTAACAGAGCTGCGGCCGGTGAACAAAAAGGCGATAATCCAGACAAGCTCCACTGCCAAAAGTGCCCCCGGGGACCAAAGGGTATAAAGCCCGGTATAAAGCCGGGGCAAATCCTGTGGCGGTGCCGTAAATAAAGAAACGGCAAGTGCAAATAGAATCGTGATCCCAGCCATGATCTGATAGGGAGTAATGGTGAAGTTGCCCCGGAAATCGGCCCTGAAAAATTCTGACACAATTCGCCACACTTGGGTAACCACCAGGGTTTCCACCAGGGCAGCCCCAAAGTGTCCAGCCAGAAACAACCATGTTCCCACCAGCGCACAGGCACTGTAGAGAATGGCCGTTATTATCTGTATGGGAATAACCTGCTGTCCGTCCAGATTCGATGCATAGGCGATCTTTTTTGTTTTCCCGTGAAATACCAGGCAAAACCGGCCGAAAAGTTTACGAACCCGGGAGCTGCATTGGTTCAGGGGCTTGCCGTAGCAGCACCCGAAACTCAGACAGGCCAGTCTTCCCATCCCTTCACCAAAGGCATAGGCAATAGATATGGCGGCCAGAAGCACCGTAACGTGGGCTGGCGGCCCGGCAATGATGCCAAGGGTGTTATTTATAAAAAAAATGATAAGTGGTGCGGTAAGTGTGCCCACAAAAACAGCTCCGCCCACGGTGAGGGTGCCGTTCTTTTTTTCCACCAACCGAGCTACAATACGAGAAGCTGGTATGCACACGGCAAGGATCAGGCCCGTGAATATCCCCACCCATGCAGGTGAAACTCCGGCAGCAGTGGCCAGGATAATGAAGATCATCACAGCAAAGCTGTAGGCAGTGGCACTCAATGCGCCGTAATATGTCAAATTCATGCCCTGACAGCTACCCTGGGACGTTGGGCTGGAGGGCACCACGGCCATGATCTGCCATTTTTCACCAGGCAGAGTTACAGCCCCCCACCAGATGGCTGCGGCAATGATCCCCCCAAGCAGGGTTATAAAAACAAGTTGTTCCATTAAATGGCCCCTCCTATTGTTTCGCGCAGGTGGAGTTCGGTCTCCACCAGTGGATGGTTGAAATAACGGGTAAAACGACTGCTGACATCCTGCCGTGTTCTGTTTTTCAACAAATCTTCGGAAAATTGACAGCGATTTTTTTGAAAAATTAAAACCGTGGTGGAACTCCCGGGACGAAACAGGCTTTTGGGCTGACCCGCCCGAATAAAAAGCCCCTGCTCCACCGGTACAGGATGGTCATAACGGATGTCACTGTAGCATTGCTGTATGCGGCCTATCATCAGGGCCACAATTTCCACCATGGCCACCAGCCCCACGCCGGTGCCGTTTTCCACATCGGTGTCGATGATGGTGACCACCCTGCGATTTTTGGAAAGAGGCGTAACCGCCTGCACCACCGCACCAGGATTGCAGGAATGAAACAGACCGTTAATCTCGTAAATATCCACAACTCGCCCGGAAACCGGGGCATGATTGTAATGGTACTTATCCGGTGTCAACCGGAATATGGCATAATCTCCATGGTGGAACTCCTTGGACCACTCTGGCTTATCCCTGCCGATGAGCTCCGCATAGGAGAAGAATTTTTCCTTGATAAAGAGACTGGATGATTCGTTGAACGCGCCGAACAACGCCCGGGCATCGGCTGGCGATACAACTGCCTTGGAATGGGTTTCCATGGGCCGGACTGCCCAGTAGCGAATTTGTCTTTCAAAAATTTTGCGATAAGAGGATAGTGCGTCCACAGTCCCATGAATATCTTTTTTACAGATACCCAGCCGCGTCAACACCTCTGTGGGTGTCATACCCAATGAGTGCAATGGAAAATCGTAGTTTACAAAGCCCAGAAAGCTGGAAAACCGACTGGACAAAAGCAGGTTAAAGAGAAATGGAGCTTTCTCCTGCACGGTGGAGTATAGCGTCTGAACCACGACATCATGGTAAAGGGGCTCTGTCATGACATCGGCGGTCCCTCTTTCAATGTACTGGTGGGAAACAAAAGTCATTTTCGGGTCTCCCTGTCAATGTATAAGGATTATAAGATGGATAAACTGCAAAAGCGTCTCCCGGGAAAAGTCATCTTTAAAAAATGACTTTATCAAAAGAATATTGGATTTTGATTTGCTGTTGATTATGAATTAATTATTTCTGCATCGTTCAAAAGCACTTTACTCTTTCTGAGGACATTTTCCATTTTAAGTGGCTTTTTCCCAAAAGACTGTAAAATACTTTTGGGGTAATATGTAAGGATGCCATTATTTCTGTAATGGATTGGGGCTGGGGATTAAGAGAGTTGCCAGAGACCTATTTTACAGCACCCCAATGGATAAATTTGCCCTTTTTTATCGCACAGATTTTATGGCTGAACAGGCGGGCAGTTTTAAGGGTCCGGTTCACCAGAATAATGGAGAGCTGGCGGTCAGCCATCTCTTTTTCAAGCACCTTGATGATGTAAGATTTACTGGGACGATCCAGTCCTGAAAAAGGATCATCCAGCAGTAAGAGCCGGGGGTAGGATGCAAGTACAGCAGCAATTTGAAGTCTTTTCAACATCCCCCCGGAATAGGTATCCGTCATCTCATCTATACGCCCAGGGTCAATGCCAAACAGCTCCAGCCATTGCCGTGCCATGTGCCGAATGGTCCCGAAATGGCATATACCCGTGGTCAGGAGGCCTTGGGCAATATTTCCTCCGGCGGTGACGCCCATTGGTAATTGCCTGTGAGCATTGCAGACCACATAACCTATCTGGGAGCCAACAACCTTTCTTAACGTGGCTTCATTGGTTCTGCAAAGGTCGATCCGCCCTTGTGACGCGTTGAAACCTATGGTGCCGTTGGTGGGGGGGATACACCCGGCAATGCATTGCAGCAGGGTGGATTTCCCGGAGCCTGCTCTACCCACGATATTCAGGGCCTCGCCGGGAGCCAGATCAAAATCAATACCGTTGAATACCATTTTCCTGCCATAAAACTTTGACAGATCCCGGATGGAAAGCAGGGGTGATTTCCGGTCACCGGGGTTAATGGTGGGAAATAAAGGCATTTTGTCATATGTTGGTTTTGTATGAATTTGTGACATGGATCCAGGCTTTGGTTGTTGTTGAGACTTAAACAGAATTAAACACCAAACACATGAGGATATTATTAATATTTTATTACAAAATGATTAGAAGTTGAAATTCTGGACGGAGCATGACGTATTTAGGCAGGCACATTGCCTTTACAAAGCCTGCCCCCTCTCCAGAGTGGCCGATCTTATGATCAAGCCCTAAAATTTGGTTATCCCGATGCTTTTCACAGAGCGGCATCATGCCGTTTTCTTGTTAAACACAAAATTAACATCATTTTTACAATTCACTAATGAAAAATGAATAATGGCACTGTATAAATATACATGTGTCAATGAGTTCGTCCCACCAGGGGCGTTTATCATGACGGTGGCGTTTGACAATAGATGTGCTCATGACCTGGAGATAAATTAATATGTATATCGTTCATAACGTACCTGGCAGGACCAGAATTAAACTGGAAAAAATGAAAAAGGACTCCAGTCGGCTCAATCATGTAAAACAGTGGCTGATGATTGACGGCGTGTATCAGGTAAAATCCAACGCGTTGACTGGCAGCGTGGTGGTGAAATATGACCCCCGCAAGCTTTCTTCCGATAAATTTATCGAGGTCCTCAATAAAAACAGATGTTATATCGCCCCTCGGCAGCAGACCGTTCTAAAAATGAAAAAAAACCACGAAAAAATCACCATCAAAGTGAGCAAGGCGACTTTTTCATGGTTTGCCGGACAGGTATTGGGGGCCAATGGTCTTTCCTATATCGCGGCATTTATATGATAACCCAGCAGGAGGCTATGCACATCCGTTTCTGGAAAGGTGTGCCTGCCGTGGGGGATGTTGCCTATACAATATACTCAAAGTCGACACCTTGACCGTATTTTTAAAATCCAGACTTAGTATTTCAGGTAGATATGAGAACACAATGCACAAAATAGCATATGTCTTTCAAAAAACATTGACCGTAAATATTTGATTTAAAATTATTATTACCCCCCTTTCGCTCATTTCTATAACAGGTTGTAATCAAAACAAAATATCAGCATGATTTTTTTGATATCCAACTTTTTGGTATCAATAAATTCAACAGGTTATGGGAAAATGAGCGAATTGCAGGTTATTACGTAACGATCAATCATAAGGTGTCGACTTTGAGATTATACCCCCATGTGCCCATATTTGACGTCAGCACCGCTATTTGCTGGTGGATCCAGTGCTATTTTTTTTCTGATAAATACGTTTAATACGTCCGGCAAAACCCGTACGGGTACCGTCAACAATCCCGTGACTGATGGCGGTATTACAGACCTTGATGGCATCATCATAGGCATGGACTTCATCCAGCACAATGGCCAGATGCTTGAAAACGGATATGTCCCGGGCACGATCCCCCAGATGATCGGACACCGTTGATTTGATCCGGGGAAAGCGGGCAAGGTAGCGTCCTCCATACATGACGACAATGTCCACCATCCGGGATTCTGTCGTTCTGTTTTTGTATGCATGCTCGATTCCCCGGGTATAAACGGTATGCCATTCCCATGGATCTGCTGTTTCAGGAAGGGATTCCATGGCCAAAATATGTTCAGATTTTTCCCATGGTTCGGCAGAGACTACCTCCTCCTGGTTTGATTCCTGGGAATCACTTTCCCCACCATTCCTCTCCATCTGGAGACGGTCCCTGTTTTTATCAATGCCTCCCCGGAGGGCTTTCCCTCCATCCTCTTTTTCCGTCACGTCGATTTCTTTATCTTCATCTTCTGCAACGGCATGATCGGAAAACCCCTCTTCCGGGGAGGTTTCTTTCCCATGGGGTTCGGTTGCGGTTTCTTCAACAGTCACGCCCGGCTCTTTTATTTCCTTTGATTCAATCACATTTACGCCGTTTTTCCGGTCTTTTAAAGATGACGACTCGGCGGACTCCGGGGCTTTGGTGAAGGCTGCATCGGCCGGATCATCCATTACGCCCGGGGGCTCCCGTTGCATTGCTTTGCTCTTTTTCCCTTTACAATAAAAATAACACAACACACTAATCGTTGAAACAGAAAGCCAGAACATGGTTTCCCCCTTTATGGTGATCGGACTTATAATATCTTTGGAGTCATGGTGCGTTTTGGGACTTTTTGCACATGGTGCAGGAAGCCTAACAAATTTTACACCCTGACGGTACTATCCAAAATAGCTGGAGAGTATGACAAATGCGTAAATACTCAACAGCATTATGCTAAAAGGCTTTCGGAAAACCGATCCGGAAAAGTGAATGCCCAGCCAGCAAATGATCAGAGTCGCCATCATAGCCGGAAACAGTAGCTTCCGGCACCGTGGTTCCCAGACTGCTAATGATCACTCCGATGAGCACCTTGGAAATCCCCAACAGTGTTGAAATGAAAACCGCCTCATCCACCAGCATGTCCGCACCTTTGCTCAAAAGTTAGATCAGAACATGGTGATAAATCCGTTGCGGAGCCGTCAAGCGATCCTTTGGTTTGGCGGTTTGCGGCTGGGCCATCTTCCATG
This sequence comes from uncultured Desulfobacterium sp., assembly GCA_937124525.1. The sequence continues at coordinate 6,745 of CAKZLA010000332.1, forward strand.
AAGCTCGGGACCGGATACCCTCCGGGGAATCAATTACAAAGATTTTTGTAGTCAACTTCCCGGAGCTCCCGGGAAAGGTCATCGTTTATGTCGTTGATGACGTCCATGATCTGGCTGTCGTCACAAGGGGCAGCATGGTCCGTTGCCTCTGTTTTGGGAGTGTCACCGAATTTTCCGGCAACATCCTTTTGTTGCGCGGCGGCAAGGGCTTTGCGTTCATTTTTTCTTTTTCCCACTTCACCGACAAGCAGTGGCATCAATGCCGTTCCACCGATGACTGCACCGTCCGCCAAGGAAATAGCGGTCAGGCCCAGCAGGGAGCGCAGGGGTGTCACAAACATGGTCAGAATCTGAATGGCGATGGAACCGCCCACAGCCCAGTTGAGATAACCGTTGCGGCGCAGGCGCTTACGGGTCATGATACCTGCCGTATCGGAACGGCAGCTAAGGGCATGGAGTAGCTGGCCGATGGTCAAGGACTGGAACGCAAGCCCCCCAGCCCGGGCACCGGCACCATACCGGAACATGCCAAAGAGTAACGCGGCCAGGGCACCGCCAGTCATGATGGTGGATTCCACCACCATCTGCTTGTAATCCCGGTGTTCGAACAAAGGTGCTTCCGGATCTCTGGGGGGCTGTTCCATGACATCTATTTCCGGTTTTTCGGCGCACAGGGCAAGGCCCGGAAAAATATC
>CAKZLA010000333.1 GCA_937124525.1 uncultured Desulfobacterium sp.
CCCGATGGCCCACGAACTATCCTGAATAATCAGAATTGCTGCATGAATGGTCTGCCAATCCCGAAAGTTGAGTTAAATAAAATATATTCATGCAAAAGGATATCTCCATGCATCTACCCCGGTATGAGAAGAACAGAGTCAATATAGGACAATTGCTTGATATCGTAACAGATCAATTCAGTGACAAGCAATTTTTGAAATACCACAAATCAGGTATTAATCAAACCTACAGGCAAATTCAAGAAATATCAAATGATGCTGCCAAGGGATTCATGGCGTTGGGAATAAACAAAGGCGATCATGTTGCTTTGTGGGCCAACAATATTCCTGAATGGATATATGCCAAGTTTGCCATTGCCAAGGCCGGAGGCGTCATTGTTACCGTCAACACAAGCCTTAGATGTTTTGAAATGGAATACCTCATCAGGCAATCCGATGCAACCACCCTTGTCATGGTGGGGGGGGTAAGGGAAGGAGATGAATATGTGAAAATTATCCAGACACTTTGCCCGGAGTTGAAAACAAGTTTTCCTGGCAAATTAAATAGTCGGCTTTTTCCCAAGTTGAAAAATATTGTCCTTTTGGAAGATGACAATCACCCTGGAATTATCACTTGGAAAGAGATGATCAAGCTGGGTAAGCAGACAAGTAATGAGGCATTAAAAATTCGTCAGGATTCCGTAAATTCTGAAGACATTGTGAATATTCTTTATACATCCGGGACCACAGGTTCACCCAAAGGGGTTATGCTCTCACATAAAAATATTATTGGAAATGCCCACAGCCTTGCCAGGAATCTGGGTTTATACAGCCGGGACATCGTTTGTGTACCGGTTCCATTCTTCCACTGTTTTGGGTGTGTGGCCGGTATTTTATCCTGCCTGGTATCTGGATCAACCCTGTGTCCGATTCCCTCTTTTTCCCCCCGGGAAGTTCTGGAAACTGTGCAAGAGCTGCAATGCACTGTAATCCATGGTGTTTCTACCATGTTCCTTGCAGAAATGGAGGAGATGACGACAAAAAAATATGACACAACCAGTCTTAGGACAGGCATCATTGCAGGTGCCACGGTTACTCCCCAATTAATGCAGCAGATTATAGCTGTAATGGGTATCTCTGAACTTAGTATAGCCTATGGCCAAACCGAAACTTCGCCAGCGATTACCGCTACAAATTCCAATGATTCCATTGAAAAACGTTTTGAAACCGTGGGACGTCCGCTACCCGGTGTGGAAGTCAGGGTTGTGAAACCATCCGGTGAAGAGGTCGCAACCGGTTCACAGGGAGAATTGTGTGTACGGGGCTATAATGTAATGAAGGGATATTATAAAAAGCCTGAAGCCACCCAGACAGCAATTGACGATTCAGGATGGCTGCACACCGGAGATCTGGGCAGATTGGATGAAGATGGGTATTGCATAATCACAGGGAGAATAAAGGATGTTATCATTAGGGGAGGCGAAAATATATATCCTGTTGAGATCGAAACCTTTCTTCTGACCCACCCTGATATCATGGAGGTGCAGGTTGTCGGTGTTCCTGATGAAAAATATGGAGAGCAAGTGCATGCGTTTGTTAAACTATCCTCCCATAAATCTATCATAGAAGAAGAGTTAAAGGATTATTGTAAAAATAAAATTGCCTTTCATAAAATTCCAACTTGTTTTATTTTTACCAGGAAGTATCCCACAACAGCCAGTGGTAAAGTGCAAAAATTCAAATTGGTTGAACAGGTTTTGGAAAAAATGCAACAAAATAAATCTGAGGGGATTCCCAGCGGTGTGTCCGAGGCCGATGTTGTGAGCAATCCTTAAAAAATAAAGGAATATTCATGAATCTCAATGAACGTAAACATCAGGCAAAAAGGAACAGCAAAGAAGCGATACTTAAAGCGGCACGAAAAGTGTTTTCAGAAAAAGGTTTCAATCGCGCGACTGTGGAAGAAATTACTTCTAAGGCAGAGTTGAGTCCGGGCACGCTGTATTTGTATTTTAAAAGCAAGGAAGAGCTTTATACCTTCCTGTCCATTGCTGTTTTGAAACGTTTCTCCGTAGAAAATCAAAAAATTGCGGATTGTGCGATTCCGGTGGAAGAAAAAATGGAGCGTTATTGTGATATTTTTATGGATGTTTACGATCATGATCCTACCATCCTGATTAATCTTTTTCATCTTCAATCAGGAGAAGCCTTACATTATCTTTCGGATGAGGCTACGCAACAGTTGAAAAAATATTCCGCGTTGGCCTATGGTTCAATGGTTGCTACAATTAAGGAGGGTATTGAGTCAGGGGTTTATATCAATGAGTATCCCATGGCTCTGGCGGATATCCTTTGGGGGGCCTATGCAGGGGTGGTGCTATGGGTGAACTCCAAGCGTTTGTTGAATGATCAGAAAAACTTTGTCAAATCAACATTAGAAATTGCGTTTAAAATTATTTTACAGGGTATGAAAACGAATTAAGACATGGTCATAATTTTGCCAGCCTGAACAGTTGGAGAATTGCCCCCCAAGAAGAAGCCTACCCCCCTTCCAAATTCTAAGCCAACATTACTGCCCGTACGAGATCGCAGTCAAAAAAATCAAATCCCCAAAAAACTTGCCATGGCTTAAAAAAAGCCTATCTTAAATCATATTGTCTATGATGGCCTTGATGAGTTGCACGGGCCGGATCCCCCGTGGTCCACGAAACAATTATAAAAGCCATGCCTGACTTTAAGCAGGTTTGGGAAGGAAACAGGGTGATGTTCAGATTACACAGACTGAAAAAAAATCAAAAAATGACATCAAAAAGGGGAAAAAGGACCAGAAGAACCTGGACAAATTGACCTTTGATAATCGTTTTGTCCGGGAGTTGCCGGAAGATTCTCGCAACCACCGTCAGCCACGGCAGGTGATAGGTGCTTGTTATTCCCGGGTGACCCCCGTGCCGGTGTCCAATCCTACCCTTGTGGCCCATTCCCGGGAGGCGGCCGACCTCATTGATCTGCCCGAAGCCGCCTGTCTGAATCCTCAATTTATCCGGGTATTTTCCGGCAATGAACTACTTTCGGGTATGGACCCCTTTGCCATGTGCTATGGGGGGCATCAGTTTGGGAATTGGGCAGGACAGCTGGGGGATGGCCGGGCCATAAACCTGGGGGAGGTGATTAACCAACAGGGTCATCGATGGGTCTTACAGCTTAAAGGGGCAGGGCTCACCCCCTATTCCCGCACCGCCGATGGGCTAGCTGTGTTGCGATCCTCCCTCCGGGAGTTTTTGTGCAGTGAGGCCATGTTTCACCTGGGAGTTCCCACCACCCGCGCGTTGAGTCTTGTCACCACCGGTGAGCAGGTGGTCCGGGACATGTTTTATGACGGACATCCCAAAGAGGAACCCGGGGCAGTGGTGTGCCGCATGGCCCCTTCATTTATCCGGTTCGGTAATTTCCAGATCCTGGCGGCCCGGAATGAAATAGATTTATTAAAACAATTGGTGGATTACACCATTAAAACGGATTTTCCTCATCTGGGCACCCCTTCAAAGGAAACCTATCTTCAATGGATAAAACAGGTGTGCCGCACCACCGCAGAAATGGTGATTCACTGGATGCGGGTGGGGTTTGTCCACGGGGTGATGAACACCGATAACATGTCCATTCTGGGGCTTACCATTGATTATGGTCCCTATGGCTGGCTGGAAAACTATGACCCCACCTGGACCCCCAACACAACTGATGCTGCTGGACGACGGTATTGTTTTGGTAATCAATCCGGCATTGCCCATTGGAATTTGGTTCAGTTGGCCAATGCCATCTATCCCCTCATCGGGGAGGTTGCTCCCCTTCAGGAGGCCATGGAAGTCTATGCTGATGTTTACACCAGTGGGTGGCAGGCGATGATGGCCCAAAAGCTGGGCCTTTCGGCATTTAAAAAGGATACAGACGAACCGCTCATAAAGGATCTTATAGATCTTTTGCCTCTGGTGGAGACAGACATGACCCTATTTTTTAGGAATTTGGCCGACATTTCAATTCCCGGGGGGCCAGTGGATCTCATGGATGGGGAAACCCTCATGGCATCAATTATGAACGCATTTTACACACCGGAGAAAATTACCCCGACTTACCGGAGAAAAATGGTTTCCTGGCTGAAAACCTATGTGGGGAGACTGGCGGTGGATGAACGGTCCCAAGATACCCGACGACATCTCATGAACCAGGTAAACCCAAAGTTTGTTCTGCGAAACTACTTGGCTCAGCAGGCCATTAACAGTGCACAAGCGGGGGATTATTCCATGGTCAATGAGCTGCTCGACGTGATGCGGTATCCTTATGAGGACCAGCCTGGCAAAGAAGCCTTTGCAAAAAAAAGGCCTGAATGGGCCCGCAACCGCCCGGGCTGTTCCATGCTCTCCTGCAGTTCGTGAAATTTTCCTTAAGCCATGGACAAATGCTACTGTTTTGTTTTAAAATATGGCATACCTCATGTCAGAAGTAAAGGATGCCAAGTTCTGTATTGATCATTTAGCGGTTTGAAATGGACTTTTGAGGATGCCGCGTGTATAAATTGACAGAATATTGATTTATAATTTTTGTTATAAGATAAATGCTGGGCTATTATGTCCCAGTTATTGAGCCAGGCAGAAGCCCGTTATGTCAGGTTCCGGAACCAAGAAATGAACAGTCTTATTCAGAGGAGGGAAAATGGATAAAAAATTAAAGGAAGAAAAACGGAAAAAAGTCATTGATGTTTTAAACAAAGCACGATCCATGGAGTTGCTTGCCATAACCCAATACATGAATCAGCATTATAACCTGGATGACATGGATTATGGTGCGCTGGCTGGCAAGGTTAAACTCATTGCCATTGATGAAATGCGCCATGCAGAGATGTTTGCAGAGCGTATCAAGGAACTCGGCGGTGACCCATGCACAGAGCCCGACGGAAAGGTTACCCGGGGGCAGCAGATAGAGGGGATTTTTCCCTTTGATGCCGAGCTTGAGGATGATACGATCGCCGACTACAATCAATTTCTTCTGGTGTGTCGGGAGAATGGGGACAGCACCAGCATGAAGATTTTTGAGGCGATTATTGATGAGGAACAGATTCATTTTAATTATTTTGACAATATTAGCGGGCATATCGAAAAACTGGGCAGCTCATACCTTTCCAATATTGCAGGGACACCGTCTGGCACGGGACTTGTGCCCAGCGGATTTGCCATTACCGGCGACGGAAATTAGCACCCAGCGGATATAATTTGTCTTTTTTGTCAAGGAATATAGACTACGCAGGTGCACCCTGCACCCGGGTTAAAAAAATCGGGTTCATCTGCGTTTTTATTTATAAGCTTTTAAGCCCGGCGCGTCTGCTCGTGTAAGCCATGGATGTATTATCGATCACGGGTGCTGTCTTCAGGGCTGAACATCAATGCCATAGACCTGACCAGACCCAGACATAATAGCAAAATTCCAAATCCTACAAGTGTATTGCACCCCATCTTTTCATGGGCATACAATTGAATTATCAATTCCCGGACAATAAAAACAATGGCCGGATCAATCATACTGTGAAGCCGAATCCGTTTTGCTTTAAAATATTCTATAAAACCACGAAAAAGTTCAATCATGACCAGAAAGCTAAGGATATCTGTGACGGCATCGGATAAATTATTGCCGATTATGTTGCCGTTGAAAAAGGCTTTGATTGAATAGAGATTCTTTCCAAGACTGAGTACCAGAAGAATGATGATATAAATGATCAAAATATTAATGATATATCTAATAGCAGTGTCAAATATAATAGGAATATCGAGTTGATATAATTTTTGCATTTTTCCCCTTTAAACGTTATAGTTCTAACTATTTACCAGGCTCAATTTAAACAATTGACATTTGGTATGTGTTTAAATTGTATTTATTTTCGGTAAAATATATCACCGGAAGCAAATCGAGAGCTTTGTATATCATGGGACCGGCTTTTGGTTTAAGTTATTGCTTCATGATGATTTGTGGAACCGTTAAAACTTCAAGGCCAGCTGAATATCCGGGTTTCAGCACCCTGGTGACCATTTTCATGGTTTTTAAAACTCCGCTCACTGAAATGTATTACCCCTTCCTTTTCCACGCGGATCACCGAAGATGAGCGGGTGCCGTAAATATCACTTTGAATAAACAAAGGGGATAGGATTCGCTCCCATTCCATGCCAACCCCGGTGTCGGGAAGTTGGGCCTCCGGCGGTTGCTGCCGATTTTCCAGGAGTTTGAAGATACGCTCATCATCCACTGTTTCCTGCTGGATTAGCTTTGCCAGATGGGTTTTCCCTGTTTCCACCTTGGGCCAGGGAGAATCAATAAATCGATTGCTCAGACCATAAATTCCTGGGGGCAGCCGGTGAATTTCGTTTTGATAATTGGAATAATAGAAAAGCCCGGTACCATCTCCCAGTATAAGATTGAATCCATTATACTTTCCTGATGAGAGATGAACCTTTTCAAGATAGCGCCGGGGCGGTTCATCCCCACACAAAAAATCACTCACCAAGGCACCCCGGGACGGGGCATTTTTTTTCAAGCCGGCCGGATCACGAAAATTGGTTATCCCGGCAAACTTGCCGGTTTTGGTTACACCCATCCAGGTGCCACCGCCCCTTAAATCCCTTCCG
>CAKZLA010000334.1 GCA_937124525.1 uncultured Desulfobacterium sp.
CAACAAAATGGTAATGGTATTTTCTGGCATATAGTCACGAATGGCTTTAGCACCGCTGTAGGTAATGTCTGTATGCGGGTCAAAACCTGCCTGCATCTTTTTGTGCAACTCTTCTTTAAGTGCACCGTAATAATTACCATAGTGGCGGCTCCACTCCAAAAAGGCATCTTCATCCAAGCGCTTTTCAAACTCTTCTTTGGTTACGGTTTTTCCAACTCCATCGTATTCTAACCAATACCACTTTTTTGCTCTTCCCAATGGTGGTTCACCGCTTTCTGTGGGTAAATATTTTTCAACTTCTGGTAAGACAATGGGTAAGTGTTTTGAGTCAATCATCTGTGGCATTCCGTCTTTATAATAGACAGGAAAAGGTTCTCCCCAATAACGTTGTCTGCTAAAAACAGCATCGCGCAAACGGTAATTTGTTTTTCCGTAACCAGCGCCAATTTTTTCTAATTCGTAAATCGCTAATTTTAATGCTTTCTTATATTTTAATCCTGATAAAAAGTCTGAATTTGCAATTACAGTTCCGTCTTTATCTGCATGTGCTGCTTCAGAAATATCTACATTTTCAAAAATATTCGGAATGTCAATTCCAAAATGTTTTGCAAAATCATAATCACGTTGATCACCACAAGGAACAGCCATTACAGCTCCGGTTCCGTAGCCAGCTAATACGTAATCTCCAATCCAAATCTGAATTTTTTCACCAGAAAAAGGATGAATTGCATACGCACCTGTAAATGCTCCAGAAATGGTTTTTACATCTGCCATTCTATCTCGTTCAGAACGTTTTGCAGTTGCTTGCTGATATTCTTCAACAGCTTTTCTTTGCTCATCTGTCACGATTCGTGACACTAATTCGTGTTCTGGAGCTAATGTCATAAATGAAACTCCGTAAATGGTGTCTGGTCTAGTTGTGAAGACCGAAATTTCTAAAGATTTCTCGACTGCGCTCGAAATGACATTACTATTAGTTTCTGATTTTGCTTCAACTTTTGGGAATTGAATTGCAAAATTAATTTCAGAAACTACTTTTTCTACATTTTTTAGCACTTCTTCGTTTGTAAAACGAATTACATTGAAACCTTCTTTATGAAAAAATGCTGTTCTTTCTGCTTCATCTTCTTTACCAGAAAATTCAACAATTAGATTTTTTGCTAAACATACATAATCGACTAAAAAATTACCAACCGTATATTTTTTTCTGAATTTTGACGCACCTTTTTTATTCTTTATTTCATTCCAAAGCGTTGTTTCTGCTTTAGATAAATTGGCACGTAATTCTTTTAAAGCTTCTAACTCTTTATAAGATAATTTTACTTCGTTAGATTTTTTATCAGAATTAGCAGCGACTTGAAATGTAACCATTGCTCCTTGACTTCTTCCAATCCAATTGGTTTGCGAATCTTTTAATGGCTGTGGCCAATCTATTTTTTCTAAACCATCTAACAAACGTTGTGCATAAGCAGAAATTCGCATAGACCATTGAGTCATTTTTTTACGAACCACAGGATGACCTCCTCTTTCTGAAACTCCGTTTACAATTTCGTCATTTGCCAAAACTGTTCCTAATGCAGGACACCAATTTACTTCTGTATCAGACAAAAATGTTAATCTATATTGTAATAAAATTTCTTCTTGTTCTTGCTTTGAAAATGCTTTCCATTCATCCGCAGAAAAAATGGCAATATCTTCATCTGAAACTGCATTTACATTTGCAGCAGTTACCTCGTTAGGTGGATTAAGTTTTGTGACGTTTAATGTTCCATTTCAAAAACTCATTTATAAGAATGCAAAAAAGACAGGACCACTTTTTATTTTACGACTTATTACCCTAAGCTCTCTTGGCCTAGAATCACTTATTGATATTCCGAGCGATGATGATGTGCAGGAGCCAGACGGCTTAACCAAGGCTGAAAAGGCTGAAATTTTAGCCCAGGAAGCGGCGGACGCATCAAAAGAATTGGTTGAACCGGATTATTAATGATCGACATCAAAACCATAGCCTCCGGGAGTTCTGGAAATTGCTATCGCATATCAGATGGAACGACAAATATTCTGATAGAATGCGGCATCCAATTTTCCAGGATTCAGGAGGCATTATCATTTAAAATGAGCGAGATAACCGGCTGCTTGATATCTCCTTCTCACCTCGATCATTGTAAGTCCACAGACAAAATTTTACGGGCCGGAATCGACTGTTATTTGTCCGAGGCAACCCGGAAATGTATTGGGGTTTTAGGGCATCGGGTCCATGTTTTTGAATCACTGGAAATGTTCAAAATTGGCACATTTAAAATACTACCTTTCCCGGTCCAGCATGACGTTGAAAACCACGGGTTTTTAATAGTTAGTAAAAACGGTTCAAAGCTTGTGTTCGCAACAGATACCTACTATGTGAAATATTTATTCAAAGATATAAATTACTGGATGGTTGAGTGTAATTATTCAGTAAAAACACTTGAAGAAAACATCCGGTCTGGAGCAGTCCCGAAGGAGATCAGAAACCGGATCGTAAAAAGCCATTTTTCCCTGGAAAACGTAAAAGAATTTTTCCGGGTGAACGACACGTCAAAAGTGAACGAAATCCACTTGATACATTTGTCCGGGAATAATGCAGACCGGGCATTGTTCAAGTCCGAAATTCAGGCGGTCACGGGGAAACCAGTTTTTGTCTGGCCAGAGTGATGACCCGGCCAATTGGGGGCTCTCTCCTCCCCCAGGTATGCCAGGATGCCTCAAGTCACCATCTGCCATGGGGTGGTGGCCCTGGACCAAACTTTTAACGGAACCAAAGGAATAAAATGAAAAGAGGGTATTTAGCTTTGTGGAGAAAAGTACAAGACCACCCGTTTTACAAAGAACGGCGTGAGTTCTCAAAGCTTGAGGCCTGGATTGATATTCTGATGGAAGTCCAACACGACCCTGAACCACAAGACGTTTTATTCAACATGACAATTATTAAATGCCATTATGGAGAATCGTTGAAATCCCTTGACACTTGGGCATTAAGGTGGGGTTGGGACAAGAGTAAGGTAAGACGGTTTCTCTCTCTACTAAAAAGACTGAATCAGATTCATACAATAAATGAGCGAAAAACGACACGGTTAACTGTCTTAAATTACAAAGATTATGATCCAAGAGCGACACTCAAACGACACTCAAACGACACTCAAACGACACCAGACAAGAATGAGAAGAATGTAAAGAAAGAAAAGATAAGTACCCCCCTTAATCCCCCCAAGGCAAAATCTCCAAATTTAAAAACCTATCTGGAAACAAAAATTATAGAAGTAGGGTTCCTTGATGGTAGGGATAAAATATTTGAGTTCTTTAATTACCGTCAGGCCATGGTTGCTTCAAAGCGATACAAAACAACCAAAGCGATTGACGGTCTTTTTAGGGACATGATCGGTTGTAAGTCTGCTGGTCTTATAATTTCAGAGTGTCTTGATATCTCCATGGAAAGAGATTGGTTAAGGCCTTCTCCCGAATACTTCCAAACAAAAAAACTTAATGGCTTTGATAGAAAATCAAGGTCAGAAAAAAATAAAGAGGCTTGCAAAAGCTTCATAGAGGGGGCTCCAGATGCAAGATGATAAAAAAACAAGAGCTACTTTTGCAATGACCATGTACGGGATTGCTGAGGATTTTGGAGGGGCTTTGTCTGATAACAATCTTCATGTCAGATTTGAGGCCTTGAAAGAATACTCCATCGATCAAATCACCCAGGCCGGGACATGGCTGTTAAAAAACCGGACAGAAAAATTCCCAGCCGTTCCCACCACAAAAGAGTTTATCGACGCCATAAGGTCAGCACAAGGGGAACTGGTGAACCCAGCAACAAAGGCGGCGAAACAGCACGACATTGTGATGAAATATTTCAAACACAACTGGACCCCTTACAACGGCTATACCCACAATTTTAAAGACCCTATCACGGACTATATGATGTCAAACACATGGTCTTTCCAGATGTTAGGCAGGATGACTCTTGATGAATTGAAATGGTTCAGAAAAAATTTTATCGATGCTTATCAGGATTATTCCAATGAGGGCTCCGGGATACAGGCTGTCATTGAAGGGCCTAAAAATGGAAATGTGATTGGGGCCGGGAAACTCAAACAGCTTGCAAACGTGACATTGAAAAGGATTTAATTCATGATTTTCATCCCCAACAATGTGCCCTCTTTGAAAAATTCCAAAACAATGACCACCATCGGTAAGGGGAAAAATGAAAGACCCATTCTCCTGCCATCCAAAACCGTCAAGAAATATCTCCATACAATGGGGATTAAAAAATATTCCGGGAAAAAGGTCGAAGATTACGCCACCAGGCCGAATCTATTCCGGGAATCGGTAGGGGATTATTTCCAAGGGGCCCAACTGCCGATCAAAGTTAAATTTTTCTTTGTCAGGGATTCAAAACGGAAATTCGACTTTCATAAGGATGTTCAGATCATTGCGGATCTGTTGGTTGCCCATGGGTTTATCGAGGATGACAACATGGATTGTTTTATCCCGTTCCCCATGATGTCAGATGGGACTTTTTACAAGGTCGATAAAAACAACCCAGGAGTTTATCTGAAAAAGGTGGATATATGAAAACCATAATCCTATCCATGTTTATATTTTTTTGTCTTTGCCCTTCTCTGCACACCGGGGAGATCAAGGTGCCTATCGTCACAAAATCAATAGCATACGAGTGTTTAGGTTCACCCCGGTGGCCCGTGGTATGCCTGGAACCTAAAAGGGGGCTTAAATGCAAGGAAAAATAATCTGTAAACCATACGGTGCGACTTTTTTGAAACCTGATACCTGTATCTTAAAACAAACCGAGCTGGCCGAAATCCTGAAAAAGAACAGGGAGATTGACAAACGGGCCAATGCTGGCGGTACGGGTCAGCTCAAATACAATTCATACCCTGTCCGGTATTTTGCCCTTGAAAAATGCCATGGGTGCGAAGTAGGGCTGAAACTATATCACGAATCACTAACTAAACCCAAAGAAGAGGAAAAAGTTATGAACGGGAAAAAGACGTGCGGCAGTTGTGGAGTCGCAAAACCTGCAACCAAGGAGTATTTTGATTTTGCACCGAAAGGAAAATATCAGCTCACAAAAGATTGCCGGGTTTGCAGGGGAACGGCCCCGGGAATGGAAACACCAAGAAAACTCAAAGTTGTGCCGGTGCCGGGAAAAGACCCGGATTTTCTTCCGGAAAAAAGAGATGTGCCGGCAGTAAAAATACCAGATCCAGTCAAGACGGTCGTTTGCCCCGAGTGTGGCAAGGAAAAAGAGATGTCCTCAGATTTTTTTTATGTCAATTCCAGCGCCAAAACAGGGCTTGAATCGGTCTGCAAAATTTGTCGAAATACTATCAAAAAAAAGGCCAGGGAAGAACAGCAAAAAAACCTTGTCCTGGAAATCGGGAATTATCCTGATATTTTGAGCCAGTTGGAGGCAGCTGCTGCGGATAACATGAGGACACCAGAGGCCCAGGCGCTGTGGATGTTGAAAGGGGCGCTGGTCGGAGAATCAAGTAATTGATGTAATAACTTGAATTTTAAAAGGTGGAATATGAGGATTTATTTTTTCGGCTGTTGGGATAGGCCAGGCCATTTTTTATATGACTATAACTATATCGTACCCTCACTTGAAAACAAGAGCGCGTATAGAAGGATTGATTGCCTGATTGTATTTATGGACAAGGGGATTATGAACTGTCTATAAACTCTACATTGATACTGACAATTTAAATGAATATTTTTTGTTGAAATGTGGTTATATTTCTTGACGTGTATAGTCCTATCCCCTATATACCGCTTTCAAGTTTTATGAGGCCCCATGACGATTCTCATGTAGGTGGCCATTTGATATAAGAAATATAAGTTAAGGAAAAAATGATGTCACGTGTATGTGAATTAACAGGCAAAGCTGTAATGAGCGGTAATAATGTAAGCCATGCGCTTAACAGAACCCGTCGTAAATTCCGTCCGAATCTTACCAAAGTGACGCTAATGAGCGATGCGCTTGGTCAATCTGTAAAAATGAAAATTTCAGCACATGCACTACGTAGTGTTGAACATAACGGTGGCCTTGATAATTTCCTTGTTAAAGCAAGTGATCTTAAGCTTTCACTTAAAGCAAGAAGACTGAAAAAGAACATTAAGAAGAAATTAGCTGCTGCCTAATTCCTGATTATAAGATGATTTTTAAGAGCCGCTGATTTTTCAGCGGCTTTTTTTATGTCTTCAAGAAAGTCACTAT
>CAKZLA010000335.1 GCA_937124525.1 uncultured Desulfobacterium sp.
AAGCTGGGGTTGGTTCAGCGGCCATTGCACACTCCGCCGTAAAAACCAGATATCCCGCCAGTGAAGGATTAACTGCTTTATTAGGGCCTTTTGTTGATACGGTTATTATATGCACCATGACTGCTATTGTAATCATTATTACTAATGCAAAACACAACTTGTTTACGTATGGAAATCTTGATTCGGCAAGTAATGTAATGCTCAATGCAACCAACCAGCCAATAAACGGGGTCGATTTAACCTCGGTGGCTTTTGATTCTGCAATCACCTGATAGGTCCCTGGAGCAGTCTCTTTTGTAAGGGAAAATTTTCTAAGACCGAGATCTCCCGGCATGATATACATGCCGGTTTTGGATTTCACGCTATTCTCTTTTTTGATTATCGGCAAGGGTATGACGGTTTTGCTGTTGTCCGGTCCGACCAGCTCATACCTCTCAATGGTGACGGCTCCGGCTTCGGACATGAGAAAATCGTCCATGGGAACAACATGTCCCCATCCAAGGGAGGAGATGGCGTGGCCCGGGGGATGGGCAAAAAATCAAATCCGGTCAACACGAGCGAAAAAAAAGCTCAAGTTTAAAGGCAAGAGATATTGACAGAAGACATTATGCTGGAGAATTGTTATCAAAAAATCTTGGAGCACCGCCAAGCACATTGGAACTGGCTAAATCCATTGGGGTATCCAGGAGCAAGCTGTACAATGATTTCAGGCAATTATATGGTGTGTCTCCCATGGAATATTTTCGTTTTAAACGTATTGAAAAAGCCAAAAGCCTTGTCCGAAATAAGGAGTTAAGCATGACCCAGATCGCTTATAGTCTTGGGTATTCAAGCTCCAGTCATTTTGCAAAAGCCTTTAGGGAATATTTTGGCATACAGCCAAGCCATTATCGCCAGCAAGAACTCTGTCCATAAAAAATTGGACGCTGTTGATAAAAAAATATACGATCTTGATATTAATGCTTTGTTTTTGCACATATACTCTTCTCCATATTTAACCTTTAAAGCATTGAATTAAATATGGAGGAATTATGCATCGTTACCGAACAACAATTGTACAATATTGCATGGTGGTTCTTGTACAGATCATATTTATCCCATGTATCTTTGCCGAAGAAAACACATCGGCTTCTTTCCAGTTGGAGACAATAACGGTTACAGCGGAGAAACAGGAAAAAGAAATTCAAAAGACCCCTTCCGCCATCAGTGTTATCACTGCAACGGAACTTGAGGATGCTGACATTGAGGAAATTGATGAGGTCTTAAAACAGATTCCCAACATGAACTTCGGGGAAACTTTTCTTGGCAGAGAAGCAAACTTTAGAGGCATTCGTCCAAGCCAATTCACAAATAAAAATCCTGTTGTTCTCTACATTGACGGCATCCTCCATGACAATATTGCCAGTTTTGAAGCGGATCTTAATAATATTGAACGGATCGAAGTGCTGAGAGGCTCCCAGGGCGCACTATATGGAAAAAGTGCCATTGGCGGCATCGTCAACATCATCTCAAAACAACCTGATAAGCTGTTTGATACAAAGTGCAGTGCGGAGTTTGGAGAAGACGAGACATACAAAGTGAAAGCCTATGTAGACGGCCCTATTATAAAGGATAATCTTTTTCTGGGTCTTTCCGGATCATGGAGTGAAACTCGGGGATTCATGAAAAACAATTATCCGGGAGAAGACTATTTTGACGGAAACGATGCTTTCAGGGGAAAAGTGCTGCTGAACTGGCTGCCTACACATCGCATGAAAGTTAATTTTCATGCCGGAGCAAGTCGCACCCGAAACAACAACGGGTCCGTGATCCTTGATGACGAGGTTCGTTATTACGACACCAGAGATCCTGATGATAAAAAAGAGACAGACATATTAAATCTGGGTTTAAATATCTCCTATGAATGGGATAAAATAGAATTCTCATCCATCAGTACCTTCAGCAACAATGAGGTAGAATTAAGACAAAATCTCAACTATTACCGGACCGAATCTGCATGGACGGGTTTGGGAGAAACGGAAAATTCAGTGTTTACCCAGGAATTTCGTTTTCAGTCAACCAATCATCCTGGGGGGCTGAAATGGTTGGCCGGTATTTATTATTCAAAGGATGAAGAAGATATCACTGAGGGTGGAAGCATCATGAATACGGAGGCAACCCTTGGATACAATAAAAAAAAGGATTATCCGGGATCTACGGATGAAGACGCAGTATCTGTGTTCATGAATGGTATACACGATGTCAATCACCAGAGCAGATGGAATCGCTTCTCTTGAACGGCCCTGAAAATGAAATGAAAATCATGGATGATTCCAAATGGGTATCCTACACCAGGCAAGCCTCGGCCCACCAGTTTTGCGGACCTGCTCAGAAAATTGTCGAACTTGTGGCCTCTCTGCCTGAATTCCCTGACATGAAAAAAATGCTCGACCTGGGAGGAGGGGCGGGGTTCTACACAATGCTCATCGTTTCCGCCCATGAAAATATGAAAGGTGTTGTGTTTGATCTGCCCCAGGTTACCTCAGTTACCCGTGAATTCATACAGGAATACAGCGTCCGGGACCGCGTGTCTACCATGACGGGAGATTATGTAAAAGATTCCTTGGGTAATTCTTATGATCTGATCTTTGCCGGAGGCACGCTGAACTTTGCCAAAAAACATGTTGATACAATTTTTAATAAAATTTATACCGCTCTTAACCCAGGAGGCATTTTTATTTCCCAACATGGTTCTGTCTCCCATGAACGTACTCAACCAGGCTATCAGGTCCTGGATTTTCTATTTGATGAACTCTCAGGGATGGATTTCATTTTTCCCAAAGGCATGATCGCTGAGGCAATGCATCAATGTGGTTTTAAATCAGTACAAAGCATTGTTCAAAAAAGTGAATTTGGAGATATTGATATTGATATCGCAAAAAAATAATCAGAAAACCCTATGGATTTTCAAAGGGAAAAATATGTTCAGAATCATCAGTTCCGGGCCATGGTTTAAACTTTTGCTTGTACTCAAATACTTTCACTTGATCCTGATGTTATTGTACTTGTTACGGCATGGGGATATCATCCCCCCCGGGAGCTTTATGAAGCATCCTATTATCAGAACCTGAAGTATCTCAGGGCGGTGAAAAATTATTGCGTGGCGGCTCTCCCGTTTACCCCCTGCAACAATGAAAAAAGACTTGAATTCCCCATAGATGTCATGGTTATGGCAAAGACGGCCTACCCAGTGCGCTTTAAAGACATAGACCTTGCGTCCTGGGTTCTGGATTTTTATAAACGCCTCTACAGCGTTGATACTGCCACGGCAAAGGGACTCAGAGCGTGCCAGTGGATGGACTGGACTCTGGATGATGCTGATTGCTCGTTCAATAATATGCAAAGCAAAGAAAAGCGGTAACTCATTAGAGTTTCAGGTAAAATATATAAAGACGGCAAATTTTGGCTGGCAGAAATTCCGAACTTTTTCCTCCCCAGAGGAGGAGGCATGCATTACCGGCCGAAAATTTCGGCCAGTAATTTTAAAATAAATTGACATCCGTTTTGTTGCATATATACTTGTGGAGTACAATTTGTTCCCATAATTTGAAATGGCAATTGAGGTGTCCCTTGCAGAAACGCAAAAAACTTCCCATTGGTATTCAGACCTTTGCCAATCTCATTGAGGAAGGCTATCTATATGTAGACAAAACGCCTTTTATTGATCTTTTGGTCGGACAGGGCAAGTACTATTTTTTGTCCCGCCCCCGACGGTTCGGCAAAAGCCTATTTTTGAGTACCCTGAAATCTACCTTTGAAGGTAGAAGGGAGTTATTCCAGGGCCTTTTTTTGTATGACAATTGGAACTGGAGTCAGAGAAACCCTGTGGTGCACATCAGTTTTGGGGCCGGTGTGGCCAGAAGTGTGGAAGAACTTCAGGAGACCTGTGATGAAATTTTGTATGATCACAGCCGGGCTTTTGGCATTGAGTATCACAAAGCAAGCCGTAAGGGACGTTTTTCCGAACTGATCCAGATGCTTTATGAAAAAAGCGGTCGCCGGGTGGTGGTGCTGGTGGATGAATATGACAAGCCAATTCTGGACAGCATCGAAGACACGGCGCTTGCTGTTGACATTCGTGAGGAACTCAAAAACTTCTATTCCGTGATCAAGGACGCCGATCCCTATATTGAGTTTGTGTTCATCACCGGGGTATCTAAATTCAGCAAGGTTTCCCTGTTCAGCGGGTTGAACAATCTCAAGGATATTTCCCTGGACAAGCGTTTTTCTGATATTTGCGGTTATACTCAGGAAGAATTGGAGACCGTGTTTTCCTGCTGGCTGGACAATAACGTGGATCTGGCCATGGTGAAGACTTGGTACAACGGCTACAACTGGCTGGGCCGGGAGGTTTACAATCCCTTTGATA
The DNA here is from genome assembly GCA_937124525.1 of uncultured Desulfobacterium sp. The sequence goes on from CAKZLA010000335.1 coordinate 4,409, forward strand.
TTCTGCTCTATCTGGATAGTAGGGAATTTCGGAATTTCTGGTTTGAAACCGCTACACCGACATTTTTGATCCGTCTGATGCAAGAGAAACAATATTATATCCCTAAATTACATGACCTGAAGGCCAGCGAGAAAATCCTGGGCAGCTTTGATGTGGATCGGCTGGAAATCGAAACACTTTTGTTTCAAACCGGTTATCTGACCATAAAGGCAACACAGCGCATGGGCGGTATGCGTCAGTTTCAGCTCAGCTACCCCAATCAGGAGGTTCGGCAGAGCCTGAGCGACTATATTCTCTCCTTTCTCACCGATACCACCGTTGCTCAGGAAGATAACAAGTTCGCACTGTATGAAGCTTTAGCTGATAATGATTTTCATGCGTTAAAACAGACCCTGCAGGCGTTTTTTTCCTCCATTCCCCACGACTGGTATCGAAAAAATCAGCTGGCAAATTACGAGGGCTATTACGCCTCCATCGTGTATTGCTATTTTGCTGCTCTGGGGGTGGATATACGTGTGGAAGACGCTACCAGTCACGGCCGCATTGACATGACGGTTAAACTCGGCACAAATATCTACATTTTCGAATTCAAGGTGGTGGAACTTGTCCCCGATGGACACGCTTTGCAGCAGATTAAGGAGAAAGCTTATGCCGACAAGTATCGCACCCAAGGGGTTATTGTTCATCTGATAGGAGTGACTTTTTCAAGTAAAAAGCGCAATATAATAGCTTTTGAGGTGGAATCGTAGCAACGGTCTTGGTTATGGGCGTATCATCATCGGGGATATCGGTAATTTTTTTGTTCAGTGCCTTTTGGCCTGCTTCCACGTTTTCTTTGAGTTGGCAGGAGCCCTCATGGCCACCCTCCTGGGCCTGCTTCTGTTTGGAGCGCTTACGCCATGAGGTTATTTAAATATGACTTTACAACTCAACCTGCTCATCAACCTGTTCAAAAAGATTGCACATGCCTGGGTCAAGTTCATAGGTTTCTTTTAACTTCATGTACAGATCCTTGAACACCAAAGGACCGGAACAGTCTGTAATCCAACTGCGAACAAACCTGTTGAAATTATCAATACCTACATCTCCGGCCAGTTTGTACAGGGCCATAGTCCCCTTATTTGCTTCCAGATACTCAATGTGATCGGCAAAAATGAGAGGCTGCTCTCGGTTGGGTTCATTGTTTCGATCCTTGTGATACTCTTTGCGCATCTTGACAAAAAGTTGTTCAACCTGATCAGACCCGATCCTCATACAAGGCCGCCTCGGTGTCAGCCTGTTCGGAAGAGATATGGTTTCGCAGATTGTTGCTGCTGGCAACTATATACCCCTGAAGCAGGAAGAACATGACCATGGCGGCAGCGCCAACAGTTTTTGTGCGGAAAGACAATTCGCCGCCCAACAGCCGTTTTCGATCAAAAATCCGCTGTGCCGTGCCCCGTCTCCAGAACTGAATGCCAGCCAGGACAAAAAACGTTGCCAGGGAAGTCCACATCAGAAAAAACCAGAACGATGACCGTTCCCAGATACCGTAGCCCATCATTTCCGAGTAATCGTCCACTCCGGGCGTCAATGCATATCCGAAGCGTATCTGTTCTATAAGGCCTACTTCAAAACTGATAATCATAAACAGATAGTAACCAATGGCAACAACGTGGGTCAGGTATCGGTTACCAAAAAGGCTGGCCAGGAAAAATACCAAAATGATATTGAATATATAGGTGATCCAGCCAAACTTGTACCCGAAAATATCGGTAATATAGAGCAGCAGGTCTATATCCCAGAACCCTTGTAGTAGCTGTGCAAAAACACCGCCTGAAAAAATAGCAAAGGCAAAGAAAAAGGCTGTGCCAAACATGGCGAGCAATTTTGGCACCTGCAATACCCAGGTGGGCGCTGGGGTTGCCCCTGTAATTTGCCAGAATCCGCTGGAAAACCGTTTTTCATTGAGGGGACAGGCATATACGTAATCGGCCGAGCCAACCGCTACATCGCGATGCAGGGTGGTGCCGCTGATCATCGCCACAACCGCAACAATCAGCATGCCGCCGCCTGCCAGGCATTGATAGAAAATGCCGGCGCCGTTCAACAGAGCTTCATCGCTGGTATAGTAGTCATATACGCCCAGGGCATACCATATTCCCTGCCCGGCCATCATCAGCAGAATCAAATAGGTAAGAGGGTTGGTGAACCGATACTTTAGTTCAAAAGAAAATATGTTTGGAATCACACCTGCCTCCTACTGTTTGGTTGACATGGCACCCAGTGTGTAAAAATAGGTGTCTTCCAGACTTGGTTCTTTCGGAGCAAAGCCTTCACCAGGATCGGTTTCAGCACGAACGGTAATATTTAAAGTTCCAAGATGAAAGTGACTGGAAAGCACCTCATTGCGCTGGCAATATTCTTCAAGCTCATGTTTTTCAATGGATTTACGCCATAACAGTCCGTCAAGGCTTTGTTCAAGCTCTGCAGGCGTTCCGACCCGAAGGACTTTGCCCTGGCCGAGGATGGCCATGTTGTTACACAAGGTGCTTACATCCTCGACAATGTGGGTGGAGAGGATCACCACCGTGTGTTCACCTATTTCAGAGAGCAGATTATAAAAACGGTTGCGTTCAACAGGGTCAAGACCGGCGGTGGGCTCATCAACGATAATCAGTTCAGGGCTGCCAAGCAGGGCCTGGGCAATGCCGAAGCGCTGTTTCATGCCGCCGGAAAAACCGCCGATTTTTCTTTTCCGCTCATCCCACAGATTGACCTTGTGCAAAAGCGCATCAACCTGTTCCCGGCGTTGAGCCTTGTTCGCAATACCCTTCAGGTCTGCAATATACAAGAGAAGTCTTTCTGCTGTAACCGATGGGTAGACGCCAAATTCCTGGGGCAGATAACCCAGGCCTTTGCGAAGTTCCTCCGGAGCGGCAAGAACGTCGATATCACCGAAACGAACGGTTCCGGCATCTGCGTCCTGCAAGGTGGCAATGATGCGCATCAGGGTTGATTTTCCGGCACCGTTTTCTCCAAGAAGTCCGAACATGCCCGTACCGATGGTGAGGGTGATGTCATCGAGTGCCGTTACCCCGTTGGCATAGGTTTTGGTCAGGTTTGTTATTTCAAGTTGCATATGATGGTTCCCCGTCTCTTGAGTAAAAAAACTGGTTCTTATGAAAAAAAATATAATAATAAATTTTCGGATATAGTGCTGTCGGATGGAGAACAAAGAGTGTCTGTTATATTTATTTTTTCCATAAATGTGCTCCTCTTGATTAAAACCGATATGTCAGTTGCAGGGCAACTTCGCCCGGGTTGCTGTAAATTGTGTAATAACCGTCGTAATATCCAAATGATGCCCCTGTTCGCTGATGTTTGCACATAACAGACCTTACTGTATCGGGCAGGCTGTGGATAATAAACGCACTTCACCTGCCTGGAATATTCCATTCTTTCACCCGTAGCTGTGCATTCCACATAGCAAAGTATCTCCCTTGCACTGTCATAAGTTCCGTATGATTTCCCTGTTCGGCTATTCGTCTATTTTCCACCACCAGTATATTGTCAGCTCCTGCAACGGTGGACAGGCGGTGTGCTATCACAATAACGGTTTTATCTGTCGTAACCAGCGCGTCTATTGCCCTTTGCACCGCAACTTCACTCTCTGTGTCCAGTGCCGCCGTGGGTTCGTCCAGCATCACAATGGGTGCATCCTTCAGTATGGCTCTGGCGATGCTTATTCTCTGCTTTTCCCCGCCTGACAGGGCCCCGCCGATATCTCCCACTGCCGTGTCATACCCATCCGGCAGGCGGCTGATAAATTCGTGGCAAAAAGCTTTTTCTGCGGCCTCCTTTACCTGCCTGTCAGAAGCGTCGGGGTTGCCCATTCTGATGTTGTTCAAAACGGTGTCATCAAACAGATATACATCCTGAAAGACCACAGAGATATTTTTCATTAAATCTTCCTGTGGGATGTGCGTGAGGTTCGTACCGCCTATTTTCACTACACCTGCCTGGGGGTCCGCATAACGCATTATCAGTTTTGTGATGGTGGTTTTACCGGAACCGGACGGCCCCACAAGCGCTGTGAGTTTCCCGGCAGGTATGGAGAATGACACATCCTTCAGAGCGTATTGCTCCTCTCCGTCATAGGCAAAAGAGACATCCTTAAATTTAATGTCAAATGTTTCAGGTACGGCTGCCGGAGAATACACTGTCAGATTTTCTATTGAGAGCAGTTCTTTTATTTTGGTAAAGGCAGTATCCATAATATCCACCACCTGGGTGATATTTGTAAGCATGGACAAAGGCTCACTGAAACGTGCGATGATCACCAGAAGCGCAGCAGCGGCAGACAGGCTCAGGCCATCGTCTGCTATCATAAACACACCCAATGTCAGCACAAAAATAAGACCTATCTCCACAATGCCGGACATTATAATGCCCGGGGCTGTTTTCCCCATGATCCCCTTTGCCTGAACCTTTCTAAGGTGGATAATAGAGGCCTGAAGTCCGGCGGATTTTTCACCTGTCTGATTTGTTGAGCGCAGGACAGGCAGACCCTGTACATATTCAAGCACATCTGATTCCACCATGGCCAATGCCTCTGAGTTGGCAGCCTTTTCCCTGTTTGATCCGTGCCTGTGCCATTTTTGAACAGGCAGTGCAATACAAAAAAGAAAGAGCATTGCCAAGGCCAACCGCCATTCGATCATAAACGTTACAACAATGACGATAGCAGGGGGGATAACAGCCTGTATAATAATAGAGCCGACAATACCCATACTCAACACGGCATATTCAACGCCAACGGCAAAGATATAGTTCAGTGTCCCGGTTTTATACTTGTACATCTTTTCCAGGGGCATGGTTTTGAGTTTTTCTCCGAGATCAAGTCTCAGTTTGTGGGTAACATCCACTATGGTTCCGGAAAAATCAAAGTCATGACCGTACCATCTGCAAGAGAGTTCAACCACCGCCAATGCCATCATCACACATAGCCAGAACACCGCATGGCTCACCAAAGGTTCAGCACCAAACAAAGATTCCAGCAGGGGGAAAAAACATACAAAAGCCAACCCCTGAACGGTAAAGGAGGCGATAAACAAAAAGGTGCTCCTTTTATATTTTTCCTTCTTGTCTCCCGCAATAATAAGCCCTGTTTTATACGACTCCACAACGGAGATAATTTTTTTGTCTGAATTCATTGTATCCCTCTTATTTATGCAGATTCCATGACTGAGCTTTCTCGTAATTATTCCAGAGAACAGCGTATACACCCTCATTTTTTATCAATTCTTCATGACGCCCTTTCTCAGCAATTTTTCCTTTATCAAAAACAATAATCTGGTTCACATTTCTGATGGTGGAGAGTCTGTGGGCGATGATGATGACTGTTTTTCCTTCCATCAGGCTTGAGATCGCTTTGATGATCTCCTCTTCGTTTTCCGGGTCAGCAAAGGCTGTGGCCTCGTCCAGCACGACTATGGGTGCATTTCTTAGGATTGCCCTTGCAATGGTTATTCTCTGCTTTTGACCTCCGGAAAGCCTGACACCTCTGTCTCCTGCAACCGTTTCGTAACCGTTGGGCAGTGAAGAGATAAAGTCGTGTATCTGTGACACTTTTGCCGCTGTGTACATCTCTTCGTCCGAGGCATCTGGTTTGGCAAGTCTGATGTTGTTTGCTATGGTGTCATTAAACAAAAAAGTATCCTGGAACACAAAAGAGACATGCTGCATAAGGGTCTCTGGGAGCAGGTCACGGATATCGGTGCCGCCTATCCTGATTGCTCCTTTTTCAACATCCCAGAACCTTGGTATCAGCTTTGCCACAGTGCTTTTCCCGGCACCGGACGGACCTGCCAAAGCTGTTACACTACCCTGGGGTACTTCAAAGCTGACATCTTCCAAAGCATAGCTGTCCCTGTTTTCATACTTAAAGCTGACATTCTCAAATACAACAGAAGCATTTTTCGGTCGTTCAGGCTTTTTTGTCACCGGCATGGACTTCACGGCCATAATGTCCTGGAGTCTGTATGCCCCTGCTTCGGATTTTTTTACAAAGTTATTCAGCCACATCAACGGCATAAGAGCATCCGCCATACCGGTGCTGATCATAAGTAATGCTATAAAGTGCGGAAAAGAAAGAGACCCTGCCGATACAAAATAGATACCCGCAGCAGACACTGCCAGGAGTGTGGGCATGGGGCTGAGAATCAGCAATCCCATCCTTGAAGCTTTTCCCGAATAGTCATACCATGATTTAACTGCGCTTCTGAATTCATCCAAAGCTTTTGTATACCTTTTAAAAGAGCTTGTTCCCACATCAAATGTTCTGACCACAGGCATTGCCTGCACAAACTCTATGACGGCCGAATTGATTTTTTCCTGACTTTCATCATATTTGTTTCTGAGTGCTTCATTATCCTTCATTGCAAGTCGCATGAAGATGCCGCCCAAAAGCAGCACAAGAATACTGGCCAGGGCCAGACGCCAGTCTATTACAAACATCATTATTAAAGAGACAACAGGGCCTGCCAGGCTTTTTCCGATAAAAGGGGTGGTGTCCGCCACAAATGCGTGGAGCATGTTAACATCTTCCACAACTATTTTTTTAAGCGCACCGGAACCGGTGTTTGTGATAAAGCCTAAGGGAACTTTTGCCAAATGGTCTGACAGCCTGGTTCTGATGATCTGCTCCAGGCGGAAAGCGCCCAGATGGGAAACAATAAATCCTCCCGTTCTGCACAAAAAGCTTAATATAATAAGGAATGCGACCAGGATAAGCAGATGTTTCAGATCAAGGTGCTGACCCAATACAGCCGTACTTTCTCCTGTTATAACGGCATTAAGTGCTTCCGCCATGAAATAGATGCTTACAATGGCAAATGTTGCGCCAAATGCGGCGGTGAATATCGCTGTGTATATCTGAGGCATAACCGGGGCCATAATAGCCCACAGTCCTCGTTTTGGTTCGTTTTGTCTCATTATCTACCTACCTGAAAATAAATTTGTTAAAAAGAATATCTCAATCGCAGGGTGATGGCATCGTTATGGTCAAACATGCCATAATCGCCATCTTGTTCATTGATAGAAGATTGTGCGGGGTAAAAGGCGTTTCTTCCCGTGCAAAAAGAATGCGTTTTTGTCTCTGTCTTTGCTCATTTGTACTTCCTCACAATGTATTTTCCCAGAGAATGGATTACCAATAACGGACATGGCAGATCAATCTACCATGACAAATCATGAAAACGGTATAATGCCGCCCCCGGCAGTTGACCTGATCGTATCAATGGATAGAGGATAGCAAAAACGACAGGAGAAAGCTGTCGAATGCTGAACAAATGCTATCTGCAACTGAAACGAAACCTTTGAAAATGTTTTTCAGACTGTATGTCGTTGTGACGTCTTGGCTAAAACGTATTCATGCCTGTGCGGCAATCGTGCTGGAATATAGGCATCGTTCAAGATTGCTTTACACTTTCTAAACCCATTTCCATGTTTCGATTTTTTTGCCCAAAAGACTGTAAAGTCCTTTTGGGATCATATGAAGAGTACCGAAATATGGATAAAAACAGGGGGCAGGGGGCAGGGGGGGAGAGGGGAAGTGTCAGAAGAGGTGTTGACAAAAAAAATAGTGGGTGTATAATTAAAAGGTTAGGCAAGCCTAATATTTTTTTATTATATTAATTTTATTCTATAGGGATAAACAAATTGGACAAAGCTGTTAAACTTTCCTACAGTATGGATGACTTTGTCACCTTTCGCGGAGACAAAAAGTTTTCCTTATCCGAGCCGGAGCCCAATGAATTCTGCTGGTTTTGTCCACATGAATTGGGACTCGGTACCTTCCGGAGGGTAAAAATCAGACCAGGATTTGATTTGTGGTTGTCGGACTGCACATTTCATCAGGATGTTGTTTTTGGTGATTGTGAGATGCCTGTCGCCATGCAGTTCAGTTTTACTCTTTCCGGCCACTATCATGTTTGCTTTAATGGTTGGAAAAAGGCCATGCAGTATTGTGGAGAATACCAGACCATTGGCTATCATAATGCTTCCTGCTCCACATGCAGGGTGGTACAGAATGTCCCCATACGCTGTGTCTCCCTGACTCTTTATCCTGATGTCTTTGCCTCCTGCTTTGAAGAACACTTGAAACTGATGCCTCCTCTCATTCACAAAATGCTGGCGGATAATGCCGATAGCGGTTATCTGTACCAAAGCGCGATCACACCGGCCATGCGGGAAGTCATGCACCTGATCATTGGGTGCCCCTTCCAAGGAATTACCCGCAAGTTATTTTTTGAGAGCAAGGCCCTGGAGCTTCTTTCTCTTCAGTTGGATCAGATAAGCGGTTACCCATCCCCCTGCCATTCGTGCATGCGAATGCATCCCCATGATAAGAAACGGATTGAAGGTGTCCGGGATCTTCTTGAGAGCAATATGGAAACACCCCCCAGCCTGAAAGAGCTGGCAAGAACAGCGGGGATGTCCCATCCGAAACTCAACCGCTGTTTCAGGCAGGTATACGGGATGACCGTTTTTCAATATCTGCGGACAGAACGTCTCAACAAGGCGAAAACCATGCTGCAAAAAGAAGGGTATTCGGTAACGGAAACGGCCTTTCAGGTTGGATATGATTCAGTGAGCCACTTTTCACAGATCTATAAAAAACAGTTTGGGACTTCACCAAGCCAAGCCCTGCTCTGAAGCTGGCATAAGAAAAACCATTACGTTATTACGTTAGCAGATTTACGGTGAATACCCTATCTTTCATCTATCTAAAAATGAGTAGTGTATTCATTGACACACTACTCATCAGTATCATCCCGAACCGCCGGAAGCAGGTTAAAACCGATATCGAATCCCGGTGCCAACGGTCAGCGGATAGTCAAAATCGGCCATTGTGAGAGAACTGCTAGACATGAATTCGACAATATAGTCCTCGTCAGTGAGGTTCTTCCCATACACATAAAAATCCCAGGCACCAGTTTGGTAGCCGATTTTTGCGTCAAAGGTGACATAGGAATCTTCCTTGACAAAGCTCTTATTAACATCATCATAGAAATGGACATCGCCGACTGCTCTCATATCCACACGCGAATAAATGCCCCTGGGATGCGTCCAGAAAACACCAGCTGTCGCTGTATAGTCGGGTGTATTCTGAATTTTCTGCCCATCAAAGGATATGCCGTCTCCGGCATCATAGGTATCGTATTCTGCGTCAATAAGGCCAAGGGCTCCGGTTAACTCAATGGTGTCGGTGAGGCGATAAGCCAGTTCCAGCTCAATACCCTGTGAATGTGCGCTTTCAGCATTGTCAGTATAATAGATGCCGGTTCCATAAGCCTTGTAAACATGGATATCCTCTATATCCATATAAAACAAGGACGCTGCCACCCGCAATCGATCCATACTTCCTTTGATTCCCACCTCATAATTTGCTGATTTTTGGGGTTCGAAGCTGTTATCATTAGCCGTGCCGGAAGAGGCAAAATAATTGAATCCGCCAGGCATGTATCCTTGGGAATACGACACATAGGTGTTCCATGTATCGCTCACACGATAGCTCAGGGCTGCCTTGGGCAGGAAAGTATCCCACTCTTTTTCCCCTGAATACGAAAACATGGCTGGCCCGGTCATTCCCACCGGCAGATAATATAGATCCAGATCTATCTCTTTCTCAATATGCTGATACCGACCGCCCAGGGTCAGCTCGAATCTTGTTCCCAGTGGTACCATGACCTGGCCGAAAAACGCATAAGTACTGCTGTCCGTCTCTGATTCGGCATTCATTTCATAATTCCCAAGAAAGGTATACGTATCGGGGTCATAATTTGGAAACTGCATGCCATAGGGGCCCTGTTCACGATTTTCAGAATCAAAGTAAACCCCACCCACCCAGCGTATACCGGTATCAGTGTTACTGGATAAGCGCAGTTCCTGGGTGTAGGTCTCCAGCTCGCCGTAGTTAAACTGTTCCAGGCCTTCAGAATAGAGTTCATTACTGAAGTCCGCATCGTAATCACCCTCAATATCAAGCTTGTTATGGGTGGTGGTAGAGGTAAGAGCCATTGAATCGAATGCATAGCTCAGGTGCAGGCTTTGAGAAAAGTTCTCGCGATCTATGTCCGTAGGAACATCAAAATTTACTTTTTCGGCATCATCCCTGTTGAAGTCGCTGATGTCGGCACCACTTGGCAGTACATAGCCGTCCGACCACGACTTTTCGTTATTATCATCGGTAAGGGTGAGTCTTGCTGTAAACCTCTCTGTTGGAGTATAAAGAAGGTAGCTGCTGATGCGCCGATCCTGTGATTTATTGCCATCTGAATCCAGCCCGGCGTTGGTATTTTCGATCCACCCGTCATCTTGACGGTAGTGGCCGTTGATTCCCCAAAAAAGCGTATCGTTCTTTAATGGTCCATTCACGTTAAATAGGCCTTGCATATAATTGTAGCTGCCATATTCGATGCCAACCTTTCCCCGGTATTCGTTGGTCGGGTTCTTGGTTATGATGTTGATAACCCCGCCAATGGCGTCCTTGCCATAAAGAGTTCCCTGGGGGCCGCGCAATACCTCAATCCTCTCCACATTGGCCAGGGAGGCATCAAACCCATATTTATCTATAATGGGTACACCATCTATATAAATGACCACCGGATTGTTGTTGGTGAACATGGATGGATTCAGTCCCCTGAAACTTACAGCGTTTCCATGGACACCTGTTGCAATGCTCATATTGGGAATTTCCCGCACCACGTCAGGAATGTCTGTGATTCCTTTTTCATCCAGAAGCAGCTCGTCAATTACCGTAATACTCTGGGGAACATCCTGAACATTTTCCTCAATTTTATTGGCTGTAACGGTTATAGCTTCCTGTTCCGTTGTCTGAGGACCTTTTTTTTCTTTACTCCACGATGTGTTAGCGAACAAAAGTAAACCGCAACTCATATAGCAGAAAAACACCAGTATTCTTTTTAGGTACATCATTTTCCTCCTTTTTATGTTTGGATCGTTTAAAATTTCCATCCTTTGATTCATTCCTGCCCTTGCCAAATGGCAGGTGGGCTGTCATGATTGTTAGCCTCGGCTATCTATTTTTTATGCTACTAATAAAGATAAGCTCATCTAACATAAGCGCTGAACATAGCACCTATGGGGGAAAATTGTTGTCTATCGGCGTACGATTATTGTCGGTGGGAGAAAAAGTGTTGCCAACTTAAGGTGGGAGAGTTTTAAAATCAAATGTATTGCAGCCTTAAATTCGGGGGACTAAATTTGATTTTTTACATAAAATTCTTTGAAAAACAGATCCACCAAAGAATTGTTAAAGGCGCTTTTGACTTCCAGATTGGGAAATCCCAGGGTGTATTGGGTAATAACCCCCACCTGCAACACATCCTTAATGGTCAGGTACCCGGCTTGAAACAACAAGGGAATGGGATTGATGTTATCAATATCAAAGGAGGAGATCAGTTCTTCTCCAGCCTTGATTTTGGAAAGCTGTGGCAGAAAAAACCGCTGTTTTTGTAAAAGTTTTACCAAAAAGGTAGGCGTTCCACTTTCAAACCAATAATTTTTAAATTGCTTGCTGTTTCTTAAAAAAAGAAGAATATCAAAAGGATTGTATACATTTTCCCCCAGAAAATGGTAGCCGTTGTACCAAAGTCTGACCTGCTCCATATCCGCCCCTTGCAGGTGATCGGCAAAAACCGTGTTCAGATCTTCTTGGGTATAGCCGCAAATGGTGGAAAATTCAGGGGTGAGGGTAATATCCTCAATATTGTTGATTCCGGAAAAGATGGACACCTTGGAAAACTTACTCACCCCGGTCAAAAAGGCAAACCTTATATGGGCGTCGTTACTTTTTATGCTGGAATAAAAATCCCGCAGACTGTCCCTGGCCTCTTTTGCCATGTCCTGGGAATCAATATTGTCCAGGATGGGTTTGTCATACTCATCAATGAGAATTACCACCGGAGAGCTATATTTTCCAGAGGCTTCTCGGATAAGTTGGGCGAATCGGATGGCGGGAAGCTTGCTTTTCCCTTGTACGTCAAGACGGTTTTCGTTTTCTTCCAACACGGATAACAGACTTTGATCCAGAGTTTCCGGGCTGCGAAAACTGCCTTCGGAAAATGAGATACGAATGACTGGATATGCTTTTGATCAGTCATGGCTATTTTCCGCGGCAAGGCTGATAAACAGCTCTTTTGTCCCTTCAAACAGGTTGTGCAAGGTATCCACAAACAGACTTTTCCCAAACCGCCGGGGCCGGGACAAAAATACGTATTTATAGCGGTCGATCAAATCAACGGCAATGCCGGTCTTGTCCACATAGGCGTAATTGTTTTCCCGGATCTCACTGAAAGTCTGAATCCCGATGGGCAGTTTTTTCATGGGGCAATCTCCTCTTCATCCGTTACCGATTGTTCTTCCACCTCTTCCACCGTTATTTTTAAAAATTGTTGTGGTTTGACTTTAAACCTTTTTTGTAGAAAGGGGGGGAGTTCCACCCCATGCATATATTCGGGCTACCCACTTAAGGCGGGATATTATCAAGTCTTTTTATGTGGAGAATTAGCTTTCAATCTCTAAATTTCAGGTTCCTAAGATGCTTGATTTTAAAGACTGTCCCGCCTTAAGTAGGTAGCCTATATTCGGTTGTTGCCAGCATAATGGTTTCCCTCCCGATTGTTTCCATGTTGGTTACCGTTAAAACTAACTTCATATTATATGGATTTTGGTGAGAGAAAGCAAATCTTGTAAATGCTGTCTGGATTTTAGTGTTACTGCAACTCGATGATCAAACGTGAAGATGTACTACAGATTGCAGTTTGTCGGCAGAAACTATATGTCAACCGTCAATTCCCGATGCCGGCCAGCAAAAAGGGCAGTGCTGAAATATCTTTTCGCTCCGTCGGGAAAAATGGTGGCGATATTTTTTATAATGGACCCCATAATCTGAACCTGTTGCTAAGCGACATAAGGGATGTTAAAAAATTATGTTACACATAAAACAATTAGGTATGCCATTTTTTTCTCAGTCACAGGAGAAGGGTTATAACTCTCGTGAATTTTGATATGGCAGAGAAACAGGCAGAATCGTGGATAAAGTGTTTAAAATCCCGCATGGGGCATAAAGAATCCCTATCCGGGTAGAAATCCTGCCGCCATGGTGTTAGTCTTTCCAAACAAAATACCAGTAAACGAATAGATCTTATGGAGGTGGTATGTATAGAAGATTGATTTTGATCCTAATGGCAGGGGCTATTTTTGTTGCATTTTTTTCTCCTTTGGATGCCCTGTCCATGACTGGCAGGGAGGTGATGGTCAGGGTGGATGATCGGGATGACGGAGATGACCGAAAATCGGTGCTTGAGATGGTCCTTGTCAATCACCGGGGGAAAAAGCGGGTGAGAAAGATGCTCTCCTATTCAAAGGATTATGGCAAGGATGCCAAAAAGTTGATGTATTTTCAGAAACCCATGGATGTGAAGGGTACCTCGTTCCTCTCCTGGGAGCATGATAATCCCGGTATTGACGATGATAAATGGCTCTATATGCCAGCCTTGAGAAAGGTGAGAAGAATTTCCGGCAAATCCACCAAAGACTATTTCATGGGCAGTGACTTTACCTATGATGACATGGGGGACCGAAATGTAGATGAGGACACGCATACATTGAGGGGTGAGGCGGTTATCCAGGGAGTAAACTGCTGGGTGGTCGAATCGGTGCCCGTGGATGATGAAGACTACTATAATAAAAAGATCGTCTGGGTCAGGAAGGATGCAGATGTTGCTATCAAAGCCGAGTATTATGACTCCCAGGGTCTGATAAAGACTTTTTTTGTCAATGACCTGAAAAAGCAGGATAACATCTGGACCATATTTGAGATGGAGATGACTAATCCCAGAGAAGATCACACCACTATCATGAAAATCATGAATGTTGAGTACAATATTGGTGTGTCAGACAATTTTTTCAGGGTGGACACTATTTCCCGGGGCGTTATCCGTTGAAAAAGGGTGTCGCGGTCATTTTTGTTCTCTTGTTAGCAATGGCACAAGGGGTTTCAGCCGGTTTAAATCCTGAAATAGATCTGGATACGGAGCTGGCTGGATATGTTGAGACGCGGCATTGCTTCCAGGCAAAAGGACCCAATGACTGCCTTGCATCCGAGACCCTGGCAAGGCTTGAGGGGCGTGCCTCAACAGAGGCTTTCTCTTTGTTTACCTCGGTAAATCTGTCGGCCAATCATCGCTTTAGTGAGGAATCAGGCGTGTCCATCCATGAGGCATATGTTGACTATGTCTCATCTTCATGGGACCTGAGGGCGGGTCGACAGATAATCACTTGGGGGAATGCCGATGGAGTGCGCATCACCGACAATATTTCACCGTCTGATATGTCGGAATATATTACCCGGGATTTTGATGAGATCCGCATGGCGGTGGATGCACTCAAAATTCGCATGTTTGGATCCCATGGCACTGGAGAACTGATTTATCTTCCTTTTTTCAAGGCAGGAATTTTGCCGGAAGATGATAGTCCATGGGCCTTGGGTGGTTTTTCTTCAACAGATACGCTCACGCAGTCATCAGGGGATGCAGAACCTGGCAGGAATCTTGAAAACGGCGAGATCGCAGTAAAGTACGCCTTTTTTCTTCCAGGGTTTGATTTTGCCCTGTCTTATTTCTATACATGGAACGATCAGCCCTACTACACATTCACCCATAAAACGGGAGAAGCTGACGATATTTACCTTGTCACTCCCAAATTTCATCGTATCCACATTGCAGGGTTGGAGTTCTCCAGGCCCCATGGTGATTTTGTGTTCCGGGGAGAGGCCGGATTTCTCCATGGCAGCAGATATTCGTCCAGGAAAAAAGGAATTCCTCTTCACAAGAAAGATCAGGTGAAATGGTTGCTGGGGGTTGATTGGTATCCTGGTAATAACTGGTCCCTCCTGTGCCAGGTGACAGGGGATCGTATTTTTGGATATTCAGATGAAATTGCCCGGGATAAACAGTCTGCCATGGCCACCTTGAACCTGTCAAAAAAACTGTTGCGGGAGAAATTCACCGTGTCTGGGATGCACTATTACGACCTGGATGAGGGGGATAGTCTCACCCGGTTTTCAGGGGAGTATGAGTTAAAGGACGGATTCTCCCTGTTCATTGGCTCAGACATATTCAAGGGAGACAGGGCAGGGGATTTTGGCAGATACAGGGACAATACCCAGGTATGGGCCAAGGTAAAATATAGTTTTTAAGCAAATCAGGTAAAGGAAAAGGTACAGCAATGATAAATATTAATAAGATTAACCTGTTTTTTGGCCGGGTTGCCGAAATGATAATCCGGCTCAGATATATGAATATCCTGATTTTCATGCTGGTGTTGGGAGTCGCCTTTAACGGGCTTGGAAAAATCAAGCCCGATGCCGGGTGGGATTCCTGGATGCTTGAGAACTCCCCCTTGAAGATCGCCGATGATGAGTTTAAGGATATCTTTGGAAACAGTGATTACGTGGCGGTCATGGTGGAGGTGGACGATCTATTCACACCCGAGGTGCTGTCAAAAATCCGGGAACTTGGCACAGAGCTTAAACAAAATCTACCCTTTGCCGATGATATTCAGTCCATCACCGATTGTGAATTCTCTCTGGGAAATGAGTTTGGCCTTGAGATCATTAACCTTGTGCCGGACGTCATCCCGGAAGATCCGGTTGAGCTTGAGAAAATTCGTAAGCTTGCCCTTGGTAAGGAGTTGCTCAAGGGAAAACTTATTTCCCAGGACAGCACTCAGTCCTGGGTGATGCTCCGCCTTCATCCCTTTCCCAAGGGATGGAGGGATGAGAACAATCAATCAGCGGATATGGTGGTGGGAACAAAGGCTCTTGAGATCATCCATCAGGATAAATACTCCATGCTTAATCCCCGGGCCGCAGGATTACCTGTTCTTGCCCATGATAAGATGGATTTTTTTAAAAATGAGATGAAACGGACCATGGGATTGTCTCTTCTGGCTTCCCTTGTCGTGCTGATCATAGCCCTTCGCTCGGTACGGGGGGTATTGATCTCCATTCTTGTCGCCTTTGGGGCGGTACTTATCACCTTTGGTGCCCAGGGAATTCTGGGGATCACCATTGATGTGGGAATGGTTGTGGTGCCCATTTATCTGGGCATTGCCGTTGCCATTGGGTATTCAATCCATGTTTTTTCTTTTTTTGACCGGGAGTTCGCACAAACAGGAAAGAGAAAGGCATCCATCTGTCATGCCATTGAAGAGACCGGTTGGCCCATCCTGTTCACGGCACTGACAACCATTGGTGCTCTGGCCTCGTTTCATTTTGTGGATGTGAGGCCTGTGCGTTGGATCGGGTCTGCCACCTCAATGTTAGTTTTTATAACATTTCTTCTTGTCTTTGTCATGATTCCAACCCTTCTCAGCTTTGGCAAGGATAGGAAGGTTGAAAAAAAGGAAAACAGGACTTCAAACTTCAACCATAAGCTTGGACACTTCATGGAGAATCTTGGCCTTCTCGTCCTTGCCCGGCAAAAAATTATCATGATCGTCTTTGTTATTGGGGTTGTTTTCTGCGCTGTTGGTCTCAAATCCCTTGAGGTCTCCTTTGATATAAGAAAAAGCATGGGATTTAAAGTGCCCTATGTGGCAAGGCTCGATTATGTCAGCCATTCTGAGGTAGGCTCCCTTTATTCCTATAACCTGGTTGTTGAGTTCAATGAAGACGGGCTGGCAAGGGAACCTGAAAACCTTAAAAAATTTGACGCCCTGATGGCAGAGGTAAAGACGTTTGAACTTACAAAGAGAATTACTTCCATCGTCGAGATAATAAAGGATATGAATCAGGTGTTGAACCAGGGGGACCCTGAATACTACACCATCCCCGAGACCCGGGAGATGGTTGCCCAGATTATGCTCCTCTATGAAAATGCCGGAGGAAAAGAGGCCGAAAAATGGATTGATTATGATTATCGACGTCTTCGGTTCATGGTTGATCTGGATAACTACAATTCCCTTGAAGCTAAAAGAGAACTTGTGGCTCTGAAAGACAGGGCTGAAGAACTTTTTCCGGATGAGAATGTTACCCTGGCCGGCTCCATTGCCCAGTTTACCGTGATGCAGGATGTTGTTTCCAGGGGACAGCTCGTATCCTTTCTCATTGCCATGGGGGTGATCACCATGATGATGATGATTGTGTTTGGCAGTGTAAAGACCGGGCTTATAGCCATGATCCCCAACATCACCCCGGCCATTGCCGTGGGCGGGCTCATGGGATGGGCAGACATTCCCCTTGACATGATGACTATCTGTATCATGCCCATGCTGTTGGGCCTGGCTGTGGATGATACCATTCATTTTATTAACCACGCCAAGCTGGAATATGAACGCACCGGGGACTACCATATGAGCGTGAGAAAAACATTTGTTGTGATAGGGGTGCCTCTGCTTTTGACATCATTGATCATCACCGCTAATTTTTCTGTCTACACCACATCCGTTGCCAATGTCTATGTCAACATGGGCGTTCTCACGGGGGTTGGGATAATGACGGCTCTTTTAACAGATTATTTTGTCACTCCCATACTTTTGGTTTGGTCAAAGCCATTTGGGAAATAAATCCGTGGGCCCGGGTCCCAATCCCGGTCCGCCCGTGGCAGTTATTAAAAATAGAAAGGAGACGGGAAATTGAATCAATTTTGGAAAATGGGGTCCCAGGCCCTGGTGGGTATTCTTTTGGTGCTTGGTATGACCGCTTCTGTCTGTTTCTCTCACACATTGTACATGAATGTGGTGGACAATGACGACAACACTGTCACCGTTGAGGGGATGTTCTCCACCGGTGCCACAGCCGCAGGGCTGAGCCTTTACCTGGAGGGCGAAAAGGAGAAAATTTTGAAGAAAATGCAGATGGATGAGAATGGTGAAGCAACCTTTGAAAAACCCAAGGTTCCCTATGCTATTTTCCTTGACGGAGGACCCGGGCACACGGTTCGTAAATCAGGCCCCCGTTGATGCCAGCCGTAAGGGAGGCATAAGTTTTCAATTTACCACTTGTTTTTGTAAATTAAGATATATCGGCTTCTCAGCCGGATTTTATTGATTTGCTCTGACTCTCTAAGCATTAAGATTGTTTTTATTATGTATGACCTGAATGATCCATTCAATTTAACAACGTAGTTTAACAACAGGAGATAAGTAAAATGAAGAAAAGATTCACATCATTGTTTACCTTGATGGCAGCACTTATTTTTTCAACCAATGTCTTTGCCCACTCCCTCTGGGTTAACCTCAATGAGTCGTTTGCTCATCCCCCGGGCCACGCCATCTCCTCCCTTGGATGGGGACATGTCGTTCCCATGGACGATTTTCTCATGTCCGAGGCCGGAGCCGTCACCATTGAACGGTATGACTTGGTCGGACCGGATAACAGCAAAACCGCCATACCCTTGCCAATAATCAAAAAAGAGAAGATCGTGAAATCCAAAACCGGTATGGATATAATACCGGGGGATCTCGGTCTCAGAAAATTTTCTCTTACAAAAGAGACTGTACCAGGGACCTATCAGGTGCTTGCAGAATCAAAAGCGACCTTCTTTACAGGATATGTTGACAAGAGCGGAAAAACTAAGATGGCCACCAAGCCCATGGATAAGATCAAGGATGCCAAGACCTTTAACTTTAGTTGTCGGTACAAGGCGGTTGCAAAATCTTACATGGCAATCAACAAATGGACCACGCCCAAGCCCGCAGGCCACGAGCTTGAGCTCATGCCCACCTGTGACCTGAGCGATGTCCATGCCGGTGATCTCATCACCTTCGAGGCCATGCTCAACGGCAAAAAGCTCAATTGCGATATGGATGGTATGAACTATCTGTTTGCCACCAGCAATACCTATGGGGGGCCTGATAAGTTTTCCCTGTCATCCTATATCATGGACGGCAAGGCCCAGATCCGTGTGCCCACCTCAGGAGAGTGGGTTGTGAGCGTCATGGTGAGAAAAGAGGTCAAACCTGACAATGAGCTCAAGCATCTTGTCGAGAAATGCCAGACTATTTACTACGGTGCCACCGTCAGCCTCACTGTTAAACCCTGAAAATTTATATGAAAGAGTAGGCACGCCTAATATTCTTTCATGCTTCGTTGCGGGCAGGCCCAGGTCCCCCATGCGGTCTACCCGTGGCAGTTATAAAAAAAGGGGACGTCCGGCAAAGACAAATGTGAGCTGTAGTACATAAAAACATTCCATTTCAGAAATGGAATGTTTTGCATAGGAAAAATCGGTATCCTTCATCTGCCTCCAAAAATACTTTACACTTTTTTAAGGATAACCACCCAAAAATGGCATTCACCGCAGGAAAATGTAAAGTAGAAATGAAGGATGCCTATTTTTATGCCAACAATCTTTTGGACAAGGAGTATTTCAGCACCATAACTTATAGATACTATACTGTTGGTGCACCGCGTACACTTGGCGTGGTTGCGTCTGTCCGTTTTTAGGATCGTCTTTTTAGAAAAACAGGGAATATGCCCCAAAAAATATAAAAGGAAGCTGAAATGAAAAAATTACCTGATATGGATATCCAGCTGGGTCCGGTTTACGAAATAATGAACGGCCGGACCAAGACCCAAATATTTTTGAGTGCAATTGAACTTAAAGTTTTTGATTATCTCTCATCTCCAAAAGCCTGTGGGGAAATTGCCGAAGAACTGAAAACCCATAAAGAAAATACAGGCTTTCTTCTCGACGGCCTGACCGCCATGGGGCTGCTTGAAAAAGAAAACGGGCTTTACCGAAATAGCCCGGAAACGCAGTTGTCGCTTTACTCTGAAAGTCCTGCCTACGTGGGGCAGCTGTTTGTGATGATGGATCAGATGGCAAAAACAGATGAAAAGGGATTTCTCCAGTTGGTTAAAGAAGGTCCGCAAGCAATGAATTTTGACATGGGAGCAGAAGAGATATGGGCAGGCTATGCCCGTGCCATGGCCAATTTCCAGCGTAGCGGTGTTGCCCAAAAGATGGCCTTAATTGTGTCGGGGCTGGATGGGTTTGCCGGGTTTAAAAAAATGCTGGATCTGGGGGGCGGCCCAGGTCTGTTTTGCATTGCCATGGTGGACGAACATCCAAGTATGCACGGAGTCATCTTTGATCAGCCAGCAGTGGTAAAAATCTCCGGGGAATTTATTGAGGAATACCAGATGCAGGATCGAATTACTGTTATGGGTGGTGACTATATGAAAGATTCTCTGGGGGAGGGATATGACCTGATCTGGGCCAGTTCCACGCTCAATTTTGCCCGGGAAAATCTTGTCGATTTCTTTCAAAAAATACATAAGGCTCTGGCTCCCGGGGGCGTTTTTATAAGTCTGGCCGAAGGAATGACCCATGAAGCCACCCAGCCATCCTCCCTGATTTTGGGGAGCGTGGTACATATGCTCATGGGAAATTTTTTGCCCTTTAACAAGGGTGAAATTGCCAAGGCAATGCACCAGGCCGGTTTTTCAACTGTTGAGCGTAAAACAGTGGAAACGTCCATGGTGCCCATGGAGTTGGATATCGCGATAAAATTGGGAAAATGAGCCAGTGGCAGGTGGAGCAACCCCTGTATTCAAGGAGAAAAAGATATGGCACAAAAAATCAGTATTGAAAAAGGCAATGTCCAGGAGACGCTGTTGCTGCCATTATGGGGCAGGGCTTTTGAGACACAAAAAGATAATCCGCGCTTAATTGACAAAAAGGCTGTGCAGATCATTGGAAAAATTGATTACGACTTTTTGGATATCGAGAAAACTCAATCCATGTCACAGCATGGTTGGGTGGCACGCAGCCTGCATACGGATAAAATGGTCCTTGAGTTTATAAAAAGACATCCTGATGCGACAATTGTCAATATCGGCTGCGGCCTGGACACCACCTTTAGCCGTATCGACAACGGTAAAATCATGTTTTACGAGCTTGACCTTCCGGATGTGATTGCACTTCGAAAGAACTTTTATGAAGACAGCGACAGGCACCAGACCATTGCTTCCTCATTTTTAGATACTGAATGGTTTGAAGAAATAACAGTTCGGGATGGCCTGCTGTTTCTATCCGGGGGTGTGTTTTATTATTTTGAAGAAGAACAGATCAAAAAATTTTTCATTCAAGTGGCTGACTATTTCGGGACGTGTGATTTTTTCTTTGATGTACTGTCGCCTATGGGAATGAAAATTGCGAAAAAACAGGTACTAAAAAAAGGTGGCATGGGTATGTCTATGGATGGAGGATGGGCACTGAAACCCATAAAAACCCTTGAAAAATGGGACAAGAGAATCAAGGTTATTAATGCAATATCTATGTCTAAGGGAATGAAGAAAGGTATCCCGTTGCTGACAAAATTGGTTTTAACCATACCTGATATGCTTGGTGTATGTTCAATGGTACATATGAGAATAGGACAATAGAGATGAAAGAAAACTTTAAATCCTTTTGCCTTTGTAGCGCTCCTTTTCGACTTCTCCTTATATTACCGGGCAATCCCACCCCCCGCTCATACACATCATCTGCGTTTCATGTATTATTTTTTAAATGAGTGATGCTCCTTTCCTATAAATTATGTAATCATTCTTGACTCCAACCCAAATGAAAAAAATATAAGATACCATGAATGGGCGAGATACAAGTGCCAAAAAGCTTGGCTGTATATTTTCTACATGAAAGAGTACTCTAACTTTTTTAGGGGGAATTAATCTTTGATGAAAAATACAAAACGATTCGATGCAAAAAAGTTTTATGGATACGCTCGAAATGTCTGCGATTTTCTATATGAGAAAACAGGATTCGAAACCCGCTGGGAGTGGCCGTTGGAAAGCGGCAGCGGTTCTATGTATATGATCACATTTCGGCCGGGTTTTATGATGGGGATTGGAGATTGCCGGCTGATGGAAAAAATTTCCATCCATTTTGAAAACATGAACTTCCCACTGCTGATGTTTAGTTTTGGTATTTCCGGCAGGATGGATACCGCCGTAGACCTGGAAGGGGGACGCAAAGTTTTATGCACCAACCAGCCGGGCAACAGCATCGTAGCCTATCTGCCCCAGGTGCAGGGGGATCACAGTATTTCCGCAAGGGGATCTCTCCAATGGATCGTTCTTTACCTGGACCCCCATCTTTTGGAAGCCGTTGCCGGAACGGACCCGGACCCGATGCCGGTGGATCTGTATGAGATTGCGGCGGGAGCGGATGAAAAACAGTTCTACCGGATATCTCCCACGGATCATTCCATTGCCATGACCCTTTGCCAGATTGTCGACTGCCCCTACCAAGGCTTTTTGAAACGCCTTTATCTTGAGGGCAAGGGGTTGGAGCTGATCACCCACGCTCTGGCCCGGTTGATTCCCCCCGAGGCAGATAGGAAAAAAACTTTCAGCCTGCGCCACCAGGATATCGAGCGGGTACAATACGCCTGGGAACTGGTGCGGCGCGATTTGCAAAATCCCCCCAAACTCCTTGATTTGGCTAAAACCGTTGGTTTGCCTCATCCCAAACTGAATTACGGCTTTCGTGAAGTATATGGCACCACCATTTTCGACTATCTTCGCCAGACCCGCCTAAAAAAAGCCAGATCACTTCTTTCGGAAGGTCACATGAATGTGACCGAAGCCGCCTATGCCGTGGGTTACTCAAACCTCAGTCATTTCTCCAAATCGTTCAAGGATTATCATGGTACCGCACCGGGCACCTATCTTCGTAAAGTCCTCAGAGCCGGTCTGACTCCCCCCTTCCATGGCGGCTGAACCGACCGGCCCGCTTCTATAATATTCTCATGATCTCTGACTTATAGTGCCAGCCACATGACTTAATACTGATAATTAACATTATTTTTATTGAACTGCTTTGTTTAATTGGAAAAAATGTTTTTCATTGAGTATCAGTTCATGTGATCGGCGCTATAATCTTGCCGAAGAACTGAAAAGACGCCCCCATCATCCTGCTCGACGAGGCCACCACCTTGGTGGATTTCGAAAACAAGTGTCTCATTTGATCCAAAACCAATTGCAAATTACACCATTAGAAAAAATTCAGATTCTATCAAAAAAAGTTCACCGACGGTTAGCCGTTTTCAATCATAACTGTTATATAATGAGAAGTTCGGCATCCATCATCTGAGCCCAAAAGTAGTTTACACCTTTTTGAAAATTTATCCCCCAAATGGAGATATTGGTCTGAAAAGTGTAGAGTGGGAATGAAGCATGCCAGAAGTTCGATCCATCAAACTTTTTATAGACCATTGAAAATATAAGCTTGCATGAGAGAGGAGTAATGTCATGAGGAAAGGAAGATTGTATTCTGGAACTGCTGAATGGCTGGCTGTGTTGTTTTTAATCATTTCGGTCTTGCTGTTTATACCGGGACCTGTTGGGGCACAAGAGAATTCAGTTCGGGAGAGTTACGACTTGGGCACGATTACTGTCACTGCCCAAAAACAGGAAGAGAACGTCCAGGATGTATCTTCGAGTATTATTGTTTTGGATGCCATGGATATTGAAGATAAAAAAATTGAATCCGTGGCGGAGATCATTGATTTTGTCCCCAATATGATGACTTTTAACGACGGCATGACAACGGCCAACAAGGTGACCACCCGGGGCATTTCAGTGCCTTCCATGATACGCTACGCAACATCCACCGGGATGTATGTCGACGGAGTGCCCACCCTGGGAAATTTCGGATTCGAGGAAGGTCTGCTCGACATTGAGCGTATTGAGGTGCTGCGAGGTCCCCAGGGGACGCTTTACGGTAAAAACACGGAGGCCGGCGCCATCAACATCATCACCCGGGCGCCGGGAAACGATTTCAGGGGCCAGATAACCGCTGAAGGCGGCCAATGGCTTTCCTCCGATTCAGGCGACAAGTTGACCGGCGGGGCCGCTTTTACCGTTAGCGGACCCATTGTGCGGAATAAACTATTCTTTGGGCTGGTGGGCGATTACGTGCATAAAGACGGGTTTATGTACAATACATATACCGACGAGGCCGAATTCGAACAGGACAATTATTTTGGCCGGGCCAAACTGCGTTGGACACCTGTAAACAACCTCGATATTTCGTTGTTGTTTTCCTCTCTTTTCTACGATCAGGAGGGCAACAACCAGATGAACTTGGACGAATACGGCGCCCTCATGTACGGCTTTTCTGCTGTGCCCTCCCCCCGGGAGATATCATCGGATCTGGAAGGATGGCAGGAGAGCAAGAGCCAGCTCCAATCATTGAAAATTACCTATGACCTGACCGATACGATGTCATTGACATCCATCACCTCCCGCAAAAAAAGTACCTTTGATGGTCAAAGCGATCTTGATTACAGCCCATCCATTATCATGCACTCCAGTCAGGATGGAACCGAGGAAGAAAAAATTTCCGAAGAACTGCGTATAGGCCACAATTCGAAAAAATTCGATTGGCTGATCGGTTTCTATTACGATAGGGATGATAACTGTCTGTCCGGGAATGTCGCCTCGATATACCCGGCGTATAACTATTCATATAATTCCGATTTAACCGGCGATGCTTACGCCATTTTTGGCCAGATTGGCTATTTTCTGACTGATAAGTTCAAAATCATCGGGGGCCTGCGTTATGAGCACCAGGAGTTCAAAATTGATGGGTTCTATGGGGCGCTTAGTCAGGATGATGAGAATTCATGGGAAAATCTGTCTCCCAAAATTGCCGTAGAATATCATTTTACCCCTGATGTAATGGTCTATACGGATGTTTCCCAAGGGTATCGCTCCGGCGGATTTAACAGCATGGCTACCGATCCACAGTATTCCAGCTACGATGAAGAGTCATTGTGGTCTTATGAAATCGGGATAAAATGCCTTTTGATGGAGAAACGCCTCATGCTGAATGCCGCTCTTTTTCATATGGAGATCAGCGACATGCAGGTGGAAGACAATGTCGATCCCTTGACCTACTATATTACCAATGCGGCCGAGGCCACCTCCCAGGGTGTGGAACTGGAACTTACCGCCCGGATCAGCGAGGGTTTAACCCTGATGGGCGGTTTTGGCTACACCGATATCGAATTTGACGATTTCAGCGATGCCAACGGAAATTACGAGGGTAATAAAAATCCCTTTGCACCAGATTATACCTTTAATTTCGGCGTGCAGTATCGCCATACCGGCGGTTTTTATTGCAGGGCAGACCTGATCGGATACGGGGAGATGTTTTTTGACAAGGCTAACCAGTATTCCCGGGATGCCTACCAGATTGTCAACACCAAGATCGGTTACGAAATGCAAAATTTCGACATTTATCTCTATGGCAAAAATATCTTCGATGAAGAGTATAATTCCACCGGATATTACGGCGGCACTTATGTGGTCTGTAGCTCCCCCGGGGAATTCGGTATTCAGGTTGTCGTCCGGTTCTAAATTGGGGCATGCAAGCTTCTGGTGCGGGTGACGGAGCTTGAGACAGGCATGGGCTGGCCCAAGGCCCGAGCCGCTCTGTAGCGTCTCCATTTAGGAAAATTTTTGCATAAAGATGGTCATATACTACAGTACACCGAAATAAATAAAATTTAACGTAACATATCTTTGCTGATGATTACCCATGATTTCGAGGTAGCAGGAGCCTTGCTCGGAAGACTGGGGATAATGTATGCTGGAGAATTTGTCGAATGGGGGCCCACGAGTAAAATTTTAGCCAGCATGCAATCTCATTCTCACACACTCGGGTTGTTGCGCAGCTTGCCCCAAAGAAATTTCAAAACTCTACCCAGAAGATGCGTCAGCCTTCAAGAACGGCAGACTACGGGATGCCGTTTTGCAAATCGTTGCTCAATGTTTTTTTCTACCTACTCAACTGAACCAGCGCCAATAATCCCCCTTGACATGTAATTATAATATATTTACAGTGTAAATATGAATAAATTGATTTTCGAATGGGATGATATAAAAAATAAAACCAACCTGAAAAAGCATGGAATTTCTTTTGAAGAGGCCCAAACAGTTTTTTTTGACGATAACGCCATTGAATTTGATGATCCGGATCATTCCTTTGATGAAGAAAGATACTTGCTTTTAGGTTTCAGCCAGATGCTTAAAATTCTGGTCGTATGCCATTGCTATCGAGATAATGAATCGACAATTCGGATTATTTCAGCAAGGAAAACAACCAAGAAAGAGCAAAAAGTGTATTGTAGGGGGATATAATGAGAAAAGAATATGATTTTGAAAAAATGAAGGGGCGTAAAAATCCTTATGCTAAACATTTGAAAAGACAGGTTACAATCCGAATGGGCGTTGATATTATTGAGTATTTTAAAGAATTAGCTGATGAAACAGGCGTTCCCTATCAGAATTTAATTAATCTTTATTTGCGTGATTGTGTTCAGTCAAACCGTAAACCTTCTTTAAACTGGACCCCGTAATTTGCAGAACAAGGCTTTTCCACTGGGAGCGGCCTACAGCGGCGAATTTTTGGACAGTGTTACTGCTTTTACCAAAAAATGGATTCTTAATATTAAGGGGTTTAGAGAATGGATAAAGAGAAAGCTTCTCAAATAGCGCGGAAATATATTGATTTTATAAAAAAAAGAGACCCGAATATCCAAAAGGCTTATATTTTTGGTTCCTATGTTAAAGGTACCATAAGAGAAGAGAGTGATATTGATTTAGCAATCATTTTTAAAAATTTTGATAATTCTTTTGACATGCAGGTTCAATTAATGAAACTTAGAAGGCAATTTGATACCAGAATTGAACCACACCCATTCAGAGAGGCGGATTTCCAGGCTTCAAACCCTTTTGTTAGTGAAATATTAAATACAGGTTTAGAAATCATTTAACTTCCTTGAATTGCCTCTCATCACTCTTTTTTGATAAAAATTTTCCATGCAAATGCCTTGGCCTTAATTTTACTTTCATGCTGTAGTGCTTGTCATAAATTATACTGGCTCTGCTGAATCAACCAGCTTTTAGAACTACCGCCGAAGGCTTTAGAAATTCTTATAGCTATTATCGCTTCCATACCCACCCCACAACGGATTCCAAAGACATAAAGAGTTGCACATACCAGAGTTGTGAACCAGATTTGACTGGCTTGTGTTTCCCATGAAAGGGATTCTGGATATTGATTCCGATTCTTGATTGCCTGTTGATGTCTATGAACAGCGCTTTGGGATGCTCCAGTTGCAGCAGTCTCTTTGATTGTCGCTGATTTGTTTTGTTGATAAAATGCAAATATTTGTGTACATCT
>CAKZLA010000336.1 GCA_937124525.1 uncultured Desulfobacterium sp.
ATGATATTGTCGCGGGGATTTACGGGGGAATCTGTCTGAGTTTTATTTACGTCATTAGTTTGAGTTTCTAGATCTGTTAGTTGTGAATTAATTTTGCAAAAGAATTGGAGTTTTAACGTTCTTAAGTTGGAATAGAAACCCTATCAATAGAAAATAAAAATAGATGAAGGAATGCGCAAAATGCGGAATTTGTTATAGCGATGATGTCGATCTGTGTCCTCAAGACCAGCTAAAAACTCGTCACGCTTTGCCGGGAGGACAGCTTCTTGCGAATAGATACTTTCTGACGCGCCGACTCGGACGCGGCGCAATGGGACAGGTCTATTTGGCGAAGGATCAAAATTTAGGAACTCGTGAAGTGGCGGTAAAAACCGTTCGTGAAGATATCTTAAATAGCGAGGATATGGCTGAAGGCGAGGCGATTGCGCGGTTTGAGAGGGAGGCTATGTCAGCGGCATCGATTCGTCATCCACATATCGTTGATGTAACAGATTTTGGCGAAAGTGAAGATGGCGTTTTCTATCTTGTAATGGAATACGTAGAAGGCGAAACGCTTCATCGACTATTGCGAAGGGAGGGAACACTTCCGATAAAACGAGCCGTAAAAATCCTTCGACAAATCGCGGATGGAGTTGACGCCGCGCACGAACAGAGCATTCTTCACCGTGATCTAAAACCGGCAAATATCTTTATTATGCAAAAGAAAAATAATAAAGATGGTTTCGTAAAGGTTGGCGATTTTGGCTTAGCGAAGATCGTTAGCCAAACTGTTACCGACATTAGCTCAAGTGCGACTCCCTCTTCCCGCGGAATTATCGGGACACCGGAATATATGTCGCCGGAGCAAATGCAACCGGAGCTTGGTGTGGACGTCCGTGCGGATCTCTACGCACTCGGCACGATCGCATATTTGATGCTTGGCGGTCGCACCCCTTTTACGGGCGATATGCTCGAGCTGGTGATGCAAAAGGTTGTGCAGGATCCGCCTTCACTATCCGAGCTTCGCGAGGACATTCCTAGCGATGTTGTCGAAGTGATAATGAGCGCGCTCAAACGCGAACCGCAAAATCGCGTGGCGACCGTTGCCGAATGGATCGAAAACTTGGAAGCCGCTGCTGAAGAGATAAGGAAAAAAGGAGGAAAGGCCGAAGCCATGGCCTGTAATACCGGCTACCCTGATCAGATCAAAACCATGTATGAAAAGATAGTTGATACATATGGTTCTTTGGATGTCCTGGTGAATAATGCCGCCACCAACCCCCATTTCGGCGATATGATTACGGCGGATGAAGGGGCATGGGACAAAACCCTGGCTGTGAATCTGAAAGGCCCTTTTTTCATGATTAAATACGCCGTTCCCCTGATGAAAGATAAAGGAGCCATTGTGAATGTGTCATCCGTGAATGCGGTGAAACCAGGGGTGTTCCAGGGCGTTTATTCTGCCACTAAGGCTGCCCTGGTGAATATGACCCAGACCCTGGCCAGGGAATTGGGTCCAAAAGGAATCAGGGTCAATACTTTGCTGCCCGGGCTTACGGATACTAAATTTGCCAATGCCCTTATATCTTCTGATGAGATTTGCAATCTGGCCGTGTCGCAGATTGCCCTTGGCCGGTATGCA
Organism: uncultured Desulfobacterium sp.; assembly: GCA_937124525.1. Next base: position 1,622 of record CAKZLA010000336.1, read on the forward strand.
AAACCTGATGAAATGGCAGGTGCTGTACTTTATCTGGTATCTGATGCTGCTTCTTTTACAACCGGTGCCAGTCTTATTTGTGACGGTGGTATGGTCATATAATTCTTTTACCACTAATATAAGAGCTTAAACGGGGAATTTATGAGTAAAGACAAAATAGAAAAGGTATTAATCCTGGGAGCCGGGACCATGGGGCTGCAGATCGGATTACAATGTGCGGTTTCGGGATTTAATGTAATCATCTATGATACATTTGATTCTGCATTGGAAGGGGCAGAGAATCGGGTACAAAAAATTGCTCAACTCCTTGTGAAACACGCTCGGATAGAGCAAAAAGAGGCAGACGCCGGGATTTTAAGGATCAAATTCACCAGTGATCCGAAAACGGCAGGTAAGGAGGCGGATCTTATCAATGAATCCGTACCAGAAGATCCGGCCATTAAAAAACAGGTATTTGCTCAGTTCCATAAAATTTGTCCCGGGCATACTATCTTTACCACCAACTCTTCTACTCTGGTACCGTCCATGATCGCCGCCGATACTGGACGTCCGGATCGGTTTGCAGCATTGCATTTCCACGACTGCACCGTTACCAATGTGGTTGATGTAATGCCCCACCCAGGAACCTCAACAAAAACCCTGGCCACAATATTGGCATTCTGTAAAGACATTGACCAATATCCCATTGAATTAAAAAAAGAACAGCATGGTTACGTATTCAATACGATGCTCACTGAATTGCTTGGATCGGCACTGGGGTTGGCCTCAAAGGAAGTGGCATCACCTGAAGATATTGATCGTGCCTGGATGGGCATCATGAAAACCCATGTAGGACCCTTTGGTATCATGGATTCCGTGGGCCTTGAAACTGTTTATAAAATTACGAATTACTGGGCCGGGAAAATAGACGATCCAAAACGCAGGGGCAATGCCGCCTATTTAAAGTCATTTGTGAACAAAGGAGATCTGGGAGTGAAGACCGGCAAAGGCTTTTATGAGTACCCCGATCCGATTTTTCTAAAACCGGACTTTTTGGAAGGGTTTCGATAGATCATGAGCTCTGGTTTGGCTCTGACTTCATCCAATTTTTGGGAGGGAAGGGATGGGATTAAAGCACCGTCTTTCTTCCCCTCTGCTATTGTATGACATCTCGCATCATTTCCATCTTCCCGCAATATCATTAATAAACAATTGTATTTTTTTACTTGAAAAAGATTATAATCGGAGTACTGTGTTTCGAGTAACAAAGAGAGGGTTTTCTCTCCGGCTCGGGATACCACTTAATTCGGTGGAGTCTGGAAGATTCAAGGTTTTGGCATCCTTGTATATTAAAATATAATAAAAAAAAAGGGGGGGGCGTGGGGGGGGAATCCCCCCCCACAACGCCCA
>CAKZLA010000337.1 GCA_937124525.1 uncultured Desulfobacterium sp.
AATCCGGAAAGCAATTTTATTGGTCACATCGGTGGCGATGATTTTGTAGTCATCTTTGGCGATACCGATTGGCAGCAGCAATGCCAAAGTATTTTGGCCACTTTTAAAGATAATTGGGAAAAGGAGCTCGTATTGTTCCATTCATCGCTAAAGACCTGGTCTTTCTGCCCTGTATTGTTTGCGGTCTTGACAGAAAGAAATTCCTTGGGAATACCGGCGGTCATCCCCTTGAGCCCCTGGGTTTCATATTGGTCCAGGGCCGTGGTAAAATCCGGCACCGCGACATTGGCAGAGGTGGTGTCCCGGGGATCATGTCCACATAGTGCATTGAGCATGATGGCCGTGTCCCGGACATCCCGAGTAATGGGGCCAATCTGATCCAGGGAAGAGGCATAGGAGACAAGGCCAAACCGGGATACCCTGCCATAGGTGGGCTTAATTCCCACCACACCGCAATGGGAGGCTGGCTGGCGGATGGACCCACCTGTATCGGTGCCCAAGGATGCTGTACACAGCTGGGCTGCCACAGCTGCGGCAGACCCCCCACTGGAACCGCCGGGCACATGATCAAGATTCCAGGGATTACGGGTGATGTGAAACCCGGAATTTTCCGTGGATGAGCCCATGGCAAATTCATCCAAATTGGTCTTTCCCAGAATAACAGCCCCGGTCTCCTTTAATTTTTCCACCACTGTGGCATCATATTGGGGCACAAAGTTTTCAAGTATTCTGGAGGCACAGGTGGTGACAAGCCCCTTGGTACACAAAAGATCTTTCAAGGCCAGGGGGATTCCCAAAAGCGCGGTGGACTCACCATTGGCCATGCGATCATCGGCATTTTGAGCTGCAGCAAGAGCCCCCTTTTCGTCCACTGTGATATATGCCTTGATATCCCCATCGCAGTCATTAATACGTTTTAACAATGCCGTAACAAGATCAACAGAGGAGATTTCCTTTGCATCCAGCAGCTTTCTGGCATCAAACAGGGTCAGTTCATGGAATTGCATTGTTTTTCTCCTTACCCCACGGCCTTGGGGACTGTGTAAAAATCATCATCTCTTTCCGGGGCATTGGCCAGGGTAACACTGGGTCCTGGTGGGATATGGGCAATATCCTCCCGGAAGACATTGGTATCCAAGGCTGCCCCGGACATGAGTTCGGCCCCGGAAACATCCGCATCCTTGAGTTTATCAATGTACTGCAATATCCGACTGACCTGGTCTGCAAATTTATCCACAAGGGAGTCATCCACCTCCAGGCGTGAGAGATGGGCAATGTACTCGATATCTTTTTTTGTAATTTTCATCCTCAATCCTTTTTTACTCGACAATCAAGTTTTTTTACTGACATCTATTTGGGGAGGCATCAGCCTTGATCATTTATTTTCTACAATTATGCCATAAATGCCCCGGACTTCCAGCTCTTTTAAAGTCTTTTCCGCAGAAAAAGTGTCAAAAAACTTTCCCACCCGTACCCGGTGCCACATTTTTCCATTTACCAAGGCCAGGGCACGATGGGGCATGAAGCCCTTAACCTTGAGGGTCTCCATTCGTTCAATGGCATCTGCCAACTGCCGAAAGGAAGATATCTGGATGGTATATCCTCCCCTGGGCTGGGAAGTTGTGGGTATCATCTCCGGGGGGTTATCCCGGACTCCCTGAACTTCAGGCCCACGCCCCTGCATCGTCCCCTCCAAATCGGGAATGACATTTTGGGGGATGGCCCTGCGGGTAATTCTTTTCAATCCCTTTTTAATGGGAATGGGGCCTTCAACATCAACTGGCTCATCTTCCACGATCAGCAAGCCCCCCCCATGGGAAGGAACAACCTCCGCCGCTTCCAATACATCGTCTGACAAAGAAAAATCCGTGGGCACTTTTTTTTTCAACTCTTTATAAAAGTCAAGCGCCATTTTCTCCGGAGGATTTTTTTTATCTTCATTGTCTACCAGGTCCGCCAGTTTTTCCTGGAATGATCGGGTGTCAAAATGAACAGGGGCCGTTCCCCGCCCCACCATCACCCCAATGAAAAACATGGTGCCGCACAGGCAAAAGAGCCCCAACGCCACCATGGCGCCCCGGACAAACACGGCCCTTACATCCTTTCCGGTGCAGACACACCCAAAAGGGTCAAGGCATTACGGATAACCTTTTTAACAGCCCCCACCAGACAGAGCCTGGCAAGGGTAATGTTTTTATCATCGGTGATGACCTTATGCCGGTTATAATACCCATGAAATGTGGATGCCAGGGTCATAAGATAGGTAAAAATCACATGGGGATGCAGGGTGGCAGCACTTTTTTCAACGGCCCCGGGAAATGCGGCCAGGGTTTTAATCAATTTAATCTCTTCCCCCTGGGTCAGGCAGGATAGATCAATGTCCTGCCACGCCACATCCTGGGTGTCAAGAACCCCCAGATCCAAAGCCTTGAGCATGATGCCTGCAATGCGGGCATGGACATATTGCACATAATACACCGGGTTTTCACTGGTCTGCTGTTTGGCAAGCTCCAGATCAAAATCAAGACCGGAATCATAACTGCGACTCAAGAAAAGAAAACGAGCCGCATCTCTGCCCACCTCATCCACAATATCCTTTAAGGTAACAAACTCACCGGCCCGGGTGGACATGGCCACCGGGACTCCACCCCTTAAAAGAGACACCAGCTGAACAAGGATCACATCAAAGCGATCACTGGAAAGCCCCGATGCGTCAATGGAGGCGTTTATACGGTTAATGTATCCATGGTGATCTGCCCCCCATACATCAATGACCCGATCAAAGCCCCTTTCAAATTTTTCCATGTGATAGGCGATGTCCGAGGCAAAATAGGTGGTGATCCCGTTCTGTCTCACCACCACCCGATCTTTTTCATCCCCGAAAGCTTCGGTGTTAAACCACTGGGCACCATCCTTTTCATAGATAACTTTCTTTTCCCGGAAGGTTTCTATGGCCTTTTGTACCCGACCTGAATCATAGAGGCTCTGCTCGCTGAACCATTGATCGTAACAAACACCAAAGGCGGACAGATCTTCCTTTATACCCGCTAAAATCTTATCAGCAGCGTATCGGGCGCAGATTTGAATCCCTTCTGTTTCTTCCTTTTCAGTGATGTCTTTCCCCATGAGGGTGATTATTTCGGCTGCAATCTCCCGGATGTATTCCCCCTGGTAGCAGTCATCTGGAAAAGAAAGCTCCCGGCCCTGGGCCTCACACAATCGAAGCCACACGGAAAGCCCCAGCGTTCGAATCTGTCTGCCGGAATC
>CAKZLA010000338.1 GCA_937124525.1 uncultured Desulfobacterium sp.
GGTCCCCTCCAGCTCTTTTTTCGATATAGGTCTTGCCTCATGTTTGGACACCTCTTTATCCCGCTCTACAACCAGTACCTCATATCTTCGGGTAACTTGCGTAATTTGGAGTTGGGAAAACAGGCCCATTGCCGCATTAACATCGGATACGATCATATAATCATCCGTATTCACTCGTCTGATAATGAACAAAGGACGGTTGCAGGATGCTGCATACAAGGTACGAGGAGAGTTCATGCTGATACCGGTAGCAGCAATCTGACCGCCCTTTTTGGTAAATTGTCGGACAGCCTGAATAAAGGCCAACTCATCTATTTCCTGTTCTGTTTTTCCCTGGAGCTGTTTGAAAAGACGATAATTAATCGTGTTGTTGCCTGCCCCGAGATACTCTAATTCCAGCGCAACCTGAGTCTGAATTTCCTGGAACTTCTTTTTTTCACTTTTTAATGTCTCAAAATAGTATGCCCAGAAAAGCGAAAGGTATTCTGCGGAATTTTCCGTTTTAAATGAAAATCCTGCCACTTCACTCAAAAATTTCTTCATCTGATCTTCAACATCACCGGCGAACTGCCCGTTTAAGGCCGTCAATCGAGTCCCGGTTTCGTCCATGAATGGATGAGCGTTTCTCACGGTCACAGAGGACTGCAATGCCCACCTGCCATGGGCTATGACGGGTGGGGAAAAGAATCCAAGGGTTTCCGGTTCCGTATTACCGAAGGAAATTGAAACATTGTGTGAAATGTTCCCATCAATGCTTGCGGACAGAGCAGGTAACCACTCATTACGTTGGAGCCATTCAAAAGCCGTACCTGCTGCCCGGCCATATACATTCAGGGCTTTTTCTGCAGAGTACATGGTTTTCCAATCATACCGAGTTGTTATCCCCGAGGCCAGAGACGTTTGATCAAGCATTTCCTGGAGGACCTCTGCAATAAGGGGAAAGTTTGAAATACGACAGACCAGTGCCGTATCAATCAATCTGAAGAGAAACTGAATTCCGTCAGCATCAAAATCAACGGGGATTTTAATGGAACAGAGAGAAAGAATTTTCCAGAGATATTTTCTGGCATTATGGTTGATGTAAGCTCGTTTAAAACTTTGACGAATCCTTTTCTGGGGCCTGAGTTCTTCATACAGCTTTTGAAACAGATAATCAAAGGCATTAAAGATATCGCATCCGGAAACTTTCCAACTCTCTCCATGTATCTGTTCCAGAATTATCATGTTCTGTTCCAATTGTTCCCGCAACAGAGCCTTTATGGCGACGGAGGAAAAATTGTAGTCCAGAGCAAAGGTCCTGATGAGCTCTCTGAACTCCTTTTTATTTCGCAGTTTATATTCGGGAAGAGGGTGGGGACGCCCGGGATAACCGGGGCTGATGTTGACTCTCACATCGCAATTTTTGGTTACCATTTCATGCATGGTGGGATAGAGAAGCTCACCGTTCACAAGGGATGTATATATCTCGGTGGAAAGATATTCATAATCAATTAAACGTTTTTGCATCTCCAGGGTTGTCATTACTGCTCCGGAGAAAAGGGAGAACACCGCCTTGTCAGGATTTGTGAAACAGGGGGATTTGAGCAGCACCGGTATCATTCCAGATACTGAGCCAAGGGTTTTTCGCATGGTCATGCTTTCTGATAAGCTGCCGAATGTCCCAATCCCGGTACTGTCAGGTGCTCTGTAGATAATGGCTGACATCCCCGTCACAATTCGTGCAATAGGGTCAGGAGAGTTGCCAAAATATGTTACAACTCCGCACATATGCTTTCCTTATAGAAACATTTTAATATACTGTGATAATTAAATAAAAAATGCTATAGTCGTTTTTTATTACAGTCTGTATGAAGTCTCACCTGGAATAATAGACCATCTATAGTGCATGTCAATTGAAAAAATATTGATTTAATCTTGTAAGATTCTGTTTATTAATAGATAAAGTTCAATAGTTAGCATCAATTCATGTGCTCGGCATATAATATTATCAAGTTTGTGATAGTATTTGGATTTGAATATAATGATTTGATAGTTTTGTCAAGCATACTCTGTGTGGTTTTGATTCAAAATAAAATAGATATCAATCAATATGAAATATTGTGTGTCAAATTGATTTATGGCCAATATTTCAGCTCCATGACTTGCCTTTAGCCTATGTGTCGTAAATGTTTGGCCAGCTCCCCATATTCGTTCATTTGAGAATGCGTCATACTAATGCTATGTGAGCAGGCCAAAATAGCCGAGTATGGGGGGTGCTAACCGCATGTTTGCCAAATAATACAGTAAAAAAGATATTTACAAAATACATTTAGACAAACAAATATCAGCAATTTGCCATGTGTATGATAGTTTTTGCTTCATTGTTCTTGACAAATGAATGAAATAGTGTCATTGATAGCCATGGTATTTTAAAGAGGCTTATGTTGGATTTTTAGTGCCTTCTCTGAGTGAGGTCATTCTTGAACTCTTGGCATTATCGTTGGGGGGCTCCGGGTTGCATAAATGAGGTGGATAACACAAGCCTGACCCCTTCGTGAGACATTGGTAAGCCACTTGACGACCATATTATAAATAAATACCCTGCCAACATGACAGGACAAATAAGGATCAAGCACTGAATTTGGGTGCCACTAAGGAATGAGTTCGAAATAACATACCCATTTAAAAATTGGGGACACACGCCCCTTCAACAATTGCGTGTTCTGAAAAGGGTAAATTATTTAAGACCGATTCCTAAATAAATAGTATTTTTGTTTGTGAATTAATTTTAAGGAGAGATCATGGATTCAAAAGGCTTTCAGGGTGGGCAATATCGCCCCCTTTCCCCGGAACAGGTTGAGACCATTCACAACGCATCACTGCAAATTCTTGAAACCATTGGAATGGGATTTGAGGATGGCCTTGATGAAACAGCAAAAATGTTGGCTGAAAACGGCGCAGATGTTGATTTTTCCACCCGTCGCATTAAATTTTCCAAAGATCTTATCACAAAAGAAGTGGCAAAGGCCCCTTTCCAGGTGATCTTACATGGACGGGACAGCAGGTATGACCTGGATTTGACCGAAGACAAGGTTCATATGGGTACTGGTGGGGCGGCCATTAAAATCCTTGACATCGACACCGGAGAAGCCCGGGCAACAACCCTTGCCGATCTTTACGATGTGTCTCGCGTGGTGGATCAACTCAACAATATTCATTTTCTTGTCCGCCCCTGCATCCCCACGGATATACCGGAAGATGACTATGACATCAATATGTATTACACCTGCATGAAAGCCACCCAAAAACATGTCATGTCTGGAGTGAACAACGAAAAAGGCCTTCACAAGGTGATTGATCTTGCTTCCATGGTCGCCGGTGGCAAGAAAAAATTTATGGAAAAACCCTTTATCTCTGTGATCACATCTTTTGCCATCAGCCCTTTGAAGCTGTGTACCCAGTCCACATTGATCATGCAGGAAGCCAATCGAACCAAAATTCCGGTTGCCCTTTCCTGTGCCCCCATGGCAGGTTCCACATCCCCTGTGACCATGGCAGGAACCCTTGCCCTGATCCATGCCGAACAACTGGCCGGTATCACCATCTGTCAGGTGACCAACGCTGGGGCACCACTGCTCTATGGCGGTATTCCGGGTTTGGCCAACCTTTCCACCATGGGGTACCAAGGGGGGGCTGTGGAGTGTGGCATGATGAACGCCGCCATTCACCAGATGGCAAAATACATTAAAGTGCCCAACTATAACTCATCTGGCCTTTCCGATTCAAAACTGCCCGATGCCCAGGCCGGATGGGAAAAAGCGTTCACTGCGGTGCTTGCCTCCATGGGCGGTTCCAACTATATCCACCACAGCGCTGGTATGCTGGAATCCATGCTCACCGTTGCCCTGGAGCAATATGTCATTGATGATGAAATCATCGGCAACTGCTGCAAAGTCTTAAAGGGAATTGAGGTGGATTCAGAACATCTTGCTCTGGATGTCATAAAAGCGGTGGGACCTGGAGGAAATTATATGACCGCTCCCCATACCATGAAGCATATGAGAACGGAATATTATCAGAGCAATGGTGTTTCCGACAAAAAAAGCCGAAATAAATGGGAACAAAATGGCAGCATGGATGCCAGGGAGAATGCCGTAAAAATAGCAAAAAAACTGGTTGCAAATAGAGTAACTGGCTATATTTCACCGGAAGTTGATAAAGCCATCCGGGAAAAATACAATATTTTATTGGGGGAATTTTAAAATGTCCGATTACAATGCGATGATAGAGGGGGCGGTAGCCTGTGACAAGGCAAAGATAGTTGGGCTTGTCAATGCCGAGCTCGCAGAAAATATCCCGGCGGTGGAGTAATGAAACGTATGTGGTGGTAAAATTGAAGAACTCCTGACTGACAATTAATGAACATCAGCAACAAGGTTTTACCTGCCTTATTGCTGGTGTTTTTTTATTTAAAATTCCACAACAGAACCCTCAAGAGACACCCGATCCTGCGCATTGGAAGCTAAAGGGGATTTTAAAGCAATTGAAACCCAAATTAAACTTGCTTGAAAACCATGTAATGCGGTATAGAAATACAAGGTTATGAGGTAATGTTCAGAAATTGTCTCCATTCAATCAAACAAATGCGGGGAGGGATGTGCATGGACAAAAAGAATTTACGCTTGTTAGTTGCCTACGAT
>CAKZLA010000339.1 GCA_937124525.1 uncultured Desulfobacterium sp.
TAATAAAAAATCACAGCAACTCGATAGTGTAAAGAGAATCAAAAATGAAATATTTAGTCACTGGCGCCGCAGGATTCATCGGTAATTTTGTCGCACAAAGATTATGTGAACAAGGTCATGTGCAACGACATTAACGCCATTCGGCCATGCATATCCTGCCAGGAGGGATGTATGGGAAGGGTTCAGACCTATGCGGCCCTGAACTGTGCTGTGAATCCCCAGACCTGCCGGGAACGAATAGCGGCTTACCAGCCCATTTTAAAGAAAAAGCGGGTGCTGATCGTGGGTGGCGGTGTTGCCGGGTGCGAGGCGGCAAGGGTTTTGGCCACAAGGGGCCATGAACCGGTTCTGTATGAAAAATCCGAAACCCTGGGGGGACATCTGATTCCCGGCGGGGCACCGGATTTCAAGCACGATGACATTGCCCTGATGAACTGGTACACCCACCAGCTGGAAACCCTGGGTGTGGCGGTCCATTTGAATACACCGGTGGATGAGCCGTTTGTTCTGTCCACCCCCTTTGATGCGGTCATTATGGCCACGGGGTCTAAGCCGAATACCATTTCTTTGGGAGATGATACCCGGGTGTTCACCGCCGAACAGGTTCTGTTGAAACAAAAAGAGCCAGGGCCCTGCACCGTGGTTATGGGCGGCGGCCTGATCGGCTGTGAAACGGCCCTGTGGATGGCCCGGCAGGGCAAAACCGTCACGATAGTTGAGCAAATGGATGCCATCCTGTCCGTGAACGGCCCATTGTGCCATGCCAACAGCGATATGCTCGAAGCCCTGATTCCCTATAACGGCATAGACATTAAAACCAACGCCTGTGTGACATCCTTTGAGAACGGCATGCTGACCCTGGCAACCAACGGTGAAGAAAGCCGGATGCCGTGTGACAGCGTGATCCTGGCAGTGGGATATCATTCTGATAAAACCCTGTACGAAAAGATCCGTTTTAAGGTCCCCAATACCTGGGTTTTGGGAGATGCCAGACGGGTGAGCAACATCATGTACGCCATCTGGGATGCCTTTGAGGTGGCCAACGGGATATAGGGATGCAAAAAAATTATCAACAGCTGGGTTAAAATCAAAAGCCGAAAAAATCAGATCTGGGGTGTCTAAAACCCGCTTTCACACCCATTTAGACACCCCAAATTAGATCCTTCAATCAAATGCCATTATAGAGCTTGAGCCTTCCTTGATGATACTCTGCGGGTTGTTGACAACTGCAGCTACTATTTCCAGATCACCGTCACCATTGATATCCATCAGGGCTACATCGGCTACAAACCTGGTCAAGTCAAGGGTTTTGGTGATGGATCGAAGGCCTCCACCATACCATTTGAGCCACTCCAAGCGGCCTTTTGAAAAAAAGCGCTGGTTGGAAAGGACATTGGTTCCAAATTGTGTGGTGTTGTTTATCACCAGCATTTCTTGAATCCCGTCGGCATCAAGATCATGGAATAAAATTCTGTGCGGTAAAAAGATATTCTTCTGTTCGTCCCACTCCTCTTCAAGAATGATGGTAATGGCATTTACACTACCGCCGTATTTATCGGCGGACACTTTTATCTCATCGCCTGCACTATTGAGGATCTGCACATACCCTTGGGAATTGTAAGCCACAATCTCCATCTTTTCCGAAGAGCGAACCCCTCCCCTGGCAAAACCGAAAACAATTTGCTTGGGGGGTGTTGACAGTCGGTTTCCAGGCTTGTACTTTCGATCCTGCCAAGTTATTTCGAATATTCCAGGCTGAAAACACTCTCCCTGACCCTGAAGCTGCCCAAGAAGAACCTTTCCACGCCCATCAATATCCACTGATCGAAAATACCAGGGTAACTGGTCTGACATGCGTTGCAGCGTTTTTCCGTCCCACTCCAGAACAAAAGAGCTGACACGACCTACACTATTATCAAAGCTTGTAACGAAAATTTCATGCCGCCCATCGCCGTTTAGATCCGCCGTGTCGACCCCGACAAAGGAGCCAACACCCTTGAACTCCGCCAAGAGAACCCAACGACGCTCCGTTGTACGATGAACAATCAATCGATTGGAGGTAATGGTGACAATGTCTTCAATTCCATCCCCATCCATGTCACCTGTGGCCAAACCAGTGAGTTGTCCCTTCAAAGTCTCCAGCCCTTTCATTTGCAGTGGTATCAAAGATTCCGAATTTTGATCCATTGACTGATAGGCTCGTGTTTTAATAGGGTCTTCCTGTAGATGGACAAGTTTATCAGTGTTCTGGGTCTTGGAGGCATCCATGGAAGAGGTTGGTAACGTTGGCGGTAAAACTGCTTTTACATTGGAATCCATAACAGGCAGTGGATGTTCGTTTCTATTGAGCAATTGCGCATTGATCTTAGAAGCAAATATATCAATATGCTCAATGATGTCATCCAGAATTTGGCCGGTTTGACCAAAGAAAAGTACATTTTTTCCACCTTCTGCATCCAGCTTACGCACCCTGGCATCGGTACTGATCTTCGCCTTCATTACGGTCAGACTGCCTTCGATCACGTAATCAAACTTCCCGCCCTTTAATGTTTCAGCGGTAATGGCAGTTGTTCCCGGCTGTAGGACTGAAGTAACTTCCACTTGCTCGGATCGTCCCAACCTTGAAATCAGCATATCCGTGATACCTCGCTGCAAGTATTCTAAATCATCGTTTGCATTGATGGTAAATGGTTTTACTGCAATCCGTGTAATTGTTTGGGCACAGCTCTGCCGTTCGCTGACAAACAAAATAGCGGATACCACCACCGACACAATCGTTATTACAAAGAGAGTGTCTATTACTTTCTTCCCCATCGGTTTATCCATGCTTTTTTCCTCTTTTATTGATCGGATGTTAAAAGATACAGACTAAGGAAAAATGTTGAAAAAAAGAACAAGGAAAGCCCGCTTTCAGCAGGCTTTCCCGGTCACACATTCATGTGAATTGGTCTTTTATGTCGACGTCTCTTTATAATCCGTATTCCGGAACTCAACTCAATATTTTATCGACAATATGTTTCCACTAATTAGAATACCATGTGGAGTCGAAAGGTCATCACGTTTGCTGAAGGGGCATCCTTACCATCCATGAAGTCCGCACCGACATTCTGATAGGTGGCATGCAGGCTGGTATTGGGGGCGAGTTGGTAAACTGCCGCCGTCAAAAAATTGTAGCCCTTTTCGAACTCAAAGGTAACTCCATCAATATCATCATCTGCAGCGACCAGGTAATCGAACATGCCGATAAGCGTCAGTTTCTCCATGGCTTTATACTTGGCGGCGATACCTGCCCCGATGGAACCTGTTCCGGTCTTAAAAGGATTAAGAAGGTCTCCTGGTATCGGACCACCGGGAGGATTTGTTGATGTGAAAACATGAGAGTTGCTTCGTGCATGTATGGCATTATCCCATCCGTAGGCACCACCGAACTCCATGTCCAAGTGGGCAAAGGGATTTCCCACCTCAGAAATTTTTTGTTCTCCGCTACCCTGTGGGCTTGAGTAGTATGTTTGAAGTCCCAGAGCCAGAGAATCGTTAAGTTGTTTGGTTCCAGCAACGACGAGTTGGGTACCGGTGTAATCAACTCCGTTGCCATTGTCCCCGCCGAATGTGGCAAGTTCGCCTACAAGGTCAAACCCGCCCAATCGGGTACGGGCTGTCAGGCCCATCAAAGTAGGCTCGTCCTTAAAATTGTCGTCAATGCCGTCATTGTCTGTATCACCGGTGCTGCCGTCAGTTTGCATCCAGTAATAACCGTTGATTTTAAAAGAGTCACTTTTATAGCTAAGGTCAATGAAAAAGCGATCAGTGTCCTTATTTTCGTCATCGCTATCGGATTCACGGCTAAAGCGATCACCTATAAGGTATATACCTTCGTTAACCTTAACATAACCCAGACGAATGCTCAACGGTGTCGGCGTTTTTATAGTTAACTGAATACCTGGTTGATTATCCCGATATACCTGGGTCATACCCAAGGGTAAAAACATAATGCCAGCCCTGAGTCGGAACATATCCTGATTGATGTCCACGTAGGCACGATCCACCTGAAGCTGGCTATCGTCATTACTGGGACGGATAGTTCCGTAGTCCTGATCCTGCCCCCAAATACCTTCAGCAAAATCAAATCGCAAATTGGCAGAGACACCCTTGGTAGGTTGGAGTTTCATACTCATCCGAAGGCGTTGATAAAAATAATTAAATTTATCGGAGTCACCCAAGTCAGCATCGGATTTGGCGTTTTGCTCGTTAACATTATCAGCAGCCACGGCTGCAAGGTCATAAGAGCCCTTGAATGTCACCATGTCATCGGCCATGGCAGGGGTTACAAAGGCCAATATGGCCAGCGCTACCAAAAAATTTTTCATTTTTTTCATTCCTTTTTCTCCTCCCTTTGTGTGGTTTTGCCGACATCAGAGTTCAAATTTTTCTTAGTATTCAAGCCCTGATGAAGGACAGATTATGAGCCCCGTATTGAAACATACAGTGCTCCCTAAATAGATATTCTTTTGACATCTCAATAATTGGCGTTATCCATTAGACCCGATACGAACCCCGCAGGATAATTATCCTTGTCAAGGACTTAAAAAGATTAATTCCTGACACTTAAAGATACAGCAGACTCCCAGCAGCTACCCCCGGTCAAAACAATGATAGGCATCTAAAATTATTGATATTTATATTTTAAACTTCACGAAATCGCCTTGATAAATATTAAATAATATCAAGATGTCAAATGAGGACCTGGATTTGCTGGACTCCCAGTCATCCCCTGTGTAGTCTCACTCAGTTTCTGTGATGAGAAGAGTCCCCAATTGGTTCATTCATATTCAAAGCTCCCCTTTCGCCCATTTTATGATACTCATTTGATTTTTGGCTGGGAAAATGACAAGTTGTATAACTATTCTGAGCAACAGAGGAGGACAATATTCGTTTTTGCAAATGGGGGTCAGCCCTCCGGCCAAATGGCTCGGACGATTTTTTACTCTCTTCGATCAGAAGATTCAGGTTGTCTAATTGAGACAGCATCCGTTCTGCAATGGGGCGACTGTGGTCTTCATCTTTGGATTTCCAGATACAAGGCCGGAAATGGTTTCTTTGTTTTTGCCCAGTTTCCGGTGAGATACAAGGGGGTCATCCGCCCGGTTTCCAGGAATGATTTCGCTCAGAATGGAACCCCTGCAGGATCCAACACAGCGATGCCTTGTTTTTATATAAAACTCGTAAGTTCTCAATAACCTCGGGCTAATAAAGCCTGCTTACCCCTTAAACACCGGGTGGTATTCAAAAGGATTCCCTGAATACCCGGACTTATTGAGAACTTACTAAAACTCCGTCCAAAAGGCTGTAATAATTAGAGTTTCAATTTTCGTTATGGCAGGTCAGTATCCCAATACGGTCTGCCCGTGGCAGTTTATAAGAAACTCCGTCCAATGATTTGCAATAACTGGAGTTCCTATATTTGTTGTGGGCAGGCCACAATCCCCAATAAGGTCCGCTCGTGGCGGTTATATTGAAGAAAATCCGGACGATGGTCTTTGCTGTGGTATCAGCACAGATATGGAAATTCCTATACTCTTAAATTATGGATAGGGGAAGAAGACGTAAAAACTGCGCCCCTACCCCTAACCCCTTAGGAATTCATTAGATGCTCATAATGGTGGTGCCGCTGTTACCCATCAAGCCGTATGTCTGGGCCATGGCAACTTTTAGATCCTTCTGTACCTGGTTTTTACCGCCTCTTCCCCTGAGCTGATTCGCACATTCGATGACCTGCCAGATAGCCTGGGCTGCAACCGCCTCACCATGTGAAGAAAATCCGCCACTCAGGTTAGTGGGCAGTTTGCCGTTAATATCTGTTTCGCCATCCCGCAGCATCTTATCTGCCTCGCCCTCTTTACAGAATCCGCAGGTTTCAAGGTACACCAGGTAATGCCAGGAGCTGTTATCGGGCAGTTCCAGATACTGTATCTCTTCGGGCCCGATGCCAGCTTTTTCATAGCATTGGCGGGAAGCGGAATAGCTCTCACTGAGCATGGGAGCCTCATTGCCGGCTGGGCATGACACCACACCGATTCGTATGGTCGGATCACCGTACATGGCGCTGCCCATAGTGACGGCGTTAATCTTTACCGGTTTATCGGCTTTGGCGATCAATTCCTTGTCTGCCGTAACGATACAAGCCGCCGCTCCGGTACTGACCGGACAGATCATATATAGTCTGAGAGGATCACAAACATATGCGGAATTCAGCACTTCTTCCATGGTATACGCTTTTTTAAACCGGGCGAACGGATTCATAGAGCCGAATTTGCTCATCATTACCTTGACTCTTGCCAGGTCCTCTTCGGTAGTGCCGTATTTTTCCATTCTTTTTCTGCATTCCAGTGCCCAGAAAACAGGATTGGGCATACCGACCATTTTCCATCTGATCACGTCCCTGTCTTGGGTAGGATCATCTGTCTTGGCGCCGAAAAAGCCTTTGGGGGATACATCGGCGCCATACGCCAACGCCGTATCGGTTTCGCCGGAAGCAACACTATTGTATGCCATCCTAAGGGAGGCCGTACCGGTTGCACAGGCGTTGTAAACATTTACGACCGGCACACCGGTCTCACCGAAGATACCTTCCAGATATTGACCGGAAAGGTGACCGGCGTTCCCGCCCCAGATAAAAATCCCGGACATGATCGTTTGAATTCCCTGCCAGTCAACGCCAGCGTCTTTCAACGCGTTATCGACAGCCACTGTACCGAAATCGCTGAAATTTGTCTCTGAGTAACCCTGCCAGGGAGAGATCCCGGTTCCAATGATATACACATCTCTCATGTTAGTTATTCCTCCTTATGAAATTCTTTAATTCGATTATTTTACCGGCCGAAACGCCCAGGTCACGACATCCTGTTTTTCTTCATTGGAAAACAGCCTGAGAGTGGTCGTTTCCATTTCCATCCCCATTTCAAGGGACTTCAGGTCGGCTTCTGTGATGATGCCGGCGACTTGAATTTTTTCATTTTCAAATTCAACCAGACCAATACCATATGGAACAATGGATTTCTCTGTTTTAAATGGCGGCGGGGGGTTATAATTTTGAATTACATAGCTTGCCAGCTTTCCTTTATTTGGAAGCAGGACGTCTTCTATCCCCTCCCGTGAGCAGCCAGGGCGATGCAGGTAAGCCCCTTTCGGAAAGAAATAAGTACCGCATGAGTTGCATTTTGCGCTTATTAATCTGACTTCACCGGTTGACCAGTCCACTAAGTTCGGAATTCGAGCTACCATATTTGACGTATTTTCCATCCGTTTTATTCCTCCTTGTTGATATTTAAATATAAAAAATACTGCTATCGTCCGACAAACTTCGGGGCTCTCTTTTCAATAAAAGCATTGACGCCTTCTGCCTTGTCTTCAAGGCTCAATGAAAGACTGTATAGCTCATATTCATATTTCAGGCCGGTTTCCAGGCTTGTCTGCATGCCATGGTTGATAGCCTGTTTGGCCAGTTTGAGAGCAGCTGAGCTCTTAATGGCAATTTTCTTGGCAATCTCTTTGGCCGTCACCAAAAGCTGATCTTCAGGTACCACCCGATTAATAAGACCCAGTTGAAAGGCCTGTTCAGCGGTGATGATATCTCCGGTGAAGATCAGTTCCTTGGCCCTGCACACACCGACCAACCGCGGCAAGCGCTGGGTGGCTCCTCCTCCCGGTATAATGCCAATATTGATCTCGGGCTGTCCGAATTTAGCTCTCTGTGAAGCAATGATGATATCACAGCCCATGGCGATCTCATTACCACCACCCAGACAAAAGCCGTTGACCGCAGCAATGACCGGTTTAGTTAACTTTTCGACTCGCTCGCCCAGGCGATATAAAGTGTGGGCGTGGTATGGCGTGGTTTTGTTGAATTCTTTGATATCAACACCGGACGCAAATGCCTTGCCATTTCCTGTGAGAATCATAACACTTATTTCGTCATCGGCCTCGATTTCTTCAATGGCTGCAGCGAATTCGGCCCGGACCTGGTTGTTTACTGCATTTCTCGCATCAGGACGATTAAATGTGAGAGTGGCGATATTATCTTCTTTTTCGAGAAGCATGCTTTCGTAAGCCATAAGATTTCCCCTTTACTATACAGATTTTTTGTTTCTGAACATGCCGTACTGACATAGTTTACTTAAAGCTTTTACTCCGGAAATCAGAGAAGGAAATACAGGCAAGTCTCTTCCCAATTCATCCATAATAACATTTTTATACTTGTTGTATCCAACAACCAAACAGATGACCACAGGTTTTCCCATTTCACGCACGATTTTCTGAATGATTTTATTCTGAACCGCTTCTTCGGTATACTCAAAACCGGCCAGCATCAATATCACGGCGTCTATGTTTGGATCTTTGATTGCGGCAGGGAAAGTGATTTCGAGGGTTTTGGTAAAGCCGATTTTGGTTACAGAAAAATACAGGTCGACAGGATTGCCCACCGGCGTGTCAAACTTGTCTTCTACTTCTGCAACCGTTTCATCAGTCAACTTGGGAAGTTCCAGGCCATATTGGGAACACAAATCAGACACATTCACACCGACACTTCCAGCCACAGTCACCACTGCGACGCGGTTACCTTTGGGAAGCGGCTGAGTGGAAAAAACCTTTGCGAAATCTTTCAATTCCATAAAATCATCGGCCGTGATCATGCCGGTTTGTTTAACCGCAGCTTCCACAATTTTGGAATTGCTGGCAATACTGCCGGTATGACTCATGGCAGCTTGCGCGCCAGCTTCCGTGCGACCCCCGCTAAGAAAAACAATCGGTTTTTTGAGAGATACTTCCTTAGCGATCCGGGTTAGATTTTTTCCATCGGAAACGGTTTCCAAATACATGGAAATCACATCTACGTCGTCTTCATTACCAAAGTATTCCAATAAATCATTTTCATTGACATCGCATTTGTTTCCAATGGAACACACCTTGTTGATACTTAAGCTTTCGTTTCCGACGAGATCTGCAGCCATCCCGGCAGCCAGGATACCGGATTGCCCGAGAAGCACCACGTTCCCCTTCGGAACCTTTTTAATTATCGGATAAATGGATGTCACTACATTGCGAGATACTATACCGGAGCAATTGGGCCCAATGACCCTAATATTGTTTTTTTTAGCTATATCAACAATTTGATCCTGAATAACCTTGCCCTCACCACCCAATTCACCGAATCCGGCAGATTCAATAATGACTGCTTTAACGCCTTTTTGGCCGCATTGTTCTATTGCTGCAAGGGTAATTTTCGGTGTCGGAAGCGCAGTGACAACGAGGTCAACCTCACCGGGTATTTCTGTTACGCTCCTAAATACCTTATATCCCAATATCTCATCCGATTTAGGGTTTACCGGATAAACTTCACCGGAGAAGTCGCTATCAGCAATATTTTTTACTATTACATATCCCAGTTTTCCGGGCGTTCCGCTGGCCCCAATAACTGCCACAGATCTCGGTTTAAAAAATCGATCCATCAATTCCATGATTATTCGCCGTTCCTTTTTATCGTGTTTTATCAATTGTCAATCATAATGATTGTCGCCCTATTATAGTGCCCTTAAGCTACCCGCAGTTCATGCGAAGTCATAGGGCTGAAAGAATAATACGTGCATCTACAACCACTGCACCATCCTTGTAAGCAAAAACCGGATTCATGTCAATTTCTTGAATTTCCGGTGTTTCATTCACAAACTCAGAAAGCTTCAGGAGCATCTGCTGCAGGCAGGCAATATCAGCCGCTTCCTGGCCTCGATAGCCTTCAAGTAATTTCTTTCCCTTAATTTCGTTAATCATATCCTCGGCGTCAGATTCTTCAATGGGTACGACACGAAAGGCGACATCCTTTAAAACCTCGACAAAAACACCACCCAGACCGAACATGATCGTCGGGCCAAAGCTCGCATCTTTGATCATGCCTATGATGACTTCGATACCGGGTTTCCCCATGGGTTGTACCGAAACACCTTCAATATTAGCTGTAGGAACCGCGTCTTTGCAGGACCGAAGGATTTCATCGAAAGCATTCTGGACCTCGGCTTTGTTCTTCAGGTTGACTCTAACACCACCAGCATCGCTTTTATGGCTAATATCGACCGAAGAAACTTTCAATACTACGGGATAATCGAATTGCTCACTCAACTCTACAGCCGCCTCTTTAGTAACTGCTAACTGTGTATCTGTACAATTAATACCTATTTGCATCAAAATCTGCTTAGCTTCAATCTCAGTAAGGATTGTACGCTTCTCTTGCCTGGCTTGATCCAGTATTTCTTTTGGGTTCATTACTTCCTCTTTTTTACTATATTTACATTATAAAAATTCGGTAAATTCTAATTGACAATCTGCCAAATATTAGCAATTAAGATTAGCAGTCAGCCAAATGATAACAATTGCGATTAACAATCTGCCAAATATTAGCACATGATATTTGGCCTTCTTAACAAATACAAGAACAAATGTCCAGCTATTTTAAGAAGTTTTTTTTCTTGGGTGGGCATTTAAAAACACCGGATGAATTGAGGATAAATAACACAGATCTCAGAATCATATCGAAATCAAGAAGCATTTTGGTTTTGAAGGGCAGCCTTTTCATGGTAGAAATCATTCTTACTTTTTTCCCGCAAGGATTTTTGCAGTTAAAGCATGAGGCTTACTTTTATAACTTACCGCTTTGCCTGAGCCTTTTTAGATTCTTATCTCTGATTTTCGTGCTATTTTGGCAAGAGAATTAGAAAATATTTTTGGTTCTGGATCGTCCAGGTTAGGTAGTTTTGGGTGTTTTCTCAAAGTGGCAAGATCAACTTTTCTGGAGAGTGTTTTTAGCAACTCCACCAGTTCAAAATCGTCATATTCTGAACCAGGCCCGGGTCACCATGATGATATGTTAAAATTTAAAATTCTTACCGTCTTTGGCATTCTACAATTAGTATCCTTGTTCAATATCAACAAAATCAGAACCCGGTTCTCTATTTATAAATTTTTTAACATTATTCGCAATCGTTTCCCCGCCAATAGCTGGATCTATAATCCCAGCTGAATGACAAGTCA
The DNA here is from genome assembly GCA_937124525.1 of uncultured Desulfobacterium sp. The sequence goes on from CAKZLA010000339.1 coordinate 11,080, forward strand.
CTAAAATTTTTTCATGAGACCAAAAAGGATGACTAATTGGCAGTGGTTCCTTGTTAAAGACGTCAAGCGTTGCACCATTGAGATGTCCAGCATTTAATAAATCAATTAAATCCTTTTCGATTAGGCAGTTACCTCGTCCAACATTAATCAAAGAACTCCCCTTAGGTAATTTTGATAGTGTTTCTTTAGATAAAATATTTTTAGTTTTCTCTGTCTGAGGTAGCGTACATATAAGGATATTAACCTTCGAAAGAAAATCATGTAATTGTTCATTCCCGAAATAACTATGGACCTTTTCTAAATTCTTTTCTCTTCTTGACCAACCCACAACTTTATATCCCATACACTGAAGTTTTTGGGCTGCATAAGCTCCCAAATTACCAATTCCCATCATTCCTATGGTAATTTCATTTGCTATGGGAGATATAAACTGACACCACTTCTTTTTAGCGTGTGCAAGTTCCACTTCTGGCAATCTTTTATGGAATCGTAAGACATGTAATAAAATATATTCGGCCATTCTCATTCTTAAAGCATCACTGGCACATCTTATTATTGGAATTTGTGTTGGATAATTAGGATCCTTAAGAATATGAGACACCCCTGCACCAACAGAAGCTACACATTTTAAATTTGGAAAACGGTCAAACATTCCAATAGGCGGATTCCAAACAATCGCATATTTAATATATAGCGGATCATAGTCAGTCATCCTCATCAAAAAGAACTACTTTTAAATTGGGCAGCTTTGACTGAATGATTTCTTTCCACCATTGTCTTCGTTCTGGATTAACTCTAATAACTAAATATTCCATTTTAAATTTCCATCTTGTAGCTCAGCAACTGGTTCAAATTTTGGGATACATTATAACTCAGGGGACGATAAAAGCTTAAAAATTTACGGAGCCAACGGTAAAAAAAGATCTTTTCCGAGGTAACCCTACAAAGGTGGGGGCATTTGGGCAGGCTTATACAGGAACCATTGTTTATCCGATGAATCCGGCATTGTTTGCAGATTCATCGGTAAAAATGTTATTAAAAAGAGCCTTCTTCCCAGGCAACCAGCCTTACGAAACCACCGTCCGCCATTTCACAGCGGAAGGGAAACGCGGCAATAATCATTCGTTTGCCTGTAATCTGATCAATATTACCGCCCGCATTTTCAACGGTAATTACCCCTGCCTGCATGTACATCCGATGGCAGGGTTCATAATCGGGAAATTCAACATCCGGATCCTTACCGGTTGCCTTGCGATACGCCTTATCAAGCCACGGCATCTGCTCTTTGAGCGGGGCATGCCATAGAGCAGAATCGGTCGCGCCCCATGTCCCTGAAATCCCTTTTATTTTTTTCTCATGGATCAGATATTCCGCGATTTCAGGTCCCATACCGGGATAATAGTTATAATACTTGTCGTTGTTGACTCTCCAGTAATGATGGAAACCAGTGTTGATGACCACCCAGTCATTTTCCCGGATATCGAGACCGTCCTTTGCACACGCATTATCAACATCTTCGGGCATGATGATTTTCCATAATTCCGGTTCAAAACCGGTTTTCCAGGCAGCCTCAAACTCGTCTTTTAAGTGGCGCATATCAAGAATGACGCCGGTACCTATACAGTACTCCAGGGGGAGTTCGTTCAGTGAATATCCGTTTCGTTCACGATCAACCTCTTCTTCATGCAGTACATGGTTGGGGGCATCCATATGTGTTCCGGCATGGAGCGTCCCGGTATAGGTCATGGTCCGTTTATGAAAACGGCCCAGATACTGTCCGCGGGGAAATGCAAGATCTTGACGCGGCCCTGGAAAAGGCCATAAAGGGGTATCGACCCCCCAGGGTTGTGAAAGATCGTAGATTCGGGTCATTTTTTTTTTATCAAGGTACATTCTGCTTTTATTGAGCGGCATATAAGCCATGATTATTTCTTCCTTTTGCTTTTGTTGTTTGAACCCTGCCTGATATCAAGAATGAACGCTTTCAAGATGTGCCATAAAGATTTCAGCATCAAGGTCAATTTGAGAATTCTGGTCCGGCAGACGTTGATTCCTATTTTCCTACCGTTAATAATTTTACATATAAAAGAAGGAAATATATGTCAAGAGTAAAAACATAATTTGGGCAAAAAAGGCATCTACTCGCAAATAAATAGAAAAATTTATTGACATATTACCGATAATTTGCAATACTGCTTTCATATTTAAGAGCTCTCAGGGGTATATTAATGGCAGCAACGCGGCAGATAACACCGAAAAATTTAAATTGTAATAATCTTTGAATCAAATGACTCTAAGGGACCATAGTAGTAAGAATGAATAATACCGAAGTAGTAAGAATGAATAATACCGACCTCAAATTGATGAAAGAACTCCAAAAAGATGGAGCCATCAGCTATTCAGAGCTTTCCACCAAACTTGGAGTCACTCCGAAAACAGTGGGTAAACGAGTTGAAAGGCTGATTCAATCGCGTGTCATATCGGTCAGGGCACAACCGAACCCGTTTAAACTTGGATTGTCCGCCTGTGCAATTGTGGCGATTAAAGCTAATGCCAACGTTGTCGAAGAGATATCCATGCATCTGGCTGGCTTTTTTCACGTTAACCTTGTCCAGGTCTTTTTTGGAAGATTTGATATCCTGGCAATTGTCTTCTTTCCTGACTTTGAGATGCTGCATCAATTTATCGATGATGAATTGTATTCCATTGAAGGTGTGACACAGCTTGAACTTTTCTTTGTGAATGAGATTCACAAACGGTATGAACGATTTTTCCAAAAAGAACCGTTTCAAAAAGAAACTGTAAAATTATCCAATAACGACTGGAAACTCATTTCGGAGCTGTCCAAAGACGGGCGCTTAAGCCCCTCTATTCTGGCCGAAAAACTCGGAATTCACGTTACCACGGTTTACCGCAGAATATCTGCCTTAATAGAGAGTGATTTTATTAAAATAAGCGGCGTGCCTAACCCGCTGAAATTTGCTTACTCTGCCAGTGCCTATATTATGTTAGACGTAAATCCGGTTAATGTGAAGAATATCTGCACAGAGTTGCTCCCTTATAAGGAAGTCCATTTCATAATGACACTGGGCAAGCGGTCAGGAATGATTATTTGTGTTCATTCGACAGATACGGCATCTTTACATCAGTTTCTTCAAAAAGTGATCATCCCCTTGGAAGGCATCGTCAATACAGAAACTTTAATCGGAGCTTCTGTGAAGAAGACATATTATGGATGGCTAATCGGAATCGGATAGGCCATATGAAAACTTGAAAATAATTTGGACGTATATAAACATCGGCTACCCACTTAATCCGGGATATTTTTAAGGCTTTTTATGTGGATAACTTGCTCGCATGCCCCTAAAGTTAAGGGCTTGTGAGAATCTTGATTTTCAAGGCTGTCCCGCCTTAAGTATATAGCCAATCAAAGTAGATGTCTGTGCTAAAGATGGACCCCCAATATTAGAAATGAGAGGAGGCTTAAGGAACATGAAAGTTGTCAAGAATGCTACGGGTACGCCTTATGAAGCGCCAAAACATTTTGGTGTTTACGGAATTCAAAAATTTGTAAAAGAATCAAACCGGGTCAAAGTATTTTACTCGTACTTTCGACCTGACGGCGGGGCTGAAATGTCGGGATCACCGACAGAAAAAATATACTATCTGGTCAGCGGTAGCATTACCGTAAGCGGCGAATCGGAAAAATACGTCATGAATCCGGGTGATATAATTTTTATCGATGCAGGAGAAGAACGTGAAATCAGCATAAACGACGGAAAACCCGCCGAGTTGCTTGTCTTTATTATAACCCCTTAGCGTTAACTTAAGATTCAACAAAAAAAGGAGTACCAATGACGGATAAATTCAGTTTAGGCGCTAAAGTCGCCGTTGTTATCGGGGGTGCAGGCGGAATCGGTGAAGCCTGCTCTTATGGGCTGGCTGAGCAGGGTGCAACGACCATTATTGCCAGCCGGAATTTGAATAAGGTTCAGGCTGTTGCCGATCAAATAAAATCAAAAACCGGGGCCCAGACAGGTGCCTTTCAGGTGGACGTCACCGATGAAGACAGCGTGGAACAGCTGGCGAGTCAGATTGCCGAACAATACGGCCGGGTGGATATCCTTGTCAACACCCACGGCATGAATAAAAAAGGAGCCCCTTTGGAATTTGACATGGCTGACTGGGACAATTTATTTTCAGTCAACGTCAAAGGGGTCATGATGGCCTGCAGAGCCTTTGCCAAAAGAATGATCAAGCAGGGAAAAGGTAAAATCATTAATATGTCCTCGGTCAGGGGAATTCGGGGAACGGGCGGCGGCAATGTTGCATATGGTGCAACGAAAGGCGCCGTAGACATGATCACGCGGATGCTGGCTGCGGAATGGGCACCGTTTAACATCAATGTCAATGCAATGGCCCCTTCTTTGGTGCTGACTGACACCATTAAAAAGGCTGTTGCTCCAGAGCGCCTGGAAATGCTGGCAAAAAGCAGTCTTTTCAACCGGCTGGGTACCCCGGAGGAGATGGCAGGGGCTTGTATCTTCCTGGCTTCGGAGGCGTCGGACTTCATGACCGGTCAAATCCTTTATGTGGACGGCGGGCTGACTGCTGTCGGATAACGGCATTTGCCTGGTGCAGCCTTCTGATTCCAAAGCGAGCTTTAACATGAAGGAGAAGCACCGAAAAAAATTATGCTCGCCGTATCTTTAAATGAGGGCACGCCCAGACAAAAAAAGCAGACCTCGATGACCTTTTTTTCATTGTATCTCCCGCCAGGCGAGAGCATAGTATGTTGTGCCATTGCCTTGTTAGAGACATATTGCGGATGACTATATCGCATTTCATATGACTTGTTTGCGGTTTTCAGTAAGTTCTCAATAACCTCGGGCTGATAAAGCCTGCTTACCTTTAAACACCAGGTGCTATTCAAAAGGATTCACTGAATACCCGGGCTTATTGAGAATTTACGGTTTTCAGGCCTAACTTATTAAAAAAAATCATTTTGTTAGTCTAAAGAAATATCAAGTCATGTAAAATGGATTATAATAACCTTTCATACTTTTTTTGGCAAAAAGCGTCTTTCTAATCCTAATCCCGATACAAGGAAAAAATTCATGCACTTTCGGGTTGCGGCTATTATCATTGCGGGGTTTTCCACAATATTCGTCGCCTTCGGCATCCGATACTCATACGGCGTTTTACTGCCAGAAATGCTGTCCTCTATGGCCATATCTAACACCGAGGGCGGAATCATTTACTCATCCTATTTTCTGACCTATACATTGGGTTCTCCTGTATTGGGCCTGATGGTGGACCGCACCAATGCAAGGATTATTCTCACCGTCTTTGTCGCTTTGCTGGGAATTGGCGCCGGTTTGATGGCGACAGCATCAACTGTTTTTCATGCCAGTCTCTTTTTTGCTATCGCCGGTCTTGGCCATTCCGCGTGCTGGGCACCCGTGGTAACTATAGTGATGCGATGGGTGAGCCAACAAAGAAGGGGTATCCTTCTTTCCGTAGTCGATCTGGGGAGCGCCAGCAGCATCGCCTTCTGGAGCATTATGATTCCCATCATTATAATCCCGTTCGACTGGCGAATGGTCTGGATTTTTCTCGGTTTAGTTGCCTTGATGTCTGCGGGAATGAATTTTTTTTTCATCAAGGATCGACCGCCTGCAACAACAAAGCCAACGCAACCCGGAACAACAGTGGAAAAGCGCAGCACCTCAATCCGTGATACCTACCGGACCATTTTTTCAGATCGAAAATTCCATCTGATAGCCTTATCGTATCTGATGATCAGTTTTTCCATCCTCATCCCCTTTACCTTTTTAACCGCCTACGGCATCCAAAAATTGCACATCCCGTATTCATCTGCAGCCATTCTCATAGCGGTTATCGGTATTTCTGGAGCCGTAGGTAAGCTGATTCTCGGCTACGTCTCCGATAAGGTAGGGCGTGTTCGAATCATGATGCTTTGCAGTGTTCTAGTCGGCGCAGGAGGACTGGGTATGGCTTTGGTACAAAATTTTTCCCTGCTGGTGATTTCAACGATCGTCTTTGGCGCTGGTTACGGAACCATCTGGCCCCAGTATGCGGCCTCTGCCAGGGATCTGTTTTCCGAAGAACACTCCGGCAGCGTCATCGGTTTATGGACACTGTATCACGGTCTTGGCTCCATGCTGGCGCCCGTCATTGCTGGCTGGAGTATCGATGCCACCGGCTCCTATTTCTGGGCATTCATAATGACAATTGCCAGTGCGGTCTTTTCCATGCTGTTGCTGCTGCCGGCACTTGGCTCCAACAATTCAAAGAACATCTTTTTAAAAGGCTGATTTTGTGTTTTATAGTCAACATCTTCGCATACCAGCCTCCGATAAAGAATCAAATTATCCCGAACCGGGGATATACATTTCCCTTTGTTACTCAAAACACATTACTCCAATTTCCTTTTTTTCAAGCAAAAAAATACAAATTATGGGATTGGTCATAACATGGGCACTTTGAAATATTTTTTTTGATTTAAAAACTACGAAGTAGGATTTGACTTAATAAATGTTCATTGGAATGAAAAGATTTTGACGCAGATTGCGCAGAGACTTATGAAAAAGATATGAAAAGGATTTTTGAA
>CAKZLA010000340.1 GCA_937124525.1 uncultured Desulfobacterium sp.
CTCCCAAGGTGAGGTGGAAAATGCCGTGGTCATCGGGGCCGGTGCCATTGGCATCGAAATGGCAGAAGCCTTCACCGATCTGTGGGGCATTGACACCACCCTCATTGAAATGGCAGACCAGGTGCTTCCCCAGGCATTGGGCAAAGACATGTCCAGAATCGCCGAAAAAAAACTCAGGGAACACGGGGTGGAACTTCTCTTGTCCCAACGGGTCATGAAAATCAACGGGGATGCCACAACCGGTGTCCAATCCGTGGAAACCCAGGAAAAAACCATTCCCTGCAGCATGGTCATCCTGGCCGCCGGGGTTCGTCCCAATTCCCAGTTAGCCGCCGATGCAGGCCTTGCCCTGGGTCGTTGCGGTGGCGTACTGGTGAACCGGCGCATGCAGACCTCGGACCCCAACATTTTTTCCGGCGGGGACTGTGCTGAATTTCCCAACCTCATCAGCGGCCAGGAAATCCTCATGCCCCTTGGATCTTTGGCCAACCGCCAGGGCCGTATCATTGCCACCAATATTAATGGGGGAGCCGCACAATTTCCCGGGGCTGTGGGTGCCTTTTGCATTAAAATATTTGACATGGGCCTGGCCAAGGCAGGCCTCACCACGGCCCAGGCCACCATGGCAGGATTTGATCCCGTGGATGTGGTGGTGGCTCAGTCCGACCGGGCACATTTTTTCCCCGATGCAGACTTCATGTTCATGAAACTCATTGCCGACAGAAAAAGCCGTAAAGTACTGGGAGTAGAAGCCGCAGGGCCCCAGGGAGATGCCGTAAAGGCAAGGGTGGATGCCGTGGCTCCCCTGCTTAAATTCGGGGTGGATGTGGATGAAATTTCCAACCTGGAAGTCAGTTACGCCCCACCCTATGCCTCGGCCATGGACATTGTAAACAACGCGGGTAATGCCCTTGATAACACCTTGAATGGAAGCCTCAGATCCATTGATACCTGGGAGTTCCTTGAAAAATTCAAGAATGAGAATGCCCGGGTGGTGGATGTAAGAAGTACGGTGCAGGCAGACCCTTTTGTGGAAAAATATGGGGATCAATGGATAAACATTCCCCAGGATGAGTTCAGAAAAAGGTTCAATGAAATCCCCAGGGATGAACCGGTCTACATGTTGTGCGGCACGGGTCCCCGCTCCTATGAGTGCCAGGTGATTCTGGCGGCCCATGGCATCACCAACACCTTTAACATCCAAGGCGGTTATGGCATGATTCTGGCCATCCACGAGCCCCTGGTCTGATCCTGCTTGACAATTTTATTTTCATGGCCATCTTCATACTATTGCACCATCAAGGTCTTTGGGAAGATGGCCGTGATTTATGATGTTTTTGTACCGATATCACACAGGACAATTGATCAAAACATGCCCTTTTACGCCCCCCTTCTTTCCGTCCTCCTTAAAACCTGTTAAAAAATCAGCCTCCAAATGAAACAAGCCTGACCCCGTCAAGCAAGAACAAGTCCAAAATGAACGGTTAGGCCTGTGTGACGGGGCTCCTCAATTATCCCTTAAGGAGATATCCCATGCTTTTCAGACTATTCTTGTGTTTTACCCTGATCCCCATGATTGAACTTTACCTGTTAATACAGGTGGGCAGTGTCATCGGCGGTTTTAACACCATTCTTCTTGTGATCATCAGTGGATTTCTGGGGGCCTGGCTGGCCAGAATGGAAGGGATCAATACCTTGATGCGGGTACGTTCAAACATGCAGCAGGGCATTATGCCAACGGAGGATCTTCTGGATGGTCTGATCATCTTGCTGGCCGGAGTGGTGCTCATCACCCCCGGACTTCTCACCGATGCCATGGGGCTTACGCTATTGTGGCCGGTGAGCCGCAATGCCTTTAAGCGATTTTTAAGAAAAAAATTTGATGAATGGACCTCCAACAACACCATTGACATCACCCGGTTGTGATCAAATAAGGCTTACTTAAATGCCCCTGACTCCATTGCCCATATACAACTTAAAAAATGCAGTAGCGGAGTATCGCCAGCAGAGCCTCCTCGGAGGCGGTATAATACCATTTTCTATTTTTGTTGTGTCGATGCCCGACACAACCCTTATTTCAAATCCTGGAAAAGGAGATCTCCATGTTTTTTCCACTCATTGAAAAGAGAAGAAGTATCCGTAAATTCAAACAGATTCCCGTTGAAGGGGAAAAGGTCAACAAACTCATTGAAGCGGCCTTAAGACCCATGTCCGGTCGGGGTAAGAACCCCTGGCATTTTATTGTGGTGAATCAGCCGGATCTGATTGAAAAACTTGCCAGTGCCCGACCCAGTGGCTCCACCTTTCTCAAGAATGCCCCCCTGGCCATTGTGATCCTGGCAGATCCTGAAAAAACCGATGTATGGGTGGAAGATGCCGCCATTGCCACCACCTTTCTCCACCTGGCCGCAACAGATCTCGGCCTTGGCAGCTGCTGGATTCAGGTGCGCCAACGGAATCATGATGAGAGCACCAGCGCAGAAGAATATATCCGCAAGCTTTTAAATGTCCCGGAAAACTTCAAAGTGGAATCCATGCTTGCCGTGGGCTATGCCGATGAAGAAAAGTCCCCCCATCCCAGGGAATCCCTTCAACTGGAAAAAGTCACCTTCAATACCTTTAGCTGAGAGCAGCAAAGCCGGGGGATACCATTTACCATTTTGACTTCCGGCACCCTTAATTTTCTGACTTAAGCTTGTCGGAGCAATAAGCCCATTTTTCGGGAATCATTCTCCCATAAAAATAAAGTACTTTTGGTGTGATATGAAGAATGCCCCAAAAAATCAAACATATCCTTAAGACTTTTTATTCAGCCAAGCCGTAATACGTTCCAGCCCCTCCTCCGTAGAGACAAGGGGAACATAGCCCAGATCCTGCTTTGCCCGGGAGATATCAAACCAGTGAGAGGTGGCAAGCTCCCGGGCCGCAAAACGGGTCATGGGTGGCTCTCCCTTTAACGGAAATATTTTAAATAGCAATTCAAATACCCCACCCACCCAATATGCCCCCCGGGCGGGAACATCCCCCTGCACCGGCGGCAAACCAGCGGCCTCCAGAAAATGATCCACCATATCCCACAAAGGGATGGGATCATCCTGGCTGATGAAATAGATATTCCCTGACAGGGATGCATCCGCTTTAAGGCGATCCCCGGCCAGGACATGGGCATGGGCCGCATTATCCACATATATGGTATCCACCACATTGGTGCCATTGCCAATGCGACGCAATTTTTTTGCCCGGGAGATAATCCCCGGTAATAGATGGTTATCTCCGGGTCCCCAGATGAGATGGGGTCTCAGAATAATAATGCCAAAACCAGAAGATGCGGCATCCCGGACTATTTTTTCCGCCATGGCCTTGGTTGCAGGGTAAGGAGCATGGAAATGTGTGGGATAGGGCGCAGACTCGTCCACCCCCTCCATGTCATTACCATCAAACACCACACTGGGGGAACTGGTGTACACAAGCCGTCCCACCCCCTTTTCCCGACAACCGGCAATGACATTTTCCGTGCCCAGCACATTGGCCCGGTAAAAATCTTTAAATGTCCCCCATACCCCGGCCCTGGCAGCCACATGGTAGACCACATCCATACCCTCACAGGCATCTGTCACTGCCCGGGGATCTGCAATATCCCCCTGGACCTGACGGACCTTCCACAAGTCAAGCTCCGGATAAAAACCCCTTGAAAAACTTGTCACCTTATCCCCCCGGGCCACCAGTACTTTTACAATGGCTTTGCCAAGGAACCCTCCACCTCCGGTGACAAGAACACGTTCTGCCCTATGGTGCATATTTTTTTCTCCATTATATTTAAAAATGCCCCCACCAGAGTTCCCGGAGGCGGCATTATGCGATTGTATTATTTATTGTGTCGGTGACCGATATGGCAGTTATTATCAATAATCAAAATAACTGCCATGGGCAGACCGTATTCTGGACCCGGCCTGCCCACAACGAATCATGAAAGTAATGTGAGGCATGCCTACGCTCTCATATAAAATTTTCATACCAGAAAAATTATTTCTTGACAAACAAATGATTATTATATAAAAGTTCTTTCCGTTGAGCGGGAATAACTCAGTGGTAGAGTGCGACCTTGCCAAGGTCGAAGTCGCGGGTTCAAATCCCGTTTCCCGCTCCACTTTTTACCTCCTTTTACCACTCTTCTTTTTTCTTCCCTTATGAATTATTTCCTTTGTTTTTAGCGCTTCTCTGCTCGTTCTCCTTGTATTTATATGCCCCAACTGCTACAGATTCTCCATGAATTAAAACATTCATTGCCAAACGGGGGAATTTATATGTCAGTACACACCTTTACAATTTATGATATTTTTAAGATGAATGCCAGAAGGTATGCCACGGATGTTGCCATCACAGAACAGCATCGGTCTCTGACATTTGAATCGCTTTTAGAACAGGTGAACACCCTGGCCCAGGGCCTTTTGGACCAGGGGATCGGCAAGGGCGATCGCATTGCCATCCTGGCCATGAATCACCTGGAATACCTGGTATTAAATGGTGCTGCCGCTGCCATGGGTGCCATCCTGGTTCCCATTAACTGGCGGCTCTCCCTGGATGAAATCGCCTATATCCTGGACGATTCAGGAGCAAAGCTGCTGTTCTTTGACGATGCCCGTAAAGAACAACTGAATGCCCTGATGGATGCCCGGCAGTTCACCGGGACCACCGTATCCATATCCGCAACAGACCATACCCACCTGAGCTTGGCAGAGTTGATGAAAGACACCTCATCACCTCTGTTGGCCCTGGCAAATCCCCCAAAAAGGGAAGACATATTCTGCCTTATCTACACCGCCGCCGTGGACGGCCATCCCAGGGGAGCGGCCCTGTCCCATGAAAACATGGTCATGAGCAATCTCCAAACCTGTCTTACCATGGGGCTGACCCGGAAAGATGCCTACCTCAACATGGTACCCCTGTTTCACATCACCGGCATGAATCTGGCCCTGGCCACCCTGCACATGGGGGGTAAAAACGTCATCATGGAAAAATTTGATGCTCCAGGTGCCATTGCCCTGGCCCGAAAAGAAGGGGTTTCCACCCTGGCAAGCTTTCCCCCCATCCTATCCACCCTGCTGGATCACATGGATGAAGGGGACCTTGCTTCCATCAACCATGTCACCGGCATTGACTCCCCGGACACTATAACGGCATTCACCCAAAAAACCGGGGCACGATTCTGGATACTCTATGGCCAGAGTGAAACCTCTGGATTTGTAACCCTTTCCGACCATGCCCTCATGCCCGGCGCTGCGGGTAAACAATGCCCAGTTTCAAATCTTGCCATACTGGACGATGATGACATGGCCCTGCCCTGTGAAACATCAGGAGAAATTGCTGTTCGGGGGCCTGTGGTGTTCCAGGGATTCTGGAAAAAAGAGGGAAACCTTGACCCGTCAACCATAAGAAACGGCTGGCACCACACCGGTGACATGGGTAGAATTGACAAAAACGGATTTCTGTGGTTTGAAGGCAGGAAACCGGAAAAAGAACTCATCAAACCCGGTGGAGAGAATGTCTACCCCGCCGAGGTGGAAAAGGTCATACTCATGCATCCAGATGTTGTGGCAGTGTGCGTCATCGGAGTACCTGATCCCAAATTTGGAGAAGGGGTCAAGGCGGTGTGTATAAAACAACCAGATGCTGATCTGGACAGCCCTGCCCTCATTGCCTTTGTGGGGGAGCGCATTGCCCGGTACAAAAAACCCGGTTATGTGGAGTTCGTTGATACCATGCCGGAAAAAGCAAATGGCACCATTGACCGCATTCAGGTCAAACAGCGGTATGGCACCGCCTGATCTCAATCAATGATAATATACAAAGACCCTGAAACCTTAAAAGGAAAATCTCAGTTGGCCGGTATCCAGGAAATTCTCACCCTCATTTTGCTCATTGCCTGCATCATCTTTTTGCCCCGAATGTTCGGGGGAAACAGATCCTCCACCAGGAAAAAGGCCAAACGCCTATCCCCTTCGGGAAAACTGCGCCTGGCCATTGTATTGTCAGTGATTTTCCCCCTGGTGATGGCAGTACCACTGCCGCCCTGGCACCAGGAGAGCCGGTCTATATTTCTCCTTGGGGGGGTCCTCCCCGTTGTCCTGTGCTGGGCTGTCGTGTGGATCTTCCAGGGATTCAGAAAGAGATAAAAATTGGAATCAAGTACTTTGTCATCACTTGATTTCAGGATTGCCGATTTTAAAGGATATCGTGGGGTCTTCCTCTGCGAAACATACAACCCTGAAATTTTAGCGATGGCTATGCACAAGCCCAAATCCCTGGATGGATTCAGGCGGTACCGAAATTAACGGCCAAAAACAGTCTTAAGCAATTCCGTGGTCTGTTCCACCGGATTTTTCCGGATGCTGGCTTCTTTTTGTGCCATGTAATAAAAGATTCCCCCAAGCCCCTTATCCAGTACATGCTGGGTGAGATCCGCCTTGACATCGGGCACAAAGGGAATGTCTTTATATTTTCCCATGAGCTGATCATAGGCGTTTACTGCACCCACCTGGGCCAGGGTTCCCTCCACAATGGGCCGCATCTCATCGGTCAGGGGAAGGGACATCTTATCCTTGAAATATTGGGTGGCTGAATCCTCGGGTCCATCATAAATGGTTTTGACATCATCAAAGCTCATCTCCGTGATGGCGGTGAGAAACAGATCCTTTGCTTTGGGGGCGGCTGCCTCTGCAGCCCGATTAAGCTTCAACTCCAGATCATCGGCCATGCTGGAAAGGCCCACCGTGCCCAACATGGATTTCACCTTTTCAAGTGGTCCTGGAAGGGGAATATGAATGGCATCATCCTTGTTGAATCCATCGGCGGATCCCACCTGATTCACCACCGCCTGGGATGCCATGGTCAGGGCCTCTTTAAAGGCATCGGTGATCTGGGGTAAACTGGGTCCCCCAGTGGCTGCCGAGTCACTTTTTACCCCACTATCCCCGGAAACGGAGTTGAGAAGATCTGTCCCGGTTTTCAACCAGGAGGTACCGGCAGAAACCGGGCTGGAACCGATAATAAGAAACAGAAAACCTGCACTGATAATTAATGCAAAATAAGCCAGAGACCTCTTTGTTAAACCTTTCATGGGCTTCTCCTTTTAGGCGATTGCCGAAAAAAGAATATACCATGATGGGAAGGCAAACAGGTATATTCTTTGACAGAAATGGCCTTAGTTTTCAAATGTAAGGGTGGCATCCTTTGGCAATGCGAGCCCCACGCTCACCTCCAATGTTTTCAGCACCCCTCCAATCACCGGGCAGGAAACATGCGGAATAGTCTTCAGAGACACGTCCAGTACCTGGGAGTTCAAAGTTCCCGTTTTTTTATCCTTGAACAATTCGGTCATCACATTGATCTCTTTGCCCCCCAGCACCTCATTAACCCTTTTCCAGTTGGGGCATTCACTCTCAATGTTGACCATGGCCTTGTATCCCCCGTTATCTTCTCCTTGCACCACGGTTGTAAATCCACAAATACCAGCAAAAATTTTCATTGTCGTCATTTTATTTTTCTCCAGCTCTTAGAGCCTGATTTTTTAAACAGGCTCTTAAATTTATCTTCATCTTCTATGATCGCCGCCAAATGTCTTAGAAATCCTTATCTCTGAGTTTCGTGTTATATTTGGGTAAAAAAATCAGAAACCCACTTTGGTTCCGGCTTGTCCAAATCAGAGAATCAGCAATTTTTTCTATTTCACCTGCAATTCCCGGGCAAAGGACTTGAAACGTCGGGCCTCTCCATCATTGCCAAGGTGATCATAAATGGCACCCACATTTTCATAGTACAATTCCCTGTCATCCGGGTCTTCGGCCACCAGATCAAGGTAAACATCAATAATCTGGGGGGTCATTACTCCAGAGGCAAATCCCGCATGGGCAAATCTACGTTTCAGGTCCATGTCCGGTCTCTGGCCGCATCCGCTGCAGGTAGCCATGAGCCCGGCGTAGAGTTGAAAGGCCCTGTCTGGATTTCCCTGGGTTTGATAAATTGCTGCCAAAGCCCTGACAAGTGAGTCATCCATTCCATTTCGCTCCAGAGTGCCCTGGTATAATTTTTCAGCTTGGTCTAATTTTCCTTCCAGGCACCAGGTTTCACCCTTGAGCAGCACCATGGGAACCCACTGAGCAATGGATTCAGGACAAGTGTCCAATATATTGTGGGCCCGGTCAAAAGCCTTTTTCATCCACAGCACCTCGCACAAGACATAATATCCCCTCACTGAAAGGGGACACCACTCCAGAAAATCCATCAAAAAAATCTCGGCCCGGTCAAGTTCCCCAAGATTGAGCAAGGCTGTCCCCAGCTCCAGCCCAATGTAATTTTCAGTGGAAGAGTTGACCTCACAGGCCTCTTCCAATGCGCTGACCGCCCCTTGAAAATCCCCAGCATTCAAGGCAACAATTCCCTGGGCAAAGGCCTTGCCATATTCGCCATAGGCAGCCTGCTCCTCCTGGGAAAGTGTGCTGAGTATCACCTCAAAGGTTTCAAGATCATCCCCATTGTTAAAGGCCATGTCAGGAGACCATGTGTCTGAGGGTTCACTGCCGGTTCCGACACCCCCTTGGTCAGAAGCCCCATGTTCCGGCCCAGAGGAAGAGTCACAACGGTTCAACCCCGCCTCAATCTCCTGGATCAGTCCGGGGGCTGTGCTCAGCTCAAGGGCCAGGGTCAAAATATCATGGGCCTCCTGGTGGCACCCGGATTCCAGAAGTTCATTTCCCTTGTCCAGATGCTGCCGGGACAGGGCCTCACAACTATGATTGATTTTCAGATCCAATTTTTTTAAAAAATCCCGGGCCTGGGCCGGTTTTTTTGCATGGCGGGACCTTGCCTTTTCATAGTTAATTTTTGCAAGGCCAAATTGCCCTTGTTCAAACAAAATATCCCCATTTTCCATCAGCACTTCGGGTGTTTTCCCCGATAAGAAACTGAAAAATCCCATCCTGTTTCTCCATTTTTGCGGAATGTTTTTTCCACATCAAATATTCGTCATCCGCCATCATTTCACATCCTTCAGGCAGTATCACAATGCCAGCTGTTTCGCCACAATTCAAGGACTCTATAGCTTTTTGGGGCTCCTTTTATTTTCCAACTGATACTTAACAATTCCCCCCTCATCACTAACAGTCCCCCATAAATTTGTAAAGCGGCAAAAAGAACCCTGACAAAAACCATCCCCCCTAAAAAAAACAAAAGATTTTCCCCACCCCATCAGGGGGCAGGAAAAATCTTTTCGGTTAAATACAAGTCAAGCTCAAGATGTTGACCATTACGAATCTACCTTTTTCGTATCCATCCAGTTTCAGGTAAAAAATGGCTGGAAATGGCATCAGTAACCACAAAAATCATGATTCCCTTATGCCCGGTAGCACCGGTTACTCATCTAAATTGGGTGGATTATAAAGATCAAACCCTGGTTCTTTTCTGATACTTCGTAAAAAGGCTATGACCATTAACACCATGAGAATCATGAAGGGAAAAGAGACCACAAAGGAGACCGTCTGAATGGCCTTTAATCCCCCGGCAAGCAGCAGCATGGCCGCAATGGTGGAACACAGCAGTCCCCAAAAAATTTTAAGTCCATTCTTGGGATCAAGACTGCCACCGGAACTCATCATACCCACCACATAGGTGGCGGAATCCGCAGAGGTGACAAAAAAGATGGAAACAATAATCATGGAAAGCAATGACAGCACGCCCCCCATGGGGTATTGATCAAACAAAACGAAAATAGCCATGGTAACATCTTTGAATGTGGCATCGGCAATGCCCACGGCACCATTGGCAAGTTCCAGACTGATGGCGGAACCTCCCAAAATACTGAACCAGATGGCGCACAGCAAAGTCGGAGCCAGAAGCGCACCCAATACAAACTCACGGATGGACCGTCCCCTTGAAATTCTGGCAATAAAAGCCCCCACAAAAGGGGCCCAGGTCAACCACCATGCCCAATAAAAAATAGTCCAGGCACCCACCCAGTCATACCCGGCATGTTTTTCCACCCCACCCGTGGTATCCATGAAAAAACTGAGCCACACAATATTTTGAAAATAGTTTCCCAAAGATTCAAGCAGGGTCTGAAGAATGTAGATGGTGGGACCGATGAACAGCATTAGAAGCATCAACCCAAAGGCCAGAACCATGTTTATGCTGGAAAGAATTTTAATGCCCTTGCTGACACCGGTCACGGCGGAAATAATATAAAGCACCGTCACAACCACAATAATAATGATGGAAACCGTTGTGGTATTGGGAATCCCATAAAGTTTATTGAGCCCGGTGGACACCTGCATGGCACCCAGTCCCAGCGAGGTGGCCACACCAAAAAGCGTCACCACCACGGCCAGGGTATCAATGGATTTACCGATGATTCCCTTAACGCCCTTGATGCCGATGAGGGGCTTTAAAATATAACTTAGCAGGGCAGGATTCCCTTTTCGAAAATGGGAATATGCCAACAACATGGCCACCACTGCATAACAGGCCCAGGGATGGAGTCCCCAATGGAAAAACACCGTCCGCATGGCATCTGCCGCTGCCTGGGGGGTTTTGGGTTCGGCAAAGGGGGGGCCTGCAAAATGGTAAATGGGTTCGGCAACCCCCCAAAATACCAGACCGATGCCCATGCCAGCGGCAAACAGCATGGAAAACCAGGTCATGAGCGTGAACTCTGGTTCTTCATCGTCCTTTCCAAGCTTGACATTCCCATAGCGACTGAAGGCCATACTAAAACAGAACACCACAAAGCCAGCCACACATAACAGGTAGGCCCATCCAAAATTATTAATAAAAAATTTAAACAAGGTGTCAAACAGGCCTTTTACACCTTCCGGTGAAATCATAGTTGCCACGATAAAAGCAGCGCAACAGAGCACCGAGGTGATGGTGATGCCCTTGTCAATGGTGTTGGATTGTTCCGCCATTTAATACTCCTGATGGTTGAGTTTATTGGTATCCTTCATTTTAATTTACACTTATTTGGAGCAAAAACTCCATTTTTCGGAAATCATTCACCAGAGAGTGCAAAGTACTTTTAGTATGATATGAAAGATGCCAGTTTATTTTATATAAAGCTCCGCATAAGCTACTGCAATAATTATAGTTTCGCTTTTCGTTATGGGTGGGCCGGTTCCAGAATACGATCTGCCCGTGGCAGCTATAAAGGCATTCAATTGAAATATATTTTACCCATTGCATGCAAAATTTTTAACCACCCATTCCGTGGAAATCCCAGTCATTGCGAATGAACGACTAACTGTTAGGAACTCATTATGTCCACAACGTACTAATGCAATGTTTTATATTTGTCAACCCTCTTTTTGAAAGCTGTTATCACAACTATACCCCGTCGTCCAGACCCACAGATTAAAAAATATTTTATTTAAAGTGACTTACCTATACATCAAATTACGAAATGATATATTTTAATTCCCTAAAATTTTAACATAAAATCGGAATATTTGATCAATAAACCGCAAGATGAGGTGCTGGCCGAATATTTACCCGGGAAAAATTCGCAGAGTTTGTCACCTTACTGACCTGATTTTACTTTAATCTCTTGATTATTGTGAACAAATAAAATACTCACAGGGTGCACCGTCAAAAAAACAAGAATCCGTGGCATCCTTCAAAAATACTTTAAAATTGCTTAGGACATTCCCTATTTGCGGGGCTTTTTCACAAAAGACTCGTACTTTCAGACTCATACAAAGGATGTCGAATATCTGCATACTCATCTTCATTTAAATACACAGGAGCATCTGATGTCAAATCATGTTGTACTTGCACTCATTTCTGCCCTGGGCGGCATTATGGTGTCATTGCAGGCCCAGCTAATGGGGATCATGGACAAGCAGATGGGGACACTGGAGAGTGTTTTCATCACCTATGGCCTAGGTGGACTCATCATTGGTGGCGCCATGCTGTTTTACCGTGGGGGCAATCTTGCAGCCTATGCGTCGGTACCATGGTACACTTTGTTAACAGGCCTCATGGGCCTCATCATTGTGGGAGCCATCGGGTATACCTCCCCCCGGCTGGGTCTGGTTCCTGCCCTGACCATTCTTGTAATGGCCCAGTTTGCGGCGGCGGCCCTGATTGATCATTTTGGCATGCTGGGTGCTGAAATCCGTCCCCTGACGCTTATCCGGGGATCTGGGATTTTGGTCATGCTGCTGGGAATATGGATGACGCTGAGGTGAGCTTAAACCATGGCTGAAAAATCAATACTGACTTTTCAGATAAAAAATGCCATAATATTAAGCTGTGCATCAATCAGGGCGTGGTTTAGGAATTGAGTCGGCACCCCCAGCTAAGAACTCCGGGGGGTCTTGTCGATTTTTATAAAATGGGCTCAATCACCGCATCGCCACCCCAACCAATTTGACTCCAATCAATTGGAATCAGGTAATCAGAGTTAAAAAATAGAATTCACAGGTGACTTCATATGGAAAAAGACACGCCACAACCCTATGACAAGTATATTAAAGCATTAATGGATATCAGCGGAGCCATTACTTCTGATCTCTATCTTGAAGATATTCTTAAACTCACCGTAATGGTCACAGCCAAGGTAACCGGCGTTGAAATCTGTTCTCTGTGGTTGGTGGATGATAGCTGCCATCCCCCCAAAATTCGCCTTAAGGCCACCCAGGCCTTTGACCGCGATTACATTAAAGATCGTTCCCTGAATATGGATGAAGGGGTGGTGGGGGCGGTACTCACTGGAAAGAAACCCATTATCATTGATAATGTACTTGAAGATCATCGGTTTAAAGAAAAAGACATGGCCCATAAACTGGGGCTAATTTCCATGGTGGGAGTCCCCCTCCAGGTCCTGGATGATCGTATCATTGGGGCACTGAACTGCTTTACATCCACCTCCCATTGTTTTTCTGACACAGAGGTCAACCTGATCCGCACCGTTGCAAACCAGGCGGCCATTGCCATCTTAAATACCGAATTGATGGTAAAAACCCAGGTAATTCAAGAAGAGCTTGAAACCAGAAAAATGGTGGAACGTGCCAAGGAAGTGTTAATGATGAGGCAGAAGAAAACCGGAGAACAAGCTTATCAATGGATACGAAAACGCAGCATGGACACTCGAAAATCCATGAGATTTGTGGCAGAAGCCATCTTGTTATCTGAGGAACTGACCCAGGAATTCATCATTCAATAACTGCCAACAAATAATGAAAATGGTACTATACCGCCCCGACGGGGGCTCTGTTGTCGGTACTTTAATGCTGTATTTTTTTATAACTGCCACGGGCAGACCGTATTCGGGATATGGCCTACCACAACGAAAATTGAAACTCCAATTATTACAGCCTATTGGGCGGAGTTTCTGTAAGTCCTCAATAAGTTCGGTTTGAATACCACCCGGCGTTTAAAGGGCTAAATCGGCTTTATAACCCCGGGTTATTGAGAACTTGCGAGTTCCTTATAAAAGATCTTAAAATAATGCCAAAATAAAAAATCCCTGAACAGAAACCTGTCCAGGGATTTAATTTCAGCAAGTCACCAAGATGACTTTAGAGGCCGAGTAAAACGGCTGACTACAATACTGTTACGTTAGTTGCAGCGGGACCTTTCTGCCCCTCTTCTATGTCAAAGGAGACTCGATCCCCTTCGTTCAGAGACTTAAAGCCCGTTGCATTAATTCCGGTGTGATGTACAAATACATCTTTTCCGTCTTCTTGTTCAATAAAACCAAAACCCTTAGAGTCGTTAAACCATTTTACAATACCATTAGCCATATTGGCAATCTCCTGAAAAAAAATATAAAGTAATGCCGGTTTCCAACGTATCCGGTATAATACATGCGATATTATATCTTCTCAAAGGAAACCTATGCGCCTCCATGTAATAGCGCAATTTTATATATTATAAAGAAAGGAAATTAAAAGTCAACCCCTGATCGCTCTTTTTTCAAATGTTTTCCTTATAATTATCGCAACAAGGAAAGTTAAACATTCCCCAGAAAAAACACCCATAATTACAGCTGGTTAAAAACGTCACGAATTACGATTGCTGGATGTTAGCGTTTCTCAAATATGATATTGGGAACATGGGTAATGCTCAATTGCCCATGTTCATTTTATGGGGAAAATGAAAAACAGCATCCTGAGCCTCACAATGTGCCATCAATCGTTTGAAACAACTGTTTTTTATCAACATGGTTTCCGAATCCGGGATCATGGAAAAAAAGACCTGGCTGCCAATGACAATCAATTTGGTTCTGGCCCGGGTCATGGCCACATTGAGTCGGTGGGGGCTGTTTAAAAACTCACTGTTCAGGTGATCCGGATCAGAAGAGGTCATGCCAAAAAAAATCACATCCCGCTCTGCTCCCTGGACCCGTTCCACCGTATCCACCAGGGGAAGACAAGGGGTGCCCGGAAACATGGCATCCCCATCCCGGTCCAATTGAGCCCCCAGTTTTTTTAAAATGGCATTGTTCTGGGCCCGGTGGGGCGAAATCAACGCCATGTCATGGGGAGGTATCCTGTAAGCATGCATCAATCTATGGGCCAGGGCCACCATGAGATCTGCTTCCATGTCCGATTGCTGGGAACACCCATGGTGATCCGTTAACACCATCACCACCGGCTTTTCCGGGTCCAGAATTTTATCCAGGAAGGCCTCCCGGGAAATTGTTTTCCCATTTATTTCAAAGGCTCGGGGGGCTTCATGCACCCTGCCGTGGACAGCCCCCCCGGAGTGGGGGTAATCCGCGTCCACATCCAGAGGGAGACCATTGTGGGCATGTCCAGATTGCCCCGGGGGAAAATTATCCAGGCAAAGCCTTGCCCGGGCCCTGTCCGGGGCGGGATACAATGCATTTTCATACCAGGTCCTGGCAGGGAAAATACAGATTTCACGGTTCATGCGATAGGTGGTATCAAGGGTGACCTGATGAGATACAGGGTAGCGACGCAAAAAATTGGATAGAATGGACTGATCCAGCCGGGGTCCACCCGAGCCTGTGGCTGGCCCCACCCCACTCTCATTTCCTGGGGCATGAACAGTCCCCGTAAATTTTTCGCTTCCATTTTTCCAGTTTTTCTGGGTTTCATGGGCCGTGTAATCCCCCAGTACAATGGGAGGCAACTGGTTGACATCCCCCAGAAACAGAAAATGTCCCCTGCCATACATCAGCCCCAGCAGGGCCTGGGGCAGCGGCACCTGGGAGGCCTCATCAAAAACAACCCAGTCCAGGGCCCGGGGAAACCCCTTATTTTTACTGTTAAAGAGGTTATAAAATCCATATCCAGTGGCCCCGAGAATCAGCCAGGGCCGTCCGGGAAGATCTTGGGCATCCATGGAAAATTCCACTTCCATGGGTGGCCCATCTTTCCCTTTATTGCGAGTCTGCCCCGGGAGCTTATCATCATCGATTGTGCTTTCCGTGGATCTTGCCTGGCCCCATTTGACACATTGTCCGGGAAAGGCCCCGGGTAGATATTCATTCACCAGGCCCACCACCTTTTCCAGCACCGAATCAATGGCCTGGTGGGTCAGGGCACTGACACCAATGCGCAGGGGCTTTCCGGCTCCATGGGCCTGGAGAATCAGGGCAATTAAAATCCATCCCAACAGATGGGTTTTTCCCGTTCCAGGCGGTCCCTGAATCATGCTGGTGTGGTATAGAAAAGGCAAGGTCAATGCCCTTTGCTGGGAAGGATTCAAGCCGTGGGGATATTGTTCAAGCCATTTTTTTACCCAGGCAAAGGAGGCATTTGAGCGTTTTCCTCCTCCATTCCCAGCCAAAAGCTGCCGCAGCATCTCATTCCCATGATTTTCAAAAAGCGCAGTGGCCGCATGGCTAAGTTTTGCCTGATTCCAATCCCTGATATCCTCTTCCAGGGAATACCAAAGGCTTTTATTTACATTCAATTTTCCGGATCGGGACAACAGAGCAACCTCACCGGCATCCAGATCATATTCATCCACGATCACTGGAAAGCCCCCCTGGATATCGGCCATGCCGTGGGGCACAAGCTTTAAGAAATCCCCCTTGCGAAATTTGGCAGGCTGGGTCTTGTCAGAGGTTTTAAAGATGGATAGAAATCGTCCTTCCGGGCCCAACCTGGTCTTATCAAAGCGCAGGTATCCCAATGCCCGAAATCGCAGCATCCGCTCTTCCAGGGGCTGCTCCTGGAGAATTAATATATTATCTTCCTTTAATCGCCTCTCTTCTTTAATAAAGGTCAAATAAGGTTTCAGCCTCTCATCTGTGTGGGACTTGTTTTCCCAGTCCGGTATCCATTGACTGTCCAAATGAGTGGTGGCCAGGCCATAAAGATCAGCCATGATGGAGAGCTGATTTTTCACCCGGGAGGCCATATCTTCCACTGTCATCCCATGGCCATGGTGGTGATGAAACAGGGTTTGGGGGGGCTTTATGTCAGGAGGGTTCATGCCCAGTACATGGGCCAGGGTATAAAGGGAAATCACCCCGGGAGCGGGCATATAAAAATGGGATTTAAACACCTGCTTTAAATCCGTCCATGGGGAGGGCTGGGTCTGCCATAAAAAAGGACATCCCTTTTCCCCCTGGGCTGTTCCCCATTGGCCAATGAGCTGGGGAGTTCCGGCCCCAAAGTGGAAAAGATGAGTTCCATGTCCGTACTCGTCCCACACCTTGGATATCCCCTGGGAGAAAGTCTGCCACACCGCCCTTCGCTCTTCTTTGGTTTCCATGGTCCACACATTAAATTCCAGGGGTTCGCCTGCACCGGGTGATATCACCTGCCACCCCAGCACCCAGGGCAGCCCGATTAAAGGGTCTTTTTCCACATGGATGATGCATGCCAAGGAGATGTCCCGGGGAAATAAACGAGTGCGTTTTTCATGGAGAACAATGTGATTTTTTAGAAAAGCATCGCACCACCCCATGAGCTTTTTCTGCTGCTGTGGTGTAAAGTCCATGAAATTGTCCGATGCATGGTCCCCGGATTCACTGGATATTTTTTCCAAAATGGCATGGGTTTCTTTCAAGGTGGTGCAGCCTGCCTGGCGCAACTTCATCAACTCCCCCGGGGTTAACCCCGGTAAAAACTGAATCTCTTCATTTTCCAGGGCATTGTCATGGCAAAAGACAAATCCGTCACAGGAAACGCAATGGGATTGGAGCCTGTGGTCAGCTTCCATGGGTGGGCTTGATAAAATAGACAAAAAGGTCTTAAAAAGCATGGGAAAAGCGGCAAGGTAAGACCCAAGATCAAATTCATGGATTTCATATTTAAATCCCCCCATTGAAAAATCTTGACCATGGGAGCTGCCTCCGATTACATGGGAGGGTGAAGAAGCATCCAGCCCAGACTCAGATTCATCCGCCAGGGTCGTGGACGTCTCCCATGGCGGGGTAATTAAAAATCCCTGCTGGGCCACCCGGGCCGGAAGCCCATGGTGATCAATTATTTCTTCCAGAAGACGGGCGTAAAAGGCCACCTGCCACTTGTGATGATACCCCGGAGTTCTGCTGTTTTTAATGTCCCCCACCCCAATGACAACCCGGAATGGGCCATGGTTCCGGCAATGGCCTTCCTTGGATTTTTCATCATCTCTGGCATTTCCTGGTTCTAAAACAGTGGAGTCGAGATCACTTTGTGAATCGGGGTTATTCCCGGACCAATCACCACTTCCGGGATCATCACAGCATTGCTGTGCCTTGTGGACTTCTGGAACGGGGA
>CAKZLA010000341.1 GCA_937124525.1 uncultured Desulfobacterium sp.
TTTTATCTGCTTGGCCGCTTCCATGCCGTTCAATCCGGGCATTTTCCAGTCCATCAGAACCAGGTCAAGGGACATCTCTTTGAGCCGTTCGACGGCCTCTTGGCCGGACGATGCTGTCATAGCTTCCATCTTAAATGATGAAATGGTGGCGGCAAGGATGTCAAGGGATGTCTGATTGTCATCGACGATCAGAACGCGCAATCCTCTGAGATCTCTGGGGGAGTGCAAGAGGATCTGGTCCTTTTCAGGCTGTTTTTTCAGGCGAACGGAGAAGGTGAAGGTACTGCCTTTGCCCGGTTCGCTTTTAACCCCGATTTCCCCGCCCATGAGCCGGGTGAGTTTCCGGCAGATGGCGAGCCCCAGGCCTGTTCCCCCGTACTTTCGGGTGGTGGAGCTGTCGGCCTGGCTGAAGGATCGAAACAGGCGGTCCAGGCGATCTTGGGGAATACCGGTCCCCGTATCCCGCACCGTAAATTCAAGATCGATATGATCGGGGGATGTCGGATTGGCGGACGGGTTCTGTAAGGGGGTGACATGGACGTAGATTTCCCCCTTCTGGGTGAATTTGAAGGCGTTGCCCACCAAGTTGATGAGGATCTGGCCCAGCCGGACTGGATCACCGATCAATGCACTGGGGGTTTGATCCTCAACGGATACGAGAAGTTCTATCTCTTTCTCATGTGCCCTGAAACCGAACATCTCCGATAAGTTTGCCATGACATCGAACAGCGAGAAACGCGTCTGTTCCAGCTCCAGGCGCCCGGCCTCTATTTTGGAAAAATCCAGGATATCGTTGATGACGGCCAAAAGCGTTTTTGATGAAGTCTTAATCTTTGTCAGGTACTGTTGTTGATCATCGGTCAGCTCGGTCCGCATGACCAGGTCCGTCAGCCCCATGACAGCATTCAGGGGCGTGCGGATTTCATGGCTCATATTGGCCAGAAATTTGCTTTTGGCCTCGGTTGCGGACAGGGCTCTGGTCCGCTCGGTTTCCGCCCTTTCCTTGGCTTCTGCCAGATTCAAATTCGTCTCGGCAAGTTCTGCCGCCACCTTGACGCGGCCTCGCATCAACCAAAGCACCACCACGGTCAGAACAAATACGAACAGCGTGAAAACCGCAGACCGGGTCAGGTGCTGGGTCAGCATTTCCGCCCTGGTGGCAACGATTTCAAGGGTAACTGTTCCTAAAAATTCACCGTTATACCGGATTTTACGGGTCCGCAGCAGGGTGCCGGAATCCGGTTGGCCGATTTCCTCTGAGTGCCCGTCGATGAAGACTTCTCCTGAAACCCCTACGAGTTTCATCCGCCTGATATTGTCGTTTTTTAAATAGAATTTGCCGATTACGGCAATGTTCGGGCGGTCAACATCCCACAGGGGAACTTCCAGAGTACTGGCAAGGGTGTCGATATAGTTATCCGCTTTCTTTTGCATCCGGATCTTTTCGGCGCCTGCTATTTTGTACGTGTTCCATAAAATGAAACCGGTGGACAGGAAAACGACGATCAGGACAAGTCCGATGGCCGCCTGGTTGTATAAGGGGAAATTTTTATGATTTCTCAGGGTGTAAAATTTTTTCATGGCAAGGGAAGGATCTCCTTTTCCCGGCACCGTTTTAAGGCGGCATTGAACTGTTCAAGCCATTGCCGGGAGTCCGGATATTTTTTGGAAACGATCAGGGAAAGCTCATTGATACTGAATACATAATTCAACGTTTTAAAGTCCTTCACATGGTCAGGGAAATGCTGCCGGATGAGGTCCCTGGCCACGTGCTCGTTGATTGGCATCAGTTCTATGCGGTTTAAGATCAGTTTTTCAAGGCCCTGAACTTCCCGGTTGACGTAATCTACGGAAAGTCCAGCCTCCTGGAACATCTCTTCATAAAAATATCCGGATACACCGCCGACCTTATACTTTTTTAAGTCCTCGATGGTACGGGCTTTAAATGTTTTGTGACTTCCCGGCGGTGCATAGTAAAAAAACAGGGTCCGGGAAAATGACAGGGGCTCGGAGAAAAGGACCTCCTCTGCGCGTTCTTTGGTAAAGGAGTAGGGAAAGGCCCCCCAAACCCTGCCCTTGACAACGGCGTCGTAACAGCGGGCCCATCCGTAAAACCGATATTCAGGCGTTTGCCCCATTTCTTTGAAGACAAGGGAAACCTTCCGGGTGAACTCTCCGTAATTTTCCATTTTTGAAGAAGTATAGGGACGCCATTCCGATGTCACCAGAACAAGGGGGCCGCCGTGGGCCGGTACGGTATAGGAACATGTCAGTGCCAGGGTGATGAAAAAGGCGTAAATGGCTTTCATAAGGGACTCCTTAGCTGTACATTGTATGTGTGTATATGATGGTATTACGGCCGGATGTCTTTGCCATGATAACTGCCTGTCCGCTTCGGTGATCAAGTTATCCGGGCTTTGATACCCGTCAGGTACAATCGTGGCAATTCCCATGCTCAGGGGGACCTGACCGATGAACCGGAATGTTGAATCTCCAATACCTTGATGGTATCCCGGATATGGTCGGTCATTGTGCATGCCTCCGGTTAATTGTACAGCCTGCTCCCCGTTGAGTATGGGAAAAAAATTTTGTTTTGCTATTTATTCGGTTTGTATTGGTAAATTATGTATTCATCAAAAATGAAAGTTTATCCCATTAATATCTTTGAAAAAAATTGCCACTTTTAATATGGAAAAAACCAAATCCTCTTAGGCCTAATAGCGTTTTATCAATAGTTCCACCCTCAAAGCGCCGCAAAAATTCATTAAACCTATCACTCCACCAAATATCAAAATCCTATTTTGTGAGCAAGATTATTGATAAAATGCTGTTCAACAATGCCGCAGTGAGATAGCGACAATTTTCTTTACTTCTATGGATTTAATATCGTGGTCTTTAGAAAAACGCAAGGATGTTTTGGCATCCTTCATTTCCCGGAGGTTGGTCATAACATGGGCCACCCATTCCTAAACATCTTTTTTTGTTACAGCTCTTGGTCGAGGCGTTTGGGGGATATTACCGAGTAACCATTTAAACATATCAATGGGTCTGTTCTCATACAACCGCTCTCTGCCGCAGTGGTTCCATCAGGCCTCTTGAGATAATAATTGTGGATTACAGTAAGTGCTTACCTTCTGGCAAAAAATTGACAAAAAAAATTTACGTCGAATCAATTCACTCATAAAAGATACAAAGTGTAACCCATTTGAGGGCATTGGTAAACCTGAGCCTTTGAAACATGCTCTTTCTGGTTACTGGTCGAGACGAATAACCGATGAGCACAGATTTATATATAAAGTCTCTGAATATTTTATCGAAATCGCGCAACTCCGATACTACTATTGACACATCCTTTTCTACATTTCTACTCATTTCATATATTAAATAAATTAGTTAGTTCATAATTGGGTAAGTTCTCAATAATCCGGGGTGCTAAAGCTTTCTTAACTCTTTAAGCGCCGGATGGCATTGAAAAGGATTCACTGAATATCCAGACTTATTGAGAGCTTACATAATTGGTCGCATAAGCGATTGGCAATATAACGTCGTCATGTCAGATCCTAAAACACATTTAGTCTGGCGCATGTACTATGTGGATCACGTTGATGAAAAAACGCTTTGCGCTTCTCTTGAAGATTTTTTACAGCGGATCAACTTCAGCGTAAAGTGTGGTGTCACCAAGGACAAATGAAAACCTTCTACCAACGTTTTGAAGTCCGTCTTTATATAAGGTGTGGATTGGTTTCTGTTATCTACACTATTTGAAGAGTGTTAAACGAAAATTGAATTAAGTCGGAAGTTTAAGGGGGGAGGTGGTAAGTTCTCAATAAGTACGGATATTCAAGGACTCTTTTTGAATAGCACCCGGCGTTTAAAGGGTAAGCAGACTTTATCACCCGGGTTATTGAGAACTTACGGGAGGCGTGTGTGCTCAAACCTTATTTATTTAATGCCATGGCAAATATAAGAAATTTTGTCCCTTTTATGCCCGGTGCTAAAAACGCAGGCAAAAACCCATTCATGATGCATAATGGCTTTTTCAATGCGTCGAATGTACTATAATTTTGGCCTGGTTCAAAACAGGGTAACACTTTTTGATGGTTTTCTATCTCTTATGAAAAACTTATATCTTTAAATACCAATCAGTTAGACTTAATGAGATAGGAGAAAGTCCCTTTTAAAGTGTTACCCTGGCACATTCTCTTTTGAACCAGGCCATAATTTTTGATGAAAACTCAGGCCGGTCTTGGTATAAATATTTGATTTTATTGTTTAAAATAGTAATTATCTCAACACCTTTTTATTATGCTTTATTTTTTACCTTGCCTGAAAATTGGGGTTGGTTCTAACTTCGGCCAGTGGATATTCACCAAACAGTCGACAAACAAACAAATATAATGTTAAATTTCAATTCTTTAATCGTTGCTATATGATATGCGCTGTAAAAAATGGCCGAGTTTAGAACCAAACCCCAAATATAAAAGAAAACGGCTGATCGCCACTTTTTTCATGTTACAAAATAAAACACCTGCGGCTCATCCGGCTCGTAAACACGGAAATATTCCGCTGTAAGGCCATTGTCGGAAAAAAATATACCGGGATGCGCAGTCTTATATTCGTATTCAAGGCAGATTTTGTGTGCATAATGGTTCTATGTGCGGAAAAGCCCAACGCAAAAGACGGATACAAGACAAGCAGGCTGGTATATTCTTTGACAAAAATGGTCTGAGATCTCACGAACACCCCTGAGGTAGTTTCTATCAAAGCATATCAATCATAAGGGAATCAGCAGTTTTTAATCCACCGTTTAATCAAGGCAAGATTTAAAATCCCATGGATCGCTGGATTTTAAAAACGGTAAATCAGTAACACAACAGCTACACTTTGATTGTTTCACTAAAAATCGAGTGTCGAAAGGTGGGGAAACCACTTTAGAATCCCCTCCAAACAGTGTGGATCATGAAAGTATCGCTGTAGTGGTAACTTCTGATTCCCTGACATCATTTTATAAGGAGAAGAGAAACGATGTGTCAAGACATAGTCATTGTCAGCGCGGTTCGCACCCCTTTTGGACGTTATTGCGGGGCTCTTAAGGAGTATGATTATTTCGATCTTGGGGCGATCCCCATGAAAGAGGTATTAAACAGGGTGAACCTGCCAGGAGATCAGGTGGATGAGGTGTTCTGGGGGGTTGGGGACACTTCGGTGTGTAAAGACGTTTATACTTCCGTGGCGGCCAGGCAGACGCTTATTAAAGCGGGCCTTCCGGTTGAGACTCCCTCCATCGCCTTTGATAAGGCCTGCGTATCGGCCATGTCGGCTCTGCACTATGGTTGTCGTGCCATGGTGGCGGGGGAGATTGAATGTGCCATCGGTGGTGGTGCAACGTCGTTCAGCCAGGAACCGCTCATCGTTCGTGGCCTTCGTTGGAATGGAACAGGATCTGTTTTGCATGCTGTTTGGAACCATGGATCAGAAAGAGGGCATGGCCGCTTTTATGGAAAAACGCAAACCTCAATTTAAAGGAAAATAGCGAATTATAAGTCTTGAATGCATTCTCATCCGTTACAAGTTATTCGATTTGCCCCTGCATGGGGTACCAGTTCAAATTTTAAGACAATACATGTGATGTGCAAAATGAGAAGTTAAGATTTACGACATGCATTCATGGACGCTGCTTTAAACACACAAGGAAAACAAAATGGAAATCAAAATCATTGGAGTTGTGGGGGCAGGTGTTATGGGCAGTGGTGTGGCCCAGGTTAGTGCCGTTGCCGGATACCGCGTGCTGGTGCAAGACGTTAATGAAATGAGTTTGGAACGCTCCCAAAGCGGCATCGCTGCAAGCTTGAATAAATTTGTGAGTAAGGGGAAAATAACCCAGGTGCAGGCGGATACGGCGCTATCGAATATTGAACATACAACGGATTTGAACCAGCTGTGTGAACGATCTGACCTGATTATAGAAGCGGTGTTTGAAAATTTGAGTGTCAAGCACGATCTGTTTAAAAAATTTGCTGAGGCTGCTCGTCCTGACACAATTCTGGCTTCCAACACCTTGGCCCTGCCCATTACCGAAATTGCCAGTGTCACAGATCGCGGTGAAAACATTGTGGGCATTCACTTTATGAATCCTGTGCCTTTGATGAAGGGTGTGGAAGTAATCCGGGGACAGCTTACCTCGGATGAGACCATGCAGGCCGCCACAGATTATATTAAAAAATTGGGGAAAGAACCGATTCCGGCCGTTGATTATGCAGGTTTTATCGTCAGCCGTCTATTGGATGTATTAACGAATGAAGCGGTCAAAATGGTCCAGGAGGGAAATGAACCCAAAGCAATTGATCAAGCCATGGAACTTTGTGCCGGACATCCCATGGGGCCCTGCCGATTGCTTGATCTGGTGGGGGCAGAAAGTGCCATGCACGGGATGGAAACCATGGCTCGTGATTTCGGAGATGCCTATAAGCCCCATCCATTATTAAAAAAACGTGTCATGGCCGGGCTGCTTGGAAAAAAATCAGGCCGTGGCTTTTACGATTACAAGGCTTGATCTATCCATTGACCAACTGAGTCATACATGTGGAGGAATTCATGAAAATATCTGATTTTTTTGACTTCAGCGGCAAGGTGGCGATGATATCCGGGGGAGGCGATGGTATCGGGCGTTCCATGACCATGGCATTGGCCCAGGCTGGTCCGGATATAGTGGTCTTCTCACGGCGGGCGGAGAAGTGCGAGAGCGTCGCCCACGAGGTAGAAACAACTTGAGCCTGTCAAGCAGGATAACGGCAGCCTTGATCTACCCAAACAAATGCTTGCCACGGGCAAAACCATCACTCGATATGTGGTGGGGCTGCTTCGTCAACGTCATGGAAAGTCCCTGGGCTCAGAGCAGGAACTGGCAGGTATTCTAAGCGATATGCTCATTGAGATCTATGCCTTTGAAAGTGCATATCTCAGGGCGGTCAGACTCAGCGGTGGGAAGAAAAGCAACAACGGGAAAATAGCCGCCCAGATTGTACGTTATCTTGGTTGCCGTTTGTATGATTGTCTCATGAGCCTTATCAATCGCGTTATACCGGCTGTTTGCGAACCTGATTCCGTTAGAGATGAACTATTGGCGATTTCAGGGCTATTGTCCCCTCCACCCATTGATACCATCCGTTTGCTGCGTGAAATTGCCGATGACTGTGTTGGAAAAAAAGGGTATCCTTTTAAATTGCTTTAAAGTCAATTTTGATAAATTGTAACTGAAATAATAAGGATAGGAACTCAGCCCCCAAAAGATTTCTATATGTGACAAATTTTATCCGGTTGAAAATCTGCCTTTACCCGCAAGCCCAAGAAGTAGAATGAAAATGGCGAGTTAGGGAGTTCATAATAATTAAAATACCCACTTTTGAATGCAGCTCTCCAGATAGACGGTATAGAGCTCTTTCTTCTTGGGTCTATTATTTCCTATGAACTCCCTTAGTCATAATGGCCCACCTTATGCTCAACCCCCTAATTTAACATCAGATCAGAATATAATTGTATATGGAAATGCAATAACTGACTTTCTACAGGTTCATCAACTTGAAGCTGTTTACTGGGCTTGATAATAACGTCGGCCATCTTGCGGTAAAATTTTAGCAGTAAAAAATAAATTCTGTTGTTACAAGTATTTGTGATAGATAAAACCCTATTCCCCGTATGGTGGTCCATCTTATGATCAATCCTTGTTTACTAAAGACAGGAGATCGCTTAGAATGGTGTAACGTTGTCCTGGAATGGAAGGATTAAAGGATATTGTTAGAATATGCCTGAAAAACAGAATCACATTAAGTTGGAGGCCTCATGGAAAAAGGAACTCTTGCCGGAGTTTCAGCAACCCTACATGACGTCATTGCGGAGGTTTCTTGCCCGGGAAAAACGGGCGGGGAAAGAGATTTACCCCAAGGGAGAGGATATATTCAATGCCTTTAATCTCACCCCCTTTGACAAGGTGAAGGTGGTGATTTTGGGCCAGGACCCCTACCACGGACCGGGCCAGGCCCATGGGCTCTGCTTTTCTGTGTTGCCCGGGGTACCGGTACCGCCGTCACTTATCAACATCTACAAAGAGATTAATAGAGATCTTGGAATTGCTCCCCCCCGTCACGGCCACCTGGTCTCCTGGGCAAGGCAAGGGGTGTTGCTACTCAACAGCGTTTTGAGTGTTGAAAAAAAAAGGGCCGGTTCCCACCAGAAACAGGGATGGGAGCAGTTCACGGACCGGGCCGTGACTCTCTTGAACCAGGGGCATGAGGGGTTGGTGTTTCTGCTGTGGGGAAGCTATGCCCAGAATAAGGGACAGTTCATCGACACCCACCGTCACTTGGTTCTCAAGTCCGCCCACCCTTCACCGTTCTCGGCCCATCGGGGATTTTTGGGCAACGGTCATTTCTCCCGCGTCAATCAGTATCTGACGGCCCGGGGAAGAAAGGAGATTGACTGGCGGTTGCCGGCAGAGCACCGGATAATCCCAGATATGAAGTCATTGCCTGTATTGGAGGACGTGGATTCGGGGTCCGTAGAGAAGATATGAGAAAAATGCTTTTGGCCACAAGGGGCAAGGTGTTTACAGCCAAAACCTTAAATTACCTTGTGGAATACTCTCAATTGAAGAAATTCAAGGCCATGTGAATTTCAGCCCCCCTCGGCCATATCTGCCAGGCCCAGGACGTCCAGAATGGAAATGGTCCCTCGGTCCACGGTAATGAGATCCTCCCCGGACATTTTATTGAAAATCCGTGACAGGGTTTCGGGGGTGGTGCCCAAAAGACCCGCCAGCTGATTTTTGGACACCGGCAGGGTAACCACATCGGTGTTATTTTGTTCTTGCATCAACACCCCCAGATAGGATGCCAGTCGTGCTGGCACCTCTTTTAAGGCCAGATTTTCCACCATCACCGTGAATTCCCGAAGGCGCATGGACAGCACCGCCAGCATGTTTAAAGCAAGGGAAGGGTTATCTGTGATGCGGGCAATAAAGTCCTTTCTCGGGAAAAAAATCAGGGTGGAAGCCACCACAGCCTGGGCCGTGGCGGGGAAATTTTTTCCGGTGAATACAGGTACCTCACCAAAGGGTTTTCCCGGTCCATAGATATGAAGAATTTGTTCCTTCCCGCCAAAGGATAGCTTGAAGATTTTTACCTTACCGGTTTTAACAATGTAAAATCCATTCCCCACATCCCCGTCATGGAAAATAAACTCTCCCTTTTTATACTCTTTACGCTGGGAAATGGCGGTAATATCATTAAATTCTTTTTCATTTAAACCGCTGAAAAGTGGAATAGTGCGTATCTTTTTGATGGTGGTATCCATCGTTATTAACTCTTTATTCATCAATTGCATCATCCTTTTGCAAAAAACATCAAAATCAGAGGTGAGCCAAGGTGTTCAGAAAATTCATAGATGCAGTTATGTGCATTAAAAAAGATTCGTGTCAAGGGAAAGGAAGTGTAACCATGGAATGGAAGATACTCGGACGGGGAATATTTGTAAGTCCTCAATAACCCGGGGCAATAAAGCCTGCCTCATCTTTTAAGCGCTGGCTGGTATTTAAAAAAAATCCATGAATGTTTGTACTTATTTAGAACTTACGAATATTTCAGATAATACAACAAAATGATTGTTTTCTCCATGGGCTCATGTTGTGGATAGATACTTTGTATTGGGGAGGGATAATTTTATTATTATTATTATTATTATTGGTAGTAGTAGTAGTAGTAGTAGTAGTAGTAGTAGTAGTAGTAGTAGTAGTAGTAGTTGTTGTTGTTGTTGTTGTTGTTGTATTTATAACACGACGACACTTTGACTTAGAATCGTATTTTGAATTGATTTTTCATGGCCTTAGTCAGTATTCATAATAGGAAAAAACATGCGCTTTTGACATCCTTCGTATATTACCTTAAAAGTAATTGACACTTTCCTGGGTGGATTCTCAGAAGATAAGGAATGCTTCGAGAAAGTGTCAAGCTCTGGTCAAACTTTTACATTAGCGACTCGAATATTTACAATCAGTGAATCAAGGATGCCGTGCTTTTTACGTGAATTTTTAAGTGTCGCTGTGGGGTTAACATCCTTGCCCGACTTGTGAAGACAACAGTGCCTTCATAACACGGTCTGCCCGTGGCAGTTATAAGAAAATTTGTGGTGTATTTTATGTAAGCCATTAAGTTGCGCTATTGTGTTAATCCAAATGGAATTGTTTCAGCAAAGGGGGAGAGCTGATAATATAGTATGCCTCCCCCTTGTCTGTGGTTGGTTCACGGCCCAGTACCTCAAGGCTGCTGTTGAGTTTCACCGTGGCCAGAATATCCGGTTTTTTTTTCTGTGACTTTATTTTCTGAAATTTCTGGGAAGATATTTTCCCCTTGGCATCATAGGCCCAATAGATAATTTTATCATGTGCAGAGGTGGTGGGCTCATCATAATCCATGAAAAGTGAGCCCACAAGGTCGTGGATCGTCTGTGAAGATACATCGTCAAATTTTTCAAACAAAAGCATGACCCGATGGGTGGTAGCATCTGCAACAACGGCAAGGTTACCGTCAATAAATTTGTATGTTCCGGGGCTGGCCCCTTCCACCAGGTGGGAGACAGACGTTTCTTTTTGGGCAGGGGAGAGATTGGCTCCCAGGGTATATCCTTTGCGGCCCAGATGGAGGGAAATCAGTTGATCATACAGTTGGGTCAGGGTAAGATTTTTGGTGTTCAGGGTGTCATCGGCAAAGCCCAGGGTTGTAAATCCCAATAGGACAATGGATATAATTATTTTTGTCATCATCATTGAAAATCCATATTGAAAATTGGGCATCCTTCATCCACTGGTTGACACTTTTTCAAAGCATTCCCTTATTCTTTGGGAATCTCTTCAGAAAAGTGTCAACTACTTTTGAGGTAATTTGAGGGATGCCGAAAATTGGCATAATTCCATGGAGCTGATTTCCGGCAAACGGGGGCAAGCTTGTGTTTCCTAACCTGGACAAGCCAGAACCAAAAAGGATTTCTTATTCTCTTGCCAAAATAACACAAAAATAAAAGATAAGAATCTAAAAAAATCCCATGGGTCATGACAGTGCCACAACCCATGGGACGATGATCAAAAGATTACTGGTTATATCTCAATTTTCGCTCTTCTTCGATGAGTTTCATGGTTTCCGCGCTGCCCCCGGTTCTGATCCAGAGATGCTCGGGTTTTGCAAGCAGGGTCTGGATGTGTTCCTTATACTTATCTCCCATGCCCGCATGGTCTGCCAGTTCCTGAACCTCTGGGAGAAACTCGTGGTAGAAATTTCGTGAAACCTCATAAAGTCCATGCCAGTGGGTGTAATCCGGCGCAAACATGGCCGTTGCCATACGCGCCCTGCGGCCCTCATGGTGCCAGATTTCAAACCAGGTATAACCGATTTTGTGCTGGAACCCGCTGTTTTCCCAGATACCGTCTTTTTTCAGCATGGCAACAATTTCTGCACCGGGTTTGGCAAATTTATCATTGTACAGGTTCACCAGATCATCAAACTGGCTGTAAAAATCCTTCACCTGATTGACCCCGTGGCAGGATTTACACACCTCCTGCATGCTGGTTCGGCGCTCCTTCCAGGAGACAACGCTTTTGATGGTCTTTTCCTCAACGATCTTTTTTAACTTATCCCCTTCCTTTATATAGGATTTTTTGGTGGCTTTCTGTCCCGGTCTGGGGGCAATGTCACCGGGAATATCCGTCACCGTATCATCGGTGAACGTCACCCTGTTTAACTTGGAAGAGACCACAGCCCGAAGGTTCCAGGAGAGGCGGTCTCCTACATTATGACTGTTTTTGGCAACGGCACCGTTGAGTTTAACAAAGGAGCCCATGTGACAGGTGGAACAGGTGGGAGCCGTGTAATAGTCATCACCAAGAACCCAGGCACCGTCCTTTAAAATGTTCATGCCGTCGGGGCCAGCTCCTTTGGGGGCGGTGGCGTAGGCAATACCATGTTTGGATTCTTCGTAGATCTCTTTTTGGGGATGATCCGGTCCCAGATGACATTTTCCGCAATTTTCCGGTTGTCTTGCCCGGCTGGCACTGAAGGAATGTTTGGAGTGGCAGGCATTACAGGCACCCTTGCTACCGTCGGGGTTGATGCGGCCGATGCCGGAGTTGGGCCAGGTGTTGTAATCCATCTGGGGGGCATCTGTTTTGGATCTTAAAAGGTTGCCATCGGCATCCCGTTTGGGGGCTACCACCGTGCCGTGGCACTGCCAGCAGCCACTGACCATGTTGCCTTTGTTGTCTGGCATCCCCCCCACCACCTCGGCCAGCATGTTATCCAGGGAAGCCATGATTTCTCCTGCCGTGGCATGGTGGGAGACGGCCATCTCCTTTGCTTCGGGTTCATGGCATTTAGCACAGTCATTGGGGGAGAGAATGGCCTTTATAAAAGCCCCTTCGTGCTGGTAACCCAGTTCATCTGCCTTGTCTGCTGCGTGGCAGTTGTAGCACCCCACCTGTCCCCCTTTGGCTGCGGCATGGGCCGATGCTTCCCATTGCAATACCAGAGACTTGTTCTCTTTTAAATGGCAGGTGATACATTTTTTGTTCATCTCCTGTACTTTGGGGTTTTTTACATCAAAGGATTCCTGGGTCAGTCCCAGTGCAGATCCTGCGCTGACAAAAACCAGTAATGTCATCACGGTGAAAGCCCTTAATAAGGTCATCTCATTTCCCTCCCTTTTTAACGTTTAAGTTTGGCACCTGTTGTATTTCAGTGTTTTTGTCAAAAACTATGTTTACAGCGCCCTGCTGGAACCCTCAACTTGTGGAGCATTGAGGCCAGCCTGTATATGTCCTTAACGTAGCTCCAAAAGGAGCTGAGTTCCCAACACTACAGCGACATTTAGATATCTGCATGAGAAGTGTAGGTCATTTTGCCTACGATTAATGCTGATTAAGCCATGAAAAATATATTATAATATGATTTTAACTCAAAGTGTCGCTGTAGTGCTAATCAACCAGAAATTCTGTAAAAGTGATTTCTAAACCTGTTAAACTTGAAGTTTTTCAAGCCCAAGCTCTTCAGGCTTGGGTAGTTGACTCTATGATCCCGTCCTGGTCGTCTGTCCAGAAGGGAAATATTTTACCCAGGACAAAAAGAATGACAAAGGGGATGAGCATCACCACAATCACCGTTAAAATCCCCTCTTTATCAAACCATTCCGGATGAAAGACCGTGTATCCCCTGGCGCTCTTGGACATGAGTTGACCCCCGATGACCACATTCCACCGCATGATGAACACCTGGAGCAGTAAAATGGCGGACACCCCCGCAGCCAGCAGGTTGTACCGGGGTTGCTGGAGTTTGATAAAGGCCATGGCCCCCAGGAGAACAAGGGGAATGCCTGAGCAGATTTTCACCTGCCACAGCCAGAAGGAGGCGGCCAGGGGGCCGTTTAACAAGCCTTCCACCATGTGGTGATATCCAGATTTGAGATAAGAGTGGGAAAACACCTCCAGCATTTCAAAGGAAAAGGCCAGAATGAAAAATCCAGTGAGGGTTTTAATGCAGGTGATGATACAGGGGCCGTCAATGGATTTCCCGGTGAGTTTGCGTATCACAATATAGGCAAGGACGATGGCGGAAATCACAGAGACACAGGCGGAAAAAAGAAAGATCACCGGCATCAGGGGGGTGGACCAGGTGGGGTTGGCCTTGACCCCGCCAAAGATAAAGCCCACATAGCCGTGGAGAACTGCCGCCACCGGTATGCCAAGTCCCACCAGTATTTTAATGATCCGGTCGTCCAGGGCCATGGCCCGGGGGGAAAGATCATCGCAGTCAAAGGTCAAAATTCGGTAAATAAGCTTCATAATACCCCGGGAGCGCTGTTTTAGCTTTACCAGATCTGCTCGATAAACAAAGAGTACAATGAACCCCAATACCCCCATGGATACGGCATAGATATAACCGAATCCGGCCATGGCCGAACTGGGGTTGGGGGTTAACAGCATGTTAAAATTGCGTTCCGGTCGCCCCAGATGCAGCAGCAAAGGGATGGTGGCACAGCACAAAAAGGCCAGGGCAAATAGTAACGAAAACCGGGCCACGGGTTTCAGGCTTTTGATGTCAAAAAGATAGTAAAGGGCCCCAATGATAAAGGCACCGTCCACAAGCCCTGTTATGTACGGGTAAAGGACAATCATCATGCTCCAGTGCACATGGAGATCATTGGGCAGAACAAAATTGGACAGCAGCATGGCTGAACCTTCATGGAATCCACTCATCTATATCACCTCCAGTCGTGCGCCCAGGTAGTAAAGGGCAGGCCAGGTTCCCATGGATTCCTTGAGCACGGTGAGCACCCCGGGACCCTTGAGAATTTTATAGACTTCCGATGTTTCATCTTTGAGGCTGCCGAATTTTCTGGCGCCTGTGGGACACACCTCCACGCAGGCGGGTAACAGACCCTTTCTCACCCGGTGGTAACACCAGGTGCATTTTTCTGCGGTGTGGGTGATGGGATTGAGGAATCGCGACGAATAGGGACAGGCCTGGATGCAGTATCCACAGCCCACACAGCGGTCACTGTCCATGAGTACAAATCCATCCGGGGTGGTAAAGGTGGCCCCCACCGGGCACACTTGGACGCAGGGGGTTTCCTTGCACATGTTGCAAAGCTTTGGAACAAAAAAGGTATCCCTCACCTGGACATCAATGTCCGTTCTGGGGGTCTGGTAGCCATCAAGCCCGCCATTGGGGCAGTCCACATAGACCTGATCGTCGAAATCCTTGATATAGCGTTCCACCCAGGTGCGGTAATACCCATCGGGGACGTTGTATTCCCGTTTGTCCGCCACACAGCAGGAGCCGCATCCGATGCACCGGGTGATATCCACGATAAAGGCGAATTTACGTTCATGGATGTCATATTCTTTGCCCCGGATACCGGGAATTTGTTCGGGGGTGTCGGGTATTGTTGCAGGCTGCAGCATGTCAAGGGCATCGCCGCCCCCCATGGGATAGATCAGAAGCAATGACCCTGTCATACTGCCCGTGAGTACTTTTTTGATGAACGCCCTGCGATCCAGCTGTGGCGGTGCCTGTTCAATTTTCATGAGTCCGCCTCCATTCTTCCTGTTATCTGTTTTGCCCGGTTGATGTATTTAAGTGGGGCATGCACATGGTGGCATTGGTTGCAGGTGTGGGTGACTTTTACCTTTTGGGATTCAAGGTGTTCGGGCATGGCCACGGTTTTAATCACTGCCTTAGATCGGGCCTTTATTTCAGTGTTGTGACAGCGAAGGCACAGGGTGGTGATTTCGGTATCTTTTTTCACCGGCAGGGTGCCGATTTTTTTACCGTTGTTAACATGGTCGGCATAGGTGCCGTGGCAGAATTCGCAGGAGATGGTTTGGTGGCGACCCTTGAGATGGATGGCCGCTTCATAGGGGTGGCACGTAAGGCAGGAGGTGTTGGTACCATGGCGGATGGGCCGCAGAGCTTCCTCATCAATGGCATCGGCCCGGTAATGGCCGTAAGTTCCAAAGGAATCGGGAGTAAGCTGGGCCTTTACCACAAATCCCATACCGGTGGCAATCCCGATGATTACCACCGTGATGATCAGTCGAAATTCATAGTTGGAAAACATTGATTTTTTCTCCTGTACTGAGGCTGTTGACCTGTTCAAGATCCCTGACTGGCGCTTAATCTGTAATTGTAATGGTTTTGTTACATTTTCTGAAAGCCGGAAGGCTTTAGTAAAGCAGCTGAAGAAAAATCCCCTGATCAGTGGGCTGTGATGCGCCCATGAAGCGATATTCCGGGCTTGGTTCTAAGCTTGCCACTTTTGACAGCGCACATTAGATAGCAATAATTAAATAATTGGAATTCAACATTGTATTTAATTGTCGACTGTTTCGTGCATATCCACTGGCCGACGTTAGGACCAGCCCTGATATTCCACACCGGTTACGGTGGAGATGCATCAGAGAGTTCTGGTGTTGCCTGGATTTTTTAGTCTTAGTACAAGACCTCATCCAGCAAGCAGGACCCTTGAGAGTTTTAAATGGCATTGAGGCTTTTTAGTGAAATGTAATTTTTATCTTTTCACGTCCGCAGTGGTGCGTCAAGGAATAACCTGGGACGTAAGAAAAAAAAAGGCGGAAAGAGCTTCAGCTCCTCCGCCTTTAAAATATTTACCATGTGATCCTTGGAGAACTTATGATCACACTGTCATGCAAGGTCTTTTGTGGTTATTTCCCCAGCATCATAGCTGCAATGTCTTCGTCCGCATCCCCAATGGGTTTGATGTCAAAATTTTCCACCAGTACGTTGAGAACGGTGGGGGAGACAAAGGCCGGAAGTGTCGGCCCAAGTCGGATGCCTTTGACACCCAGAAACAGCAGAGCCAAAAGAACTGCCACAGCCTTTTGCTCATACCATCCAATGTCAAAGGAGATGGGCAGATCATTGATATCTTCCAGCTCAAAAACTTCTTTAAGCTTCAGAGCAATGACGGCCAGGGAATAACTGTCGTTGCACTGACCCGCATCAAGGACTCTGGGGATACCACCGATGTCACCGAGATTGAGTTTGTTATACCGATATTTTGCACAGCCAGCGGTGAGAATAATGGTATCCGCAGGCAGTTTTTCCGCCACTTCTGTAAAATAAGCCCGTCCTTTTTGACGACCGTCACAGCCCGCCATGACAATGAATCGCTTGACGGCCCCTGACTTCACGGCATCCACCACCTTGTCGGCCAGGGCAAGCACCTGGTTGTGGGCAAATCCGCCCACGATGGTTCCGGTTTCAATCTCTGTGGGGGGAGCCGCTTTTTTAGCCGCGTCAATGACCGTTGAAAAATCTTTGGCCCCGTTGCCTTTCCGATCCGTGATGTGAGCCACACCTGGGAAGCCAGCCACGCCGGTGGTGAAGATTCGATCCTGGTAAGTGTTTTTCTTTTTCATGGGAATAATGCAGTTGGTGGTCATGAGGATGGCACCATTGAAGGTCTCAAAATCCTCGTTCTGTTTCCACCAGGAACTTCCATAATTGCCCTTGAGGTGTTCGTATTTTTTAAAGGCAGGATAATAATTGGCTGGCAGCATTTCACCATGGGTGTACACATCCACCCCAGTGCCTTCAGTCTGTTTTAACAGCTCTTCCATGTCTTTTAAATCATGGCCGCTGATGAGGATGCCGGGTTTATCACCCACGCCAATGTTAACTTCGGAAATCTCTGGATTGCCATAGGCAGCGGTATTGGCTTCGTCCAGGGCTGCCATGGTAGTTACAGAGCATTCACCTGCCTTCATCACCATGCCCACCATCTCATCCACGGAGAGATCTTCCGTGGTGGAGACCAGGGCTTTGATGATAAAATCATAAATTTCATCCTTTTCCACACCCAGCACGGCGGCATGGTCGGCATAGGCGGCAATGCCCTTAATGCCGATGATCAAAAGTTCTCTCAGTGATCTGACATCTTCATTTTCTGTGGCCAGTACACCCACGGTTTTTGCCTTTGCCTGGTAGTCGGCCACATTGTCACACAACCAGGTGGCGGATTCGTGCAGGGACTTTCGAGTGGTATCATCAAGCTTTGCAGAGAGTTCTTTTTTGCATGCCTGGGCCTGGTCCACCCATGACGCAAGGCTGTCATCGTCAAAGTTGGCATTGGTGATGGTGGTGAAGAGTGCCTTCGACACAAAAAGACCTACTTCCCTG
>CAKZLA010000342.1 GCA_937124525.1 uncultured Desulfobacterium sp.
TTTGACCCACGCCGCAGCACACTTAACAACGAGTTGGAGCAGCCAACCCACGTGGGTCGCTCCTCAACTCGGCATTCGCCCATTATCAGGTCAAAATTCCTTGATAATAGGTGTAAAACTGTGTTATCAAGGCAAATAAGCTGATACTGGTCAAAAAATCCCAAACAATTTATTTTTTCAACACAATGAGGTCTCTTTATGTCAAGGGTAAAGAAACCAAAGCTTTTAGATGAAGTTCATGAAGTGATGCGTCTGCGTCATTAATCCATCCATACCGAGGGAGATAGTCTGACTGGATCAAACGATTCGTTTGTTTTCACCAAATGAAATTCCATAAAAATATGGCTGGAGGGGAATCAAAGATCAAGGCATTTTCTTCACTCATTGTCCGCACCAGACCCCGGAAAAGAATCAAATTTACCCGAATCAGAGGACAATCTCACCATTTGTAAGACTATACTACCCCAACTCTCATTTTTTTCAAGTAAAAAATACAATTGTTTATTAAAGGCTTTGCAGGAACAACATCTTTTCCAATTTTTGTTTTTTGGAGACAGCAAGCAAGACAACAAGTGTTTTAAAAAATGCCCACCATATCATCCCCCTGAACCAGGATAGGCAATGCCTTCACCTGGATAGATTGTTTGACCATTGAGCTTTTTTTGGGTTATATACCTATTAGGTGTGACCCAAGGTCAGCCAATCCGGGCAGTCAGGTGGACCTGTGGGCTGAATTTTTATGAACTTGATCATAGAGTATAAACCAAGCCCATCAAGTTCGTAAACCAGAAATAGTTTCAACAAAGGATTCAAGATTGGCAAAATCATCAAAAGAAAAAAAAAGCTTAAAAAGAAAGGCCAAGAAAAAACAGGTACAGGTGGCCCGTTCACGCTCCTCTGTCCTGGAACGTGGGTATATATATGCTAAAGATGCAACTTATTTTGCAGATTCCGGTGATTTCCAAAGAGCCGTGGCAAATATCAGAAAGGCAGTAAAGCTTGTTCCCAATAATCCTGACATGTTGAGACATCTTGGGTATATCGGCAATATTGTAAAAGAACCAAGTCTGGAACTGGAGGCCATTCAAGG
Source organism: uncultured Desulfobacterium sp. (assembly GCA_937124525.1). The sequence continues at coordinate 1,091 of CAKZLA010000342.1, forward strand.
GCTGGAGCGCCTGGGAGTTGATTGTGATGAAGACAAGATTAATAAACTTTTCCTGTTAATGGCTTTGAAAAAATATAAGGAAGTGTTGGAATTGTCCAAATTCCTTCTGGCAGATTTTACGAATTTGAACATTACATCCAAACGCAAGGTGAAGCTTCAGATTCAAGAGATGGAGAAATTTTGTCGCTCTTACATGGCGCGACAAACCGTGGAAACCATCCTTAACAGCAAAAATACTGTTAAATTTAAAGAAGCATTAAAATTAAAAAAAGAAAAGGCAAACAAAAAAAAGACATCTCTTAAACCAAAAGAGGGGAGACAGGATAAAATAACAAGCCCTTTTGATAAAAAAAAGGGCGAGATTCCTTCCTCCCATTTGGAGCAACCAGATTCAGTTTCTTCCACAATAACCCTTCCTGAGATTCCATTGTCTATTACCATTGATAAAGATTCTTTTTTTGACTCACTTATGGACCCTGCACCCGTGAGCCTGGGTCTTTACGATCTTGCCCTGGAAAGCCATGCCATCCGGTTCAAGGAATCCTTTGAAACCCTTGTCTGTCTTGCCGGTCTGTCCCAGGTGCGCTCCTACTGGTACCAGGAAGAGACTGCCAAAAAAGTACTCAAACGCTTCCGGGGCCGTGCCCTTCTTTCCGATGAAGTGGGGCTGGGCAAAACCATTGAAGCGTTGATCATTTTCAGTGAATACATCAAGCGGGGCATGGTCAAAAGTGCATTGATTCTGACCCCCACCCCTCTGGTAAGTCAGTGGAAGGAGGAGATGAAATCCAAATTTGATCTTGATATCCCCTCCACCGATGATGCAGATTTCAAAAAAAAGGGCGCTGCCTTCTGGGATGCCCCCTTTATTTTGGCCTCCATCAACCAGGCCAAGTCAAAAAAGAATTTTGAAAAGGTGACATCCCGGGAGTATGACCTCCTCATTGTGGACGAGGCCCATCACCTGAAGAATCGCACCACCCTTAACTGGAAGCTGGTTAATGCCATACAAAAGAGGTTCATTTTGTTGTTAACGGCCACCCCGGTGGAAAACAATCTCATGGAACTCTACAATTTGATTACCCTCTTAAAACCGGGACAGTTGCAGACGGCCACGGCCTTTCGGGAAAAATTCATGACAAAGGGAGATCCCACAGACCCCAGAAATAGGGCTTTGCTCAAAGAACTGCTCCAGGAGGTGATGATCCGTAACACCCGGGCCCTGGCCGGTATCAATATTCCCCCCCGGTATGCCCAGACCATCCGCATTGATGCGTCCAAGGGGGAGCTTGCCTTTTACGAACGCCTGGAATCCTTGATCATGGCTTTGAACAACACCCATAAGGGACGGGGGCGACTCATCACCAAAAATCTTCTGGCCCAGGCAGGATCTTCTCCCAAAGCGGTGGAAGGTGCCCTGATTAACATGCTGGAAAAAAAGAGCTATACAGATGACCATGAAAAGGAGCTGCTGGCATTAAAAAAAATGTGCAAAACCACTCTGGATACACCTAAAAACAAGGCCCTTTTAAAGCTGATTCAGTCTTCCCGGGAAAAAATCATTGTTTTTGTTAAATACCGGGGCACCCTGGATCATCTAGGTGAATTCCTGGAGCGGAATGATATTTCCCTGGCCCGGTTCCACGGCCAGATGAACAATCAAAAAAAAGATCAGGAGATTGAGGCCTTTCAAAAGGACAAACAGGTCCTGGTCACCACCGAGATCGGCGGGGAAGGGCGGAACCTTCAGTTTTGCTGCCGCATGGTCAACTACGATCTTCCCTGGAACCCCATGAAGATTGAGCAGCGCATTGGCCGTATCCACCGCATTGGCCAGGAAAAGGATGTCCAAATTTTTAACTTCTGTGGTGCTGGCAGCATTGAGGAGTACATTCTTGATATTCTGGATCGTAAAATCAACATGTTTGAGATGGTGGTGGGGGAGATTGACATGATCATCGGCCGCATCCGGGGGGAAAAGGAGTTTGATGAGCTGGTATATGATATCTGGCTTACGGCTCAATCACCGGAGGAGAGAAAAAAAGGCTTTGATGCCCTTGGCACAAAGATGAAACGGGCCAGAACCGGGTACGAAAAAACCCGGGAACTGGATGAAAAATTGTTTGGAGACAACTATGAGTTATAATACCCGCTTTCCAGGGCAAGAGGGGGAGCTTCTCTCCTTTGTCTGCCGATTTTTGGAAGAGAAGGGCGCCCTGGGAGAACCCGGGGAGAACAGGGTGGATATGCTGCTTCCTTCGGATCTGGCCTCAGCACTGGATTTGGAAGAGTATATTTCAATTGTACCGGGTTCGACAGATGAGACGAGGGATAAAAAATCTGGTGGGAAAAAATACCCCATCCATTTTGGAGCTCCCCTTCTGGATAAAATTTGTTCCATTACCGGTTCAAACCCGCCCCTGACCCAATTATCTCTCTCCTTTGATTACCTTAAAAAAGGAGGTTATGACACCCTTATTGCCAATCAGTTTGATTTTTATAAAGCCAAGGGAACCGTTGCCGGAGACGCGCAAATAAAAACCCATTATGCCATTCTCACCTTTAAATACCTTGCCCAGAGTGATGAACAAAAAGAGGGGTTGATGGACCTTGCGGTGAACATGGAAACCGGGGCCGTGGTTACGGGTATGATGGATCGCCTTTCCGCCGTTGGAAAGAATTATGAATCACACATTGCCCTGGATTATTCCCGGGAGAAAATTGACAGGCTTCTTAAGCTGACCCGTTTTTATGTGGCACAAGGGGTGGAAGATGCCCTGTCAGACTATAAAAAGAGCATGGCCCGGCGTTTTAAAAGGGATGTCCTACGTCTCCGGGAGTACTATGAGGCCCTGGGAAAGGAGATGGAAGACAGCCTTGCAAGAAGCGGAGTGTCCCCCCGGTTGCAAGAGGAACGCAGGGCAAAAATTGCCATGATTCCAGACGAGCTTGCCGCCAAAGAGCAGGATATCTTAAACAAGTACAGCATTCGCATCAAGGTCTCACTGGCTGCGGTCATGGCCATCTCCACCCCGGCGGTGAAGGTATTCTTCAATGCAGTGACCGGAAGACAAAAAAAGAAGATTTCCTTTATTTACAATCCTGTCACCAAATTAATGGACCCCCTGGTGTGTGACACCTGTGGTCAAAGCATGTATCGCATTGCATTTTCTGAGGGGCTTGAGCTTGTCTGTTCCCATTGTCAGTAAAATATTACAATTTTTAACAAACCTGAAGATCAGGACAAAACTGCTGGGCGGTTATACCCTGATTTCCGTGCTGGCTATCTTTCTGGGTGGTGCGGTGATCTATCACCAGGTTCGCATCACCATCGAAGCCAATATTGAAAGTGAATTGACCAATGCCACGGCTGCCATTCAGAACATGGTTCGAACGGCAGCAGCCACTTCCATTAAAAATCATCTCAGGGCCATTGCAGAAAAAAACAAAGAAATCGTGACGAACATTTACGGGGATTTTCTCAGGGGATTGATGACGGAAAAGGAGGCCAAGCTTCTGTGCCGGAAAATTCTTTTCAGCCAGTCCATTGGTAAAACCGGATATATTTTTTGCGTCACTTCCTCGGGGATAGCCATTGAACACCCCAACCCCGGGGTGGCCGGGAAAAAGTTTTTAAACCGGGAATTTGTTAAGAAGATGATACAAATGAAAACCGGGTATCTTGAGTATGATTGGAAGAATCCCGAAGATGAGGTATTAAAGCCCAAAGCCATGTACATCTCCTACTTTGAACCCTGGGACTGGGTCATTGCCGCATCCTCCTATCGGGAAGAATTTTCAGAACTGATCAATATCTCTGATTTCAGGAAAAGCATCCTGAGCCTGACCTTTGGAAAGAGCGGTTATACGTATATAAAGGACAGCCTTGGCAATCTTATTGTTCATCCGTTTATAACCGGTAATTTTTTTGATGCAAAGGACAAGGACGGTACGTATTTTGTTCGCAATATCTGTCGTCTTAAAAATGGAAAGACCGTTTATACCTGGAAAAACCCGGGGGAGACCATTGAACGGGAAAAAATGGTCATTTTTAAATATATTCCTGAATATGACTGGATTGTGGCATCCACCACATACATGGACGAGATTTTTGCCCCCTTAAAGACCGTTCGAAATATTATTTTCACCATTGTGCTCTTGATTTGCATTTTGGTTTTTTGTACATCTCTGTGGATTAACACCACCGTTATTAAGCCTTTGCAAACCCTTATGAAACAATTTGCCATGGGTGCATCCGGGGATTTCAATATTCGCATGCCTGTGAAGTCCACGGATGAGATCGGACAGCTTGCAGATTATTTTAATAAATTTATGGATACCTTGAACAATTATGCCACCAATTTACGCTTGGAGATGAACCAGCACAAAATGACGGCCCAGGCTCTTAAATCCAGTGAGGAAAAATACCGCACCATTTTGGAACGCATGGAAGAGGGATATTTTGAGGTGGATCTGTCCGGCGCTTTCAGCTTTTGCAATCATGCCATGGGCAGAATCCTGGGGAAAAAAGAAAAAGAGGTAACCGGCAGCAAGATCTGTGGATACATGAACCTTAAAAATTACGAAGCCCTGGAAAAGATTTTTACCAAGGTAAGGCAGTCTGGCCGTGCAAAACAACTGCCGGATCTTGAATTAATTAAAGCAGATGGCACCCTTTGTACGGTGGAAGCCTCGGTATCTTTGAGGCGATTTTCAGACAATACCCCCAAGGGATTCAGTGGTGTACTTCGGGACGTCAGTGAGCGGAAAAAAAACGAAAAAGCCCTTCGCCTGTCAGAAGAGATGTTCTCAAAAGCCTTTAGAAGCAGCCCTTCCGGCATGTTTATCGCCGCATTAAAAGACAGCCGTATTATCAATGTTAATGATCGTTTTCTGGCAGTTACCGGCCACAGCCTGTTTGAACTCATCGGCAAAGAGCTGTCAGGCATCCATTTTTTTTTCCATCCCGGTGACTGGAAAAAAATGATGACATCCCTGACGGAAAAAATCCTGCTTAAAAACCGGGAAATAACATTTCTTACTGCCACCGGAGAAAAACGGACAGGCATGATCTCCATGGAACAGATAACCTTGTGGGGAGAATCATGCATTCTCGGGGCAATAGAAGACATGACCGACTCCAGACGACTGGAGCGGGAAATTATCATTATCAGCGAAAGGGAACGTCAGAAACTTGCAATGGAGCTGCATGATGATCTTTGTCCCCAGCTTATCGGCATCGAGGTGATGACCAAAATGCTACAGCAGCGTCTCCATGGAAAAAAAGGCAATATCTCCTTAGACGCAGAAGCGCAGCGTACAGGCAGAATTCGTGACCTGATTCTGGACGCCATTGAAAAAACCCGTCGTCTGTCAAAGGGACTGTCTCCTGTTAACCTCACAGAGCTGGGATTTGACGCTTCCCTTGAAGAGCTGGCCACATACATCAGGGAAGTATTTAATATCTCCTGCACCCTCTCTTGTGATGTAATCCAACCCTTTGAAGATACCACGATTGCCACCCATGCCTATTACATTGTCCATGAAGCTGTACACAATGCAGTGAAACATGCCCGGGCAAAAAACATATATATATTCTTGACGAATCAAGATGAAACCGCCAGATTAGAGATTAAAGATGACGGTATTGGATTTCAAACCCCTGCTCTGTTCCGCGGCATGGGCATGCAAATAATGAGATATCGTGCTGGCAGGATCGGTGCGGTACTTGATGTTAAAGCAGCGCCAAAGGGCGGTACCATTGTCGGGTTAACCCTGGAAAAAACCCTTGAACCTTCAATGCACTCGGGATTGTATCAAACATGATTCGCATACTTATTGTTGAAGATCACCCCATTTTTCGCATGGGAATGGAAGAAATGATCAATCAGGAAACTGATATGAAGATATGCGGGCATGCTGAAGATGTGCCGGGGGCCAGAAAACTCATTGAACATGAAAGGCCAGACCTTGTTATTGTGGACCTCTCCTTAAAAGAGAGTAATGGTCTGGATTTGGTAAAAGAGATTCATGCCCACCATAAGCCCATGGCCTCTCTGGTGCTTTCCATGCACGACGAAGCCATGCATGCCGAACGGTGCATTATGGCGGGGGCCAAGGGATATATAATGAAACAGGAAGCCTCGGAATCCGTGATCACGGCACTTCGTCGTATCATGGCCGGTCACATCCATGTCAGTCCTACGATTATGACTCAAATTCTTCACACCTTTCAAAGACAGCCCTCACTGGTTCACGAATCCCGGTTAAAACAAATTACTGACAGGGAACTTGAAATTTTTCAACTCATTGGTGCGGGACGCTCCTCCAAGGAAATTGCAACTCAGCTTAAGATCAGCATCAAGACCATCGGCACGTACCGGGAACGGATCAAAGAGAAGTTGAATTTAAAAAACGCCACTGAATTGATTCGATATGCTGTGATCTGGGTGGAAACTGGAATTTTCAAGGGAGATGTCTGAGGAATAGCTTATGACTTATGTTCTGTTTTTTTCAATGATCAATTTTTTTGTCAGCAGTGCGGGTAAACGGGGTCAGGTTGACCTCATCACCCTCCATTTATGCAAACCAGACCTTCCAAGGATAATGCTGCTATCGCAGGTCTGATCCCACCCCGATAAGATCTTGAAATCCAAGTCCGTTTTTTTTACTCAACCTTTGGACTCTTATGTGGCATGTTGGTTACATAGGAAAATTCCCTACAGGATTTTGCGTTTTTTACGTACTCTGTTATGGTCTTCCCACCGATTTTCTTTTCCCCACATATCCCCTATGATGGCAAACAGGTTCAAAATCATTATCGGCATGGTTCCACTGTCAGAAGAAATGATGTTGTTCCAAGATTCTCACGATTCAACAAAAGGTCAAATAACCCTACAACCTTACACAGGCTTTTCAATTCAATATATTGGTTGAACTAAAAATACAACCACAATATAAGCCTCTAAAATTAATAAGTTGCGTTGTAGGAATAACCCAAACTAAGAATGGACAAAGGAGACATGATGACAACAAAACTCATTACCCCCACCCAGAGCGCCTACGCCTATCCACTTCTGATCAAGCATCTTTTAAACACGCCCCTGATTTATTCTCCGGAACAGGAAATTATTTATCGAGACAGCTTTCGGTATAGTTACAAGACATTTGGACAACGGGTAAAACAGCTTGCATCCATGCTCAAAGAACAGGGAGTGAAGCCTGGAGACACCGTTGCAGTCATGGATTGGGATTCCCACCGTTATCTGGAGTGTTTTTTCGCCGTGCCCATGATGGGGGCTGTGCTCCACACCGTGAATATCCGGTTGACATCGGAACAGCTTATTTACACAATCAACCATGCCGAAGATGACGTCATTCTTGTCAATGAGGAGTTCCTGCCCCTGCTGGAGTCTGTCAAGGACAGGTTTGAGACGGTGAAACAGGTCATTTTGTTGTCTGACAAAGGTCAAATCCCTGATTCCTCAATTGAATTCAGCGGTGAATACGAAGCCTTGATATCCGCAGCGCTCCCTGAATATGTCTTCCCCGATTTTGACGAAAACACCATGGCCACCACCTTTTACACCACCGGCACCACCGGCCTTCCCAAAGGGGTATTTTTCAGTCATCGCCAGATCGTGCTTCATACTTACGGTACTATGGCTGGACTCACAGCCTATGCCTCCCAGGCCAATATTTCTTCGGCGGATGTCTACATGCCCATGACCCCCATGTTCCATGTCCATGCCTGGGGTATGCCTTATCTTATGACCCTGCTGGGAGCGAAACAGGTCTATCCGGGTCGGTATGAACCTGAAATGTTACTAAAGCTCATAGTCGGGGAACAGGTAACCTATTCCCATTGTGTACCCACTATCATGAACATGCTCATTACAAGCCCATCCATCAAAGAGATGGATCTCAGTGGGTGGAAGGTTATTATTGGAGGATCAGCCCTTTCCAAGGGTCTTTGCAAGGCGGCTCTTGCCCATGGGATTAACCTTTTTACCGGATACGGGATGTCTGAAACCTGTCCTATACTGACGCTGGCCAATCTTAAACCTCACATGCTGGAGTGGAGAGAGGATGATCAAGTGGAAATTCGCTGTAAAACCGGCCTTCCCATACCCGAGGTTCAGCTGGAGATCGTGGACGTTGACGGTAACCCCGTTGCCCATGATGGACAGACAGCAGGGGAGGTGGTTGCACGGACACCCTGGCTCAGTCAGGGGTATGTCAAATCCGAGGAACAAAGCGAGGAACTCTGGAAAAACGGCTGGCTTCACACCGGGGACATCGGAGTTATTGATAAAGAGGGATATCTTAGAATAACGGATCGACTAAAAGATGTGATCAAGACCGGTGGAGAATGGATCTCGTCCCTGGAGCTGGAAGATATTATCAGCCAGCATGAAGCGGTCAACGAGGTTGCCGTGGTGGGAATCACGGATGAAAAATGGGGAGAGCGCCCCATGGCAATGGTGGTGCTCAAAGAAGACTTCCAAGGTAAGGTTTCTGAGTCTGATATCCAGGCGTTCTGCATGACTTTTGTGGAAAAGGGGCAGATTCCAAAATACGGGGTTCCAAGCAAAATTATATTGGATGCAATTATTCCCAAAACTTCGGTGGGTAAAATCAGCAAAAAGGATATCAGAGGGGACTACGATCAGAAAATAAAATAAAAGTCTGTTCAAATATTATTTTCGATAAGCCCGTCACTTGAGTCCTTTTACTCGATGATCCAGTTTTTTTAGGCCTATTGGGGGAGAATGAGGTCATAATTGTATTAATAATGCCTTTTTGAAATACCACTGGCCCGGTAATGTCAGGGAGCTCCAGAATTCATTGAGTCGTTACCTGACCCTTGGCTCCCTTGACTTTATTTATGATCTTCCTCCCTTTTTATTTCCCGCCAAAGGCTGCGTCGGCCATTTCTACGGCAACGGCATCACCTTTTCGGATGGCTTCAAGCCGACCCCGGGTGATGGGCAAAATGGTATTGATAAAGAACCGGGCCGTCTGAATCTGACCCTGGTAAAAGGCTGTGTCTTTTTTCTTTTTTCCAATTTGAGGTACTGCCAGGCTGGCCCGCCACAACAACATCCATGCCATGGCCAGATCTCCGGTTACCTCCATAAAAGGATGGGAAAAGGCAAAGGCCTCTAAAACCTTGTTCGATTGGCTCATTTTTGCAAGATGCCCACTTGTTTCTGCATATTCTGCAAAAAATATCTCCACGCTTTCGGCAAGTACTTTAATCTCGTTCACGGATTTCGCCAGGGTTATGGTCTGTTGAATCTGATCCAGAAAATATTTAAACGGCTCCCCCTTGTACATGCTCAGCTTGCGTCCCATGAGATCCATGGACTGAATGCCGTTGGTTCCTTCATAAAGCATGAAAATTCGGGAATCTCGTAACAACTGGGCCACAGGAAATTCTTCTATAAACCCATAGCCGCCATAAATTTGTATGCCATGGTTGCACACCTCAAAGGCCTTGTCCGTGATATAGCCTTTAATAATGGGTGTCAGGACCTCAAGCAGGGTGGAAATCTGCTTTTTTTCCACCTCACCGGATGCGATGGCAATGCGGTCATGGCATAACCCACCATAATAAATCAGACTTCGCATTCCATCCACCCAGGCCTTCATCATGAGTAGCTGTCTTTTGACATCGGGATGATTGATGATGGGCACGGCCTTGGAACCGACAGGATCGGTGAGGCCCTTGCTCTGCAAACGCTCTCTGGTATAATTGACGGCATAAATATAAGACGCCGAGGCATTGGCAAACCCCTGGAGTCCCACCATTTGACGGGCCTCGTTCATCATCAGAAACATGGCTGCCATACCCTTGTTTTTTTCCCCCAGAAGAGTTGCCGTACATGTTCCTTTACCCCCCAGTTCCAGAGAACAGGTGGCAGAACCATGGAGTCCCATTTTTTCTTCATTGCCGGTGCAGACAACATTATTGAACTCTCCCAAAGTCCCATCGTCATTCAATCGGTATTTGGGTGCCAGAAAAAGAGAGATGCCCTTGATTCCCTCAGGGGCATCCTCCAGCCTTGCCAACACCGGATGAACAATGTTTTCCGTAAGATCCTGTTCTCCGCCGGAAATGAAAATTTTATTGCCCTCCAGGGAATATGTTCCATCGCCGTTGTCCTTTGCAATGGTGGAAACAGCCGCCAGATCAGACCCGGCATCAGGCTCGGTAAGAAGCATGGTTCCCGCCCATTTCCCGGACAGCATATTTTTCAGGTAACTCTTTTTTTGATTGTCTGTTCCAAAGGTTTCCACAAGCTTGGCAGCACCGTGGGTTAAAAGATTATAGATCATAAAGGAGTTGCAGGCACCGTAAAAATACTCGTTGGCAGCCATGGCCACACTTTTGGGCATTCCCTGCCCACCCCATTGGGGATCATCTGTCATGGCCAGCCACTCACCATCGTTGTATGTTTCCATGGCTTTGTGAAAACCTTCAGGGACTTTTACCACACCATTTGTAAACTCACACCCTTCATCGCTGGGTTTCTGCAGGGGCAGCATCTCTTTCACCGCCAGGTTCCTGGCTTCGGAGATGATAAGATCAATGGTTTTTTTACCAAATTCACTGAATTTTTCCGCCTTGGTTAAATTCTCCACTTCCAGTTGTTCATGTAGTACAAAATCAATATCTCTTCGATCTGAAATCAACTGCGCCATTCAAATATCTCCTTCTTGATCTTTGTTATCCCTTATTGTACTGCCTGATCGTCAGGCATCAATTCTTTGTCTGTCCCCCGAAGAGAGATCTCTTTTATCCGGGGAGTCTGGAATAATCGGTGTTAGAGCATTTCAAGGGCACAGGCAAGTGATACCCCTCCACCGCCGCACAGGGTGGCAAGCCCCAATGTATTACCCCGTTTTTTCATGGCATGGATCAGGGTGACCATGATCCTTGACCCCGTGGAACCGATGGGATGCCCAAGACCGATGCCGGAACCGTTGATATTGGTAATCTCACGATTCAGTCCCAGTTCTTTTTCACACCCGAGATATTGTGCGGCAAAGGCCTCATTGACCTCTGCCAGTTCAAAATCTTTTATGGAAAGCCCACTTTTATCCATGAGCTGTTTCACGGCAGGCACCGGAGAAAGCCCCATGATGGTGGGATGACAGGCACCCATGCCCGTGGCTTTGATTTTTGCAATGGGGGTTAAGCCCAGCTCTTTTGCCTTGTCCAGCGACATGATGATCATGCCCGAAGACCCATCGTTGAGACCGCTTGCGTTACCTGCTGTTATCTTTCCGGTTTTGGGAACAAATGCCGATGGCAGGTTGGACAATTTTTCCATTGTCATGCCGGGCCTGAAATGTTCGTCTTTATCAAAAATAAGGGGATCTTTTTTCCGCTGGGGCACTTCAATGGGTACTATTTCTTCTTTAAACGAGCCGTCCTTTGTTGCCCTTTCACTATTGTTATGGCTTCGCAGGGCAATTTCGTCCATCTCTTCCCTTGAGATTTCCAGATGCTGGGCCACAAATTCTGCGGTGTGCCCCATTATATAAGGTTTTCCCATAAAATAGCTTGCCGGAGCTTCCTTGGTGTTCAAAGGGGTGTCCCCGCCCATGGGAAGAAGGTGGGACCCGCAGTGCAGCGCATGGATCATGCCATCCACAAACTGCTGGTCCTGGAGACGACATCCCCATCTTGCATTGGGAACGGAATAGGGCACTCCGGACATATGTTCCACCCCCCCTGCAAGGATAATCTCTGCCATGCCAGCCTGGATCATGGCTGCCCCTGAGAGAGTTGCTTCCATTCCTGATATGCAGACCCTGTTTACAGTTACTGCGGGAACCATATTGGGAATCCCAGCCATGAGTGCGGCCACCCTTGCCACATTAAGGGTATCATGGTGTTCCAGGCAGCAACCATATCGGACATCATCAATCATAGCCGGGTCTATTCCGGCCCTTTTTACGGCTTCTTTCATGGTAACGGCTGCAATGGCAGCACCGTTCATGGTTTTCAGGCTTCCACCAAATCCCCCAATGGCTGTCCTGCAGGCAGAAACAATCACAATATCTTTCATTTTTTATCCTTACTCCATCTTTCTGATAGTAGAAAATATGGGCATCCTTCATTCCTGCTTTACACTTTCACAAGGTGACTGCCCATTTTACGGTGCGAGTCCTTTAAAAAGTGTAAAGTACTTTTGGGATGATATGAAAGCTGCCAAAATATGTAAAATTTTATAACTGACGAATGTGCTTATCTTGTGTAATCGTAAAAGCCTTTGCCACTCTTTCTGCCAAGATGGCCTGCACGTACCATTTTTCTGAGCAAGGTTGCAGGACGATACTTGTCTTCTCCCAGCTCTTTATGGAAGCCTTCCAATACCATAAGCATGGTGTCCAGCCCAATCATGTCTGCCAGGGCCAGGGGGCCTATGGGATGATTGGCGCCCAGGGTCATTCCCCGGTCAATATCCTCGGCAGAAGCAACGCCTTCTGCAAGCACAAAGATAGCTTCATTGATCATGGGGCAGAGTATGCGGTTCACCGCAAAACCCGGTGCTTCTTTGACTTCAATGGGTGTTTTTTTAATGGTGTTGACAAAAGCCGTGGCAATCTCAAGGGTTTCATCCGATGTGGTATACCCTTTGATCAGTTCAACCAGTTTCATCACAGGTACCGGATTGAAAAAATGCATTCCGATAACCTTGTCCGGTCTTGTGGTAACACTTGCCATTTCAGTGATGGAGAGGCCGGAGGTGTTGGAGGCTAAAATAGTCTCTTTTTTACAGATGTTATCCAGTTCCTGATAGACCTGTTTTTTTACTGCCATGATTTCAATAATGGCTTCAATGACCATGTCTGCGTCCTGGGCAGCCTCGTTTAAATCCGTGGTGCCTTTGATGCGGCCCATGATCTCGGTTGCCGTACCCTCTTTCATTTTGCCTTTGGAGACGGATCGGTCAAGGTTGGCCTTTATTGTTGCCAGACCATTTTCCACAAAACGGTCTTCCATATCCCGGATAATGACATCAAACCCTGCCTGGGCTGCTGTCTGTGCAATACCTGCACCCATAATGCCTGCACCTAAAACAGTAATTTTTTTGATTTCCATTGCGTTGTTCCTTGTTGTTAAGTTGTAATTGGGGATACACGGTGAATTTCAATATAATAAAGCATAATATGTGCCATATTCAAACTGCCTGTTAATAAAGGAAATTTAATTTGACTAATTCTTATAACTATACTATGGAAAAGAAAATTCTGTTCTATTTGCCATATTGAGAATAAACTGTTAAATAGAACAGAAATAAACAAAGTCATATATGGAGGGTGCGCGATTGCGCCATTTTGACCCTGAAAACACAATGATTTTGAGAGCTTGGTTCTAAGCTCGGCCACTTTTGACAGCGCAGATCAGATAGCAACAATTAAATAATTGAAATTTAACATTATATTTAATTGTCGACTGTTTGGTGCATATCCACTGGCCGACGTTAGAACCAACCCCGATTTTGACAAGAGAGCCTGAAACCCAACGTGAGCCAATAAAGATATCAGGGGTTTTCCATGACAGTTGATGAAAAAGAATTTTTCAGTGAAGCAACATTGAAAATATGTGGCAGTCTTGAGATTGAAAAGGCCCTATATCGGTCCCTGTTGTATATTCGTAAATTTATGCCTGTGGGCCAAATGAGCTTTCATGTATATCATCAAGAAACTGGAATTGTGGAGACCGTTGCCCATGCGACCCCAACAGTTTATAAAGCTAACTCCGTCAAGATTCCTTTATCCCAAAAAGGGAGAAAGCAGGTAGAAGATCAGCGATCCGTTCGCATCCGGGTCATTGATCGACTTGGCGATGATCCTGTCACGGGGCCTGTGGCAGAGACATTTGGCGCTTCTCATTTATCGGGCCTGGTCATGGATCTTGTATTGGAAAAGACCATGTTGGGTGTTATTTCAGTATTTAATAATGGAAAAGAAAAATTTAACGAGGAGCATGTTCATCTCTTAAGCCTTTTGAACAAACCTTGTGCCATTGCGTTGACCAACAGCCTGCGATTTCGTGAATTAAAGAAATTTAAAGAAGTCCTTATAGATGATAATAAGTATTTCCAGGAAGAACTGAATAAATTGTCCGGCCAAAAGGTCATTGGAGCCCAAAAGGGCTTGAAGAATGTTATGCAAATGGTTCAAAAAGTCGCTTCCCTGGAAAGTCCGGTATTGCTGTTGGGAGAAACAGGTACGGGTAAAGAGGTAATTGCAAACACCATCCACAACCTGTCGCATAGAAAAAACAGACCATTTATACCGGTTAATTGCGGTGCTATTCCGGCATCTCTTCTGGACAGTGAGCTGTTCGGTTACGAAAAAGGGGCATTTACCGGTGCCGTTTCCCAGAAACGAGGACGTATTGAACGTGCCAATGGGGGCACCCTGTTTTTAGATGAGATTGGAGAATTACCCCCCGAGGCCCAGGTGCGGCTTTTGCGGGTATTGCAGGAAAAGGAAATTGACAGGCTGGGGGGCACCGAGACCGTCCGGGTAAATATAAGGATTATTGCGGCCACCCATCAGAATCTTGAAAAAATGATGGAGCAATATCAATTCAGGGCAGATCTTTTTTTCAGACTCAGGGTTTTTCCCATCATCCTTCCTCCTTTAAAGCATCGGAAGGAGGATATCCCTGATCTTATTCAGTATTTTATTGTGAAAAAATCCAAAGAAATGAAACGGACAATTATTCCGACCCCTGCCTCTGATGCCATTCGGCGCCTGATGGCGTATCACTGGCCGGGAAATATCCGGGAGCTTGAAAATGCGGTGGAACGCTCTTTGATTCTGGACAGTGGACAGTTGCTTTTTTTCAAAGGGATTGGTGATCACCAAACGAAGATTTTGTATGAATCTCCCTTTTCCACAGCCACTGACATGGAAAAACCCCTTGATCTTAATCAGGTCATAGCCGGGCATATCCAAAGCGTCATGAATCTTTGCAAGGGGCGGGTGGAGGGAGAAAAGGGTGCAGCCAAAGTTTTGAATATTCATCCTTCAACCTTGAGGAAAAAAATGAAAAAACTCAATATTCCCTTTGGGCGGAATTTAAGAACTTAAATACTTCCTCTCCGCCATTTTGGAGCGACAATGCTTGAACGAGCAAAGGTCTCTATTAAGAACAATTCAGTCCCTACTGGGTCATGAAAGTAGAGTGGCCACGGAACTTTATTTGCATTCAGCAGAGAGAGAGACAAAAGGGCGGCAATGGGGCATCTTGAAATGGAGTTCTCAAAAAAAGTCCCATGAAAAACAAAAAGGCTATCATCTTGATTGATGATAACCCATTGTTTTTTATGGTGGGCCGTGAAGGGATCGAACCTTCGACCTACTGATTAAGAGTCAGTTGCTCTACCAATTGAGCTAACGGCCCCCTCAAAAACAAAGCGAACTTAACAGCTATTGAAAATGATGTCAAACTTTTTTTTAAATATTTTCTTGAATAATAAAATATTGACCTGATCCCTTGGCTTTGTTAATTTTAATAGTTTGTGGGATTTTCTGAAATATTTATGATCAGACTCTCATTATTGCAAATGTAATTTGGCATCCTAACATTTATTGTTGTTAAGGAATAAGTTCGAAATAACATACCCGTTTAAAAATTGGGGGCACATTTCCCTTCAACGGCAGCGTGTTCTGAAGTGGGTAGGTTATTTAAGACCAGTTTCTAATGCGGTTTTTCCATCATTCGGGGGTCGTATCAACAAAAGTGTAAAATCATGTTGGGCCAGCATAGAGGATGCCCACAATTTTTGTACTTATACTTTGTTTGAATATTATTTTGATGGGGAGTTTAAAAAATGGAAAACAAAAAGTCCAGAGCGTTGTTTAACAATGCGGTTAAATATATTCCAGGTGGTGTTAATTCACCGGTGCGGGCCTGTGGCTCCGTTGGGGGAGACCCTCTGTTCATTGAAAGGGCTGATGGATCTAAAATTTATGATGCAGACGGCAACAGCTACATTGATTATGTGGGGTCCTGGGGTCCCATGATCCTTGGACACCGACATCCTGCCGTCATTGATGCCCTGAAAGACACGCTGGCAAGCGGCACCAGTTTTGGTGCTCCCACCTCCCTTGAGACCGATCTTGCAAAACTTGTCACGGAAACAGTCCCTTCGGTTGAAATGATTCGCATGGTCAACTCCGGCACCGAAGCCACCATGAGTGCCCTGCGTCTGGCCCGGGGATATACGGGAAGGGACGTGATTATCAAATTTGACGGCTGCTACCATGGACATGCCGACACCCTTCTGGTGGCAGCAGGGTCAGGGGTTGCCACCCTGAATATCCCTGGAAGCCCCGGTGTCCCCGCTTCTGTGGTGGAAAACACCCTGTCTGTGCAATTCAATGACATTGATGCCGTAACGGCCATCATGGAAAAAATGGGAAACAAAGTGGCAGCCATCATTGTGGAACCCATTGCTGGAAATATGGGGATGATTCCTCCGGTGTCCGGATTTCATGAAACCCTGCGAGAACTCTGCACCACCCATGGTGCTCTGTTGATTTTTGATGAGGTCATGACAGGTTTCCGGGTTGCCAAGGGATCTGCCCAGGAGATCTTTGGAATTACACCGGATTTAACCTGTTTTGGTAAAATCATTGGTGGGGGGCTTCCTGTGGGTGCCTATGGGGGTAAAAAAGAATTTATGTCCCACATTGCTCCCCTGGGACCGGTTTATCAGGCAGGAACGCTGTCAGGAAATCCCCTTGCCATGGCAGCGGGCATTGCCACTTTAAAGGAGTTGCAGACCCCGGGCTATTATGAGGATCTGGATCAAAAGACAGAAAAATTGGTCACCGGTCTTAAGGCTGCTGCTGCCAGTGCAGGCATTGATTTTTGTGCTGCTCACATGGGCTCCATGGGTGGGTGCTTTTTTACGGCAGGTCCCATTCATAATTTCAACGAAGCCAAAGAAAGTAACCTGGATCGATTCTCAGCCTTTTATAAGGGCATGCGTGACCGGGGAATTTATCTGGCGCCTTCCCAGTTTGAAGCCTTTTTTGTCTCTTCAGCCCACACCGACGAAGAGATAGACTTTACCATCTCTGCTGCGGCAGAGGTCATGAAAGGCCTTGTCTGATATGGATCTTTCGGGAAATCACATCCCCAGCCATGTAAAAAAAATTCATATGATTGCCGCCTGCGGCACTGGCATGGGTGCCCTGGCCTGCATGCTCCAGGATCTTGGGTTTAAGGTCACGGGTTCAGATCAACAGGTGTATCCGCCCATGAGCGATTTCCTGGCAGAAAAGGGGGTGGATCTCTTTTCTGGATTTTCCCCCTCCCACCTTGATCCGGCACCGGATCTTGTGATCATTGGTAATGCCGTTATCCGCAACAATGTGGAAGCCCGGCATGTAATGGAAAATCAAAATCCCTATTGCTCCATGCCCCAGGCCCTGAACCATTTTGTTGCCAAGGATAAAAAAATAATCCT
>CAKZLA010000343.1 GCA_937124525.1 uncultured Desulfobacterium sp.
TCAGGGCATCCTTTTGAATAGCACCTGGCGTTAAAAGGGTAAGCAGGCTTTATCACCCCTGGTTATTGAGAATTTACCATAAGCTTTCATAACTTGTTGAAATTGTTAGGCCCGAATAGATGCTTTCTTAAAACGCAGTTTTAATAATTTCAATGTGTTATCCAAGTTCAAAGCAATCCATGATGAGAACTTATGACTGTCGAGTTAAACGTATTGGAGAGTAATATGATAGTTGCCATTGCAGGGGGGAATCTTCAGGGAGTTGAGGCCACTTATCTGGCATCAAAGGCGGGCTGGACCACCCTTGTTGTAGACAAGCGTCCCCAGGTTCCGGCATCGGGCCTTTGTGATCATTTTTTTCAGCTTGATGTGGTCAATGAAGAGGCATTGCTCAATGCCATTAAAGGGGCAGATTTTATTTTACCGGCCCTGGAAAATCAGGCAGCGCTTGCGGCGTTGGTTCATTTTTCTCAAAAACATGGTATTCCCCTGGCCTTTGATACAGACGCCTATGCAATATCCTCATCCAAGATAATATCGGATACTCTTTTCCAGGAAAAAAACATACCGGCCCCTTTGCCATGGCCCCGGTGCGGATTTCCGGCCATGGGAAAACCGGACAGTGACAGCGGCAGTCATGGCATTACCCTTTTTCATAATTCCGGGGAGTATGATGGATTTCTGGAAAAATTTGGAAAACGGCCCGATGTACTCCAGGAGTATGTGGAAGGGCCGTCCTATTCCATGGAGGTGTTGGGAATGTCGGGGAAGTACATCGCTTTGCAGACCACCCAATTGTTCATGGATGATGTCCATGATTGTTGCCGTGTCACCGCACCTGTTCCTCTCTCCCGGGAGTTGAACGAAAAATTTATCCAGATTTCCCTGGATCTTGCCCGGGCAGTTAATTTAAAGGGGATTATGGACGTGGAGGTGGTTCTTCATAAAGGGTGTCTCAAGGTGCTGGAAATTGATGCCCGCCTGCCCAGCCAGACCCCTACGGCGGTTTTCCACTCCATTGGTATCAATATGGTGGCTCTGCTGGGGGATATTTTTGTTCATAAGTCCCTTGGTGCTCCGGTGATACCCCCATGCCCGGCATGGGTGAGTTATGAGCATGTTTCTGTTTCTGACCAGGGTGTTTTATGCCAGGGTGAGCACATCATGGCCATTGGAGAACCATTGAAATTGGTGAAAAATTTGTTTGGAGCAGATGAGGTGCTCACCAATTACCGGGAGGGAAAGAGGGACTTTGTGGCCACATTGATCAATGCTGCTCCGTCTGCCAAAGATCTTGAGATAAAAAGAAAAATTATCTTTAATGCCATCTCAGAACAGATTGGGGTGAAAGAAAATTCACATTTTTAAAAATTAAAGACTCATGTTGGATTCCAGGGTTTTACCGGGGCAGGCTTACGTTTTTGGGGGTTTCTCATAAGCTGGGCGACTATACCGGATATAAAATTTTACTCTCCACAAGCCACTGTAATGACTTGGTTTAATTTTTGCCAATAAAATTACATCACAAAATGGCCGACGTTATGACCAAGCCCCGTTTTTGGCATTATCACTGGGAGCTTTCGTTTGCATAGGTAAAGGTCTATAACGCCATTAACACAACCCTGACCTCGTGGATACAATTACTTTAACAAAATACACTGAAACACAGCATGAGCCAAGCTAAAATAATATCGAGAAATAAGCAGACTTACTTCAGGTCTGATTTATTTCCGTGGAGATAAATACAAATGACCCGGTTGAAAACGTGTGACATTGACACCATTTCTGAAAACTTGGATAGATATAACAGAGAGCTAATGGAAAAAACAGGACACTCGCTTTTGGGGGTGGCCTGCCATGCCTGTGGTCTGCAGGAGTCTGAAATCAGACAAGTCATTGAGGATTTCACAGTCAATGTGGTGCCCATCACTGCAGGGCAGGGGATTATCACCACTTTTTCCAATACGGTGGAGGCCATCATGGCTTATCTTGGCTTTCACGTTTCCATGACTACTGCAACGGACACCGCAGGGGTGGCTGAAGCCTTTGAAAACAAGGCCCAGGGTATCATGATGTCCGATGATAACCGCTTTGTGGCGTTGAATCTTGCCCTGCAACGGGTATCCGATAACTCCGAGGCCACTGGCAGGGGTTATGCTGCGGCCCTGGATCTCATGGCCGGGGGCTTAAAAGAACAATCCGTTGTGGTGGTGGGATGTGGTCCCGTGGGTGCGGGGGCTGCAAGATGGTTAAAACGTTCCGGTGTCCATGTGGTACTTTATGATATTGACCCAAAAGCGGCCCTGGATCTGAAAAATGTTCTGAGTACTGCTGATGACGCTGTTTCAGAGAGTGTTACTGTGGCAAATGAAGACCTGGTGACTATTCTTGACCGGGTGAGATATATTATTGAAGCCACCCCCGTGGAAGATTCCATTCCGGAAAATGTCCTTTTTGACAATACATTTGTGGCGGCTCCGGGGGTTCCCCTGGGAATTTCAAAAAAAGGCTATGAAAAAATTTCCAGCCACTTGATTCATGATAAATTGGAAATTGGGGTTGCCACCATGGCTGTTTCCATTCTGTAACTCCCTATTCTCTCATTTGTTTTATGTATTTATTAATTTCGACACCACAATATATTGTGGTCAATTGATCTAAAAACATGATTGAAAATCAAAAAAAAGCAAATGATTTTTTTAAAACATACAAATTTGTTAATTTTTATTTAATAACAATGCCTGAACTTCGAAATTAATGATTTAACCATTAAAATGAGCGAATAGAGAGCTGTAAGGGAGTTTATAATAAATAATCTACCCGTTTTCACTTAAAACATGTAGTAAATATTGGGCATAAGTTTGAAAGTGGGTAGTTTTATTCCTATGAAGTTCCTAAGCTGGAAAAATAAAAAGGATTTTATTTTGAATGACATAGTAACATGGACTGAAACCCAGGTGTCCCGGCTCAGAGAACTGGAAGCCGAGGCTGATGATCTGATTTGCCCCTGTACCACCCCCGGGGAGAGAAATCAATCCTTCCAGCGCATTGAAAAGCGTCTGGTGAAAAAACAACAGCAAAAGTTAAGACAATTTCTCACCGTTGATTTAAAACCCCACCTGATCCAATTGGAAGAACGTCTCACCTCTGTTCTTAATCAACAGGGATTTGCCAGGGTGACCACCCCTGTGATTATTTCCCGGGAAGCCCTTGACAGAATGACCGTGGACAGGGATCATCCCCTTTCAAAACAGGTGTATTGGCTGGATGACAAGCACTGCCTCCGGCCCATGCTGGCCCCCAATCTTTACCAGTATATGGTGAGCTTGGGGCGTTTGAAAGCCCGCCCCATTCGATTTTTTGAAATTGGGTCCTGTTTTCGCAAGGAGTCCGACGGTGCCCGGCACAACAGCGAATTTACCATGCTGAATCTGGTGGAAATGGGGATACCCATGGACCAGCGTCAGGACCGTTTAAAAGAACTGGCAAGGGTTGTGGCAGATGCCGCTGGATTGAGTGTGTATGAGTTTGAAACCGAAAAATCCGTGGTGTATGGGGAGACCCTGGATGTGGTGGCGGGTACTGATCGCATTGAAGTGGCTTCGGGGGCCATGGGACCCCATCCCCTGGATGCGGCATGGCGGGTCACCGATACCTGGGTGGGGCTTGGCTTTGGCCTGGAACGTCTGGTCATGGTGGCTCAGAATTCTGAAAGCATTGGAAAGTGGGGAAAAAGCGTTTCCTGGGTTAATGGTATCCGATTAAATTTGTAATTAAAGAACAGGGACAGAAAGCAAAAATAACCTTCTGTCCCCGGGAATTTGTTAAAGGAATCTCAACAACAAATTTGAAATTTTAAAACTTTAGAAATTAAGCGTCTCCTGGAGTTCATCTGTGGAAAAACCCCAATCCACATTATGGGGGGGCAATTTCTCATCAAACATGTCCGGGAGCTGGTCATCTGCTTTGGTAAAACCGGCCCGTTTGTTGAACTCTTTTTCATCATTGAGGATGGATTTCCCCAGGCTCACCACATCATCCGGGGTCAGGCTTAATCCATATTGGGCATTGATCAAGTCCACAATGGTCTGCACCCCGTCCTCATTGTCCAGAACAGCAAAGGCCACAAACAGGCACAACCCTGCGGCATCAATGGCTGCGGTGGCAATTTGCAGATTCTGTGACAGCTCAATGTTACCCTCTTTTTTCAAGGGGTCAATGTCGCCGCCCACCTTGAGGATATTGGCAGTGACGCCATACCCTGCGGTGTGATCTGCGCCCATGGGGGTGGTGGCATAGGTGACGCCAACGCCCTTTACTGCCCGGGGATCATAGGCGGGAAATGCCTGTCGTTTAACCACGGGAAGCCGGTCCACACCCAGGGCATCGCCGGTGAATGCGGCACCATTGCCCAATATTTTACCATTGCCGGTGCCCTTGGCAATCTCTTTGATCAGTTCGATGGCGGCTTTACCGTCACCCCATTCCAGAAGTCCGCCTTCCATGGCGATACCGATGGCCACGCCAGTATCTATGGTATCAACACCATAGTCATCACACAGACGATCCATCATGGCAATGTCATCCAGATCCTTGATGGTGGTGTGCGCGCCAAAGGCCCAGAGGGTTTCATATTCAAATCCGGCGGTCAACTGCTTTCCATCCTTACCATTGTAAACCTGGGAGCATTTGATTACACAGCCCGGGTGACAGCCCTCGGAAACAATGCCACCCCTTGCTTCCATGTTTTCCACCATTTTCTCTCCGCTGATCTCATGGGCATGCTCAAATCGTCCATCCCTGAAATTTTTGGTGGGCAAAGCGCCGGCTTCATTGATGACATTAACCAATACCGCTGTTCCCAATCCGGGTAATCCCTGGCCGGTGACGGGATGGGATTTGAGCATCTCCACCCATCTCTTGTTGGCAGCCTTGAAGGCCTCCGGGTCTGCCATGGTAAGCCGATCGCACCCCTTGTCATCCACAACAATGGCTTTGATTTTTTTAGATCCCATGACCGCACCCAGTCCGCCACGGCCCACGGCACGTCCTGGGGTTCCCTTGAGGTCTGCCTGCTGGATGCTGGCGGCTTTCAGGCGCTGTTCTCCTGCCTGGCCAATGCTCATGACACCGGTTTTAGCCCCATAGACGTTCCACATTTTTTCAATGACTTCGTAGTTGCCCATGCCCACGTACTCGTCCGCTGGCAAAATTTCCACAGAATCTTTTTTAATGACGATCATGCTGTAGGCATCCCCGGCGGGTTTTCCTTCCAGGACCACTGCTGCAATCCCCAGTCGGGCCAGCTTCTGGGAAACAAATCCACCGGAATTACTTTCTTTAATGCCACCGGTGAGGGGGGATTTTGATCCCACAGAAAGCCGACCGGAGTTGGCGGCGGGTGATCCGGAAAGAATTCCCGGGGCCATGATAAGTTTGTTGGCAGCCCCCAGGGGATGACAGGTGGCAGGTACTTCATTGAGGACCATTTTGGAAGTCAAGGCTCTGCCGCCCAGGCCTGCCAGTTCTGGTGGAACCTCTTCGTAGGTAAAGGTTAGATTTTCAGTGTTTATTCTAAGAATTTTACTCATTTTCTACTCCTCTTTGTCCTATGCCAGGAAGAGCCGCTTTGAGCAGGCAGCCAGAACCTGGCAGTTACATTAATGTAAGGCATGCATGGGGCAATTGCATTACAATTTTTTCATGAAATGATGAAATAGTGGATTTTGATATTTTTTATTTTTACCATAAATAAAGTATTGACTTTTGAAAATTCGAACTATAAAAAACCACAACGTACAAATATTTTGCATTATAGGAGAGAAAAACGGATCTGTAAAGCCCATGGATGTAAAAAAAAATATGTGTTTTTAAAGGAAATTTAGCTATGTGATTTGGGGAGCCTGAGAAAATAAATACTATTTCTTGTTATTTTTGGTTACTTATGAGGGGAATGGTGGGAGTTCTTTCACAGGATAAAGTTGTTCAATGGGTGAAACTGTGCTAAATGAACACATTGCAATGCTGAAAAAAATGGGCTTTGCTTAATTTCTTTTTTTATATGAAACTCCGTCCAATGGTTTGTAATAACTGGATTTTCTATATTTGTTGTGGGCAAGCCAAACCCCCAATAAGGTCCGCCCGTGGCGGTTAT
>CAKZLA010000344.1 GCA_937124525.1 uncultured Desulfobacterium sp.
TAAATGCCTTTTTTTTTGAGATATTACAAATGCCCCACGGTTTTTTAAGCACTGTCCTTTTTTTTCTTGACAGTCCAAAGGAGCTGGTGATATGCAATGCACAGTAACAATGTTTCTTTTTTTGTCGACGATGTGTGTGCGGTTCCATCAAGTGTTGATATCTCGCAGCGAATAAAAATTTTCATTCATAGATTTTAAAGGAAGTATGCCATTAAATGACGGCTAAAAAAAAGATAGAACATAATAAAACATCGTTACCTACATTGCGACCCGAAGTCAACAAACGTCTGGAAAAGGCCGTAATGGACGTCTTTTCCCATTCTGATTTTCACAGGGCAAATATCCGGGATGTGGCAAAGGCGGCTGGGGTTAGCTTCACGACCATATACAAGCATTTCGGCAGCAAAGAACAGCTGGTTTTTACCTATGTGGATATCTGGCTGGGCAGGCTCACCAATCGTATCATAGATCATCTTCAGGGCATTGAAGACCTTAAAGAAAAATTGCGTAAAGTCCTCTGGCTCCAGTTGGATTATTATGAACGGCACCCCTACCTGGGTCGCATGCTCTTCATGACCCTTCCCATGGGCACATGGATGGCTGATAAAACATTTGACCAAAAAAAAATGATCCATCTTTATCTGGAAGTTCTGAAAAAAGGGCAGGACCAGGGCATCCTAAATCCCCTGGTCCGCTCTGGAATTTTGCTGGACATTATGCTGGGACTGGTGCAGCGCTCCTTTTTTATGTGGGTCCAGCGGGGATGCAAGGAAAGTCTGGCCGCCCAAAGCAATGTCCTGTTCGACATGATCTGGCGAGCCATTTCCGTGCCCGGCAAGGAATGAGCAAAAAATGTCGCTGCGGCGTTGTATAGGTTTTAAATAGTTGATATTCAGTTTGTAACGAATTTTATTTTGTCGGTTTTACGGTGATAACTACATAAAAAAAGAGGTGGCGTAACCCGGTATCGGATATTCAATGTCCCATGCTTAACGTCTGTTTTTCACAAAAAATAATGAAGGAGAAACATGAAAGTACTTAAAATTGATCATCTTGGTATTGCCGTCAAAAGCATTGATCAAGGCAAAAATTTTTGGACGGATGTCCTTGGTATGGAATTTGCTGGTACTGAAACCGTTGAAGCCCAGAAGGTTACCACTGCGTTTTTACCCGTGGGGGAAAGTGAGGTTGAGCTCCTGGAATCCACGGCCCCGGATGGTCCTGTGGCCAAATACATAGATAAAAAAGGCGAGGGCATCCAGCATGTTGCCTTCCGGGTGGAAAACATTGAAACAGCTCTGGAAGAATTAAAAGCCAAGGGGATTCGACTCATTGATGAAAAACCGCGCAGGGGGGCAGGGGGTGCACAGATTGCCTTTTTGCACCCCAAAGATACATCGGGGGTTCTGGTGGAGCTGTGCCAGCGGGATTAAACTTTAAAAGTCCAGGCTTTTAAGGCTTTCATAACAAATAATTTACCCAAGTTTAATTGAACATACCTGTAATTAAGGGCTCTTTATTTTGAAAGTGGGTAGTTTTATTCTTGTGAAGTCCCTTATGGTTTAACTGGATGAATACATACTCATAGTCATCTTCTAAAAGGAAAGGTATTGCACATGTCACAAGTACCGGATGTAAACAGCTGGAAGGCTCTGGCTGAAAAGGAACTCAGGGGAAAACCCCTTGAATCATTGAATACCCAGACCCCGGAAGGGATTGAGATCAAACCGCTTTACACCGCAGAAGATCTTGAATCCGTTGAATTTAAATCCTCATTGCCAGGATTTTCCCCCTATGTCCGGGGACCCAAAGCCACCATGTATGCAGGACGACCCTGGACCATTCGTCAATATGCGGGATTTTCCACGGCAAAGGAGTCCAACGCCTTTTACCGGAAAAACCTTGCCGCAGGCCAAAAGGGCCTTTCTGTTGCCTTTGACCTTGCCACCCACAGGGGGTATGATTCCGATCATCCCCGGGTATTTGGCGATGTGGGAAAAGCTGGGGTTGCCGTGGATTCAGTTGAGGACATGAAGATTCTCTTTGACCAGATCCCCCTGGATAAAATGTCGGTTTCCATGACCATGAATGGTGCTGTTCTGCCCATCCTTGCCGGATATATTGTGGCCGCCGAAGAGCAGGGCGTAAAACAGGAACAGCTTTCAGGTACCATCCAGAATGACATTTTAAAGGAGTACCTCACCCGGAACACCTATATTTATCCCCCCACCCCGTCCATGCGCATCATTGCCGACATCATCGGGTATTGTTCCGAGAACATGCCAAAATTTAACACCGTGAGTATCAGCGGGTATCACATGATGGAGGCAGGGGCAGATTCCGTGCTCCAGACTGCCTTTACCCTGGCTGACGGGCTTGAATATGTCAAGGCGGCCCTGGCCACAGGTCTTGACATTGATGCCTTTGCCCCACGACTCTCCTTTTTCTTTGGCATTGGCATGAACTTTTTCATGGACATTGCCATGCTCAGGGCTGCCCGGTTTCTCTGGGCAGAACTCATGGGACAATTTAATCCCAAGAATCCAAAATCCAGCATGCTAAGAACCCATTGCCAGACATCCGGCTGGAGTCTGACCCAGCAGGACCCCTATAACAATATCATCCGTACCACCTTGGAGTGCATGTCAGCGGTGCTTGGCGGCACCCAGTCCTTGCACACCAACTCCTTTGATGAGGCCGTGGGCCTTCCCACGGAAACCTCTGCCAGAATTGCCAGAAATACCCAGATCATTGTCCAGGAAGAGTCCAAGGTCACTTCGGTGGTGGATCCCCTGGGGGGCTCCTACTATGTGGAATCCTTAACCCAGAGCATCGTGGACGAGGTCAGAAAGATCTTAAAAGAAGTTGAAGAGCTTGGCGGCATGGCCAAAGCCATTGAAACCGGCATGCCCAAACGCCGCATTGAAGAGGTGGCTGCCCGACGTCAGGCCAGAATTGATGGGGCAACCGATGTCATTGTGGGGGTAAACAAGTACATCGTTGCCGATGAAAAACCCATTGAAGTGCTTGAGATCAGCGAGGAAGTTAGAACGGAACAGGTGGCCCGTCTGGATCAGATAAAGAAAGACAGGGATGCCGGGGCCGTAGAAAAGGCATTGGATGCGGTGAAACAGGCCGCAAAAACTGATTCCAATCTTCTGGCCGCTGCCATTGACGCAGTGCGGGCCAGGGCCACAGTGGGGGAGATATCCGACGCCATGGAAACGGTATTTGGACGATTCGTTGCCACCACCCAGTGTATTTCCGGGGTATATGCTTCGGAATTCCAGGACACGGAAATTATCACAGCGTTGAGAAAACGCACGGAAGACTTTGAAAAAACCCAGGGCCGCCGCCCCCGTATTCTGGTGACCAAGATGGGACAGGATGGCCACGATAGAGGGGTTAAGGTCATTGCCACAGCCTATGCTGATTTTGGATTTGATGTGGATATAAGCCCCATGTTCCAGACACCGGAGGAGGCCGCCCGCATGGCCGTGGAAAATGATGTGCATGTGGTGGGTGTTTCAAGCCTTGCCGCCGGACATAAAACCCTGGTGCCGGCACTGATTGCGGCATTGAAAGATGAGGGTGCTGACGATATCAAGGTGGTGGTGGGCGGCATTATTCCCCCCAAAGACTATGATATGTTAAGGGCAGCAGGTGCCGTTGAAGTTTTTGGCCCGGGAAGTGTTGTCACCGAGTGTGCCAATAAAACCTTGAACGCCCTGGGAGCCTGATGACCATGGATTTACACCAGTGTGATGCCTTTGTTAAAGGGGTTTTGGAGGGAAATCGTCGTTGGATAGCCAAATCCATGACCCTGGTGGAAAGTTCTCTTCCCCTGCACCGGACCATGGCGGCCCGGGTAATGGATGGGTTGCTGCCCCACACGGGAAAGTCCGTGCGGCTTGGCATCACCGGTGTGCCAGGCGTTGGCAAAAGCACCTTTGTGGAAAATCTGGGGCTCTACCTTGCCAACAAAGGGCATCGGGTGGCGGTGCTGGCCGTGGACCCCTCAAGCCAGCGAAGCGGTGGCAGTATCCTGGGGGATAAAACCCGCATGGAGCAACTTGCCTGCCATGAAAATGCCTTTATTCGACCATCTCCCTCGGGTGAAACCCTGGGGGGAGTGGCCGCAAAAACCCGGGAGATGATGTTGGTGTGTGAAGCTGCCGGGTTTGATGTGGTTTTGGTGGAAACCGTGGGGGTGGGACAGTCTGAAACCCGGGTGTCCACCATGGTGGATTTTTTTCTGGCCCTGATGATCGCCGGGGCCGGAGATGAACTCCAGGGCATTAAAAAGGGAATCCTTGAGGTGGCCGATGCCATTGCCATTAACAAGGCGGATGGGGATAATCTGGAACGGGCATCCAATGCCCGCCAGGAGTATGAAATTGCCATGCACATGGTCACCCCGGAGTCCCCCACCTGGCGGCCCCCTGTACTTACCTGCAGTTCCATGCTGGAGGGGGGCACGGTTAATGTCTGGGAAACGGTGCTTGACCATCGCCTTAAAATGAAAGAGACCAAAGAGTTTGAACAGAGAAGAAAAGCCCAGGCATTAGACTGGATGTGGCATCTTCTGGAAACGGGTTTGAAGACCCGGTTCAGGGAAAATCCCGATGTGATGGCCAACATGTCCCACATTTCCCATCAGGTTGAAAATGAATTGATGTCCCCCACGGCAGCCGCAGAAAGACTGCTGTCTTATGTGTAGGTTTTTTTATATGAAACTCCGCCCAAAATCTTGTAATAATAAGAGTTTCGATATTTGTTGTGGGCAGGCCAGATCCCCAATATGGCCTGCCCGTGGCAGTTATATAAAAGTCCCGGCAAACCAAGAGATATTTTCAATCTTTGTTGCGGGCAAACCAAGGTAAAATACCAGATTTAAGAACGTAGGGGTAGAATCTATTTTTGCCCCAGCTGCCCCATGTTCTGGATAAACCAAGGAGAAATATCAGGTCTGTCCGCAGCAGTTATAAAAAATTATGGAGAAGCACATAAAAAATTGACATGAAATATTTCATGTAATATAAGATTTGTGGTATTTTAACAGGCGTGCTGCAAATGACATGACACCCTTCAATACAGGATAGCATGTCATTTTGATGTGAATCAGTATGCCTTGGCAGATCGGTCTGCCGCCACAGGAAATGTAAAAGCAGGGTCCATAATGGAACGCTGGTATCCAATACCAGCCCCCTTCTTTTTCATACAAAAACTATCTGAAAGTGTTAAGGATTGATTATGAAGATACATGAGTACCAGGCAAAGGAGCTTTTTAGAAAGTATGATGTGCCTGTTCCCCAGGGCCAGGTTGCTTTTTCCCGGGAAGAGGCCCTGAATGTTGCAGAACAACTGGGCGGGTATCCCGTGGTTGTCAAGGCACAAATTCATGCTGGCGGCCGTGGCAAAGGCGGTGGGGTAAAGCTTGCCCCATCCCGGGAAGAGGCAGGAAATCTTGCCGATGAAATCCTTGGAATGACACTGGTGACCCATCAGACCGGACCCGAGGGAAGATTGGTCAAGAAAATTCTGGTGGAAGCTGGTCAGAACATTGCCAAAGAGCTTTATTTGAGCATGTTGGTGGACCGGGAAACAGCCAAGGTGGTTATCATGGCAAGCCAGGAAGGCGGCATGGACATTGAAGAGGTGGCTGCCAAAACCCCGGAAAAAATCATTAAAATTTATGTGGACCCCCTCATGGGTATCCAGAATTATCAGCTGGGCGAACTGGGATTTGGGCTTGCCATTCCAAAACCTGCCAAAAAGCAGTTTGCCGGTCTGGTGCGTCAGCTGTACACCCTTTTTGTTGCCAATGATTGTTCTCTTGTGGAGATCAATCCCCTGATTCTCACAGCAGACGATCAGGTGCTGGCTCTGGACGCCAAGGTGGACATTGATTCCAATGCCATGTTCCGCCACAAGGATCTCTTGGAATATAGAGACCTTGATGAGGAAGATCCCCAGGAAGTGGAGGCGTCAAAATTTAACCTCAACTATGTGAATCTGGACGGTAATGTGGGCAATATCGTCAATGGGGCCGGGCTTGCCATGGCCACCATGGATATCATCAAACTTGCCGGAGCCGAACCTGCCAACTTCATGGATGTTGGGGGCGGTGCCTCTGCGGACCAGGTGGAAAATGCCCT